>DATAOU010000095.1:0-12723 GCA_036265575.1 Pyrinomonadaceae bacterium
TCCACTATAACGGATGCGTTTGTGAAGCCGTGATTTACGCTGAGTTCGGTCGCCGCGAGCTGAGCGGAGAGCATGTAGGCCATGTTCGTCGCTTTGGCATCTAACAACCAAATGTTGAGGTTCTTCTTGTTAGTATTAAGAACACCCGAGGTGAAGTCTACGTTTGAGCCGGTAGCATTCACGAGACAAAGGGCATTGAGTTCTGTGAAATCAGCGGCATCCTCCAGGTTCTGCCCGTTCTTGTTCGACCAGAAGCCTATTGTGTGACCTCCAGGCGTCAAAGTGCAGTAGTTACCGAATTCGATCGTTGAAGTGTCATTCAAAACGACCAGCGCACTTAGCGTCTTGGATGTTGAGGCAAACCAATTTGTCTCAATGGTATCGCGCTCTGTCGCCGTGTACGTACCTGGGTTAACACTCGCCGAGAAAGAGGTGCTGAGCGGATTTGTAAAGGTAGAAGCGCCCGGCGTAAGGGAACCCAAATCAAACTTCCAACCTTCTAGATATGGCTCGTCAGGGTCCTTTTCGCCATCCTGATCGGCATCGTAAAACTTCAGAACCTGAAGAATCCCATCGCCGGTACCACCACCATCATTACTCTTAACCTTGAAGTTGTCAGTTTTGCACTGACTCTCGGTGAAGTTTGCGTCGGCGCAGACCCACACTTTGTATTCGTCGCCGTTGTTGGTCGTATCGTTATACCCGGGACCACCACCTGGCGCAGGTGTTACGATTGACGATAATTGGTAGCAGGTGGCGAAGAGACCATTTGCATTAACATGCACGGGCTGATCGCCCGCCGGTCCGTCGATACTGGAGCCGAGCGGCGTGCCATCCGGTTCCGTTACTCTGACATAGTAATTTCCTTCGGGCAGTCCCGGTCCACCAGGCCCGTTGGGACCACCATTAAGATAAACTGCATCCTTGTCCGGGTAGATGTTGATGTCGACGCCACCGCAGTTGATATCTGTGGTGTAGATCGCGCCACTCAATGGGGCCGCCATAAACGCGCTGGAGGCTGCGATAGCCAGTAGCGCAAAAGCTGCCAACGCAATGAATGTTACCCGCGGTCTAATTCTCAAGCCTTGGGGCCAAGAAGTTTTAGGGGTGTTGTTGCTCATAAATCTTTCTCTCCTTCTGAAACCGGGTGATCCGGTGTTGGTTAAACCCATCAACCACCGGACGCGACCGGAAGGGGCATGGGGATTAGAATCAAGCTGTCTGCTCCCAATTTGGGCGAATGTGAGACTTATGTTGAGAGCGTTCAGCAGCGGCCTTAGTTCAAATATCAGTTACCGTAAAGCGGCAGAAGAATGTTTAGACTGAATTAGTGCGCTGGTATCGAACTAACCGGTTAACCCTATCTCGCCAGATAGCTCACCTATCCGAAAAGGTAACCGCGAAAGAGAGTGATTGCTTCTGCCAAAGCAAAACCCCTTGAAACCGCTGGAACTTGATCTTAAGGATGTTTGAAACGACGAATTACCTTAAGACTCCTAAGCCATCGCAACTGTTGGTCCAAACGCGACCAACGAAAATCAAAGAAATCGATGCTTGTCGACGACGATGGCCAGTCCGAACCGGCCGTCGTCCTGCGGTTCGTTTCGCAGAACGCGGCCCTGGAGAGACGCCGTTACACCGGACGCGGGAGCGCTCAAAAGATGCACTATCAATTTCACATCGCTGCCAACGTCTACGTTGCGCTGGGTCTTCAAGTACACACCTGTTGAACTAATGTTCTCCAAAACGCCGTCGACGTTAAACGGCAATTCGCCCGAATCGATTCCCCAAATTCGGGCGGGGAAGGGTTCGCTGATCCGGGCTTTTTTCCGGCGTTCCTGGGTGCGTACACCGAAGTTAGTGGCTTCACCATCTGCAATCAGTTCGTCGATATGCAGATCGAGCGTGCTTTCTTCTTTGTCCACCATTGGATCCGCCAACGACGAAGTTTCGTAGTTCATTATGATTCGATTGCGATGAGATAATAGTTACCTTTCAATTGCCGTGCAACGATTGGTTCTGCCAATTTTGCTGGCAGAATCCTGCCACGTCAGCAAGCAGTCGCCTGCCGAGTTTCCTCCATACCTCAACTAATTGAGCGCGACAAAACGCAGCCCCAACGGAGGCACAGCGACGGAGGGGCCATCGAGCCCTGCGCTGATAAAGCCCTGCGCTTATTAATGTGGGGACGAGAAAGTCAAAAATAACTGCAGAGACAAAGAGTATCGATCTGAGGTTTGAACCGGCGGGTCGAGGGCTCTGATAGGCATCACTTCGGAATGCGGGCCAGGCTATGGCCAAAGGCATAGATAACCAGTTCCAGGCGATCAGTTACCTCGAGTTTTGAAAAGATGGAGCTTAGGTGGTGCGTGACCGTGGTTTCACTGATGAATAAGCGCTTGGCGATTTGCTTGTTCTTGAGACCTTCAGCGATTAGCGCAATGACCTGATGCTCGCGCTCGGTGAGTGTCTTGATTTTTTGTTCGTCCGGATCCGGCGCATTCGACTGCCTCCGAGTCATTTCGCTCAGCACATCTCCCATGGTGGCCCGGTCAACCCATATCTCCCCGGCAAACACTTTTTCTATCGCCTTAATAAGGATCTCAGCCGCCTGGGACTTCAGCACGACACCCATGGCGCCCATCCTGATCGCACTTCGATGAGCTTCCACATCCCGCACGCCGGTAAGGATGAGGACGCGGGTCTGTTTTGCCGCTTCGCGCAACTCAGGCAACAAGGCCAGACCATCTTCACCAGCCAGGTCGAGGTCCAGGAGGATCACGTCCGGCGATAACCGCGACGCCAGTTCAAGTGCCGCAGCGGCATTGCTGGCCGTTCCCACCACCTCGATACCGGCATTCTGTATAAGCATGCGCAAACCGGCACATACGATGTCGTGGTCGTCCACTATCAGAACTCGAAGGGGGGCTTTGTTTGGGTCGGTCATAAAGGTATCTGAATATTTACAATGGTGTTTTTCCTGCCATTTAAATCAACTGTCAAAACACCGCCCAAGGAAGCGGCACGCTCGGCAAGCGAGCGCGGGTGAAAGGGAAGTACCCGATCGTTCGAGTCATTTTCTATTCTTAAAGTCATATCTTCATCGGATTCCACTAGAACTATGGTAGCAACGCTCGCCTCGGTGTGACGCCGGACATTACTGAGGCCTTCTGTAATCATCTGAAACAACTCGGCTGCCAGTCGATCGCTTACGCTTAAGTGGTCCCCTGCCTCAACGTTAACTTTGATCGCGGTAGCTTCCGAAAATCTGGCAGCGAAACGGCGGATCGCCGGAATCAGCAGTGTGTTCGTATCTCGTTCTCCCGTTTTTATCTCTCCTACATAATGACGCAATTCAGCAAGACCTTTCGTCGTCAGATCCACTAATGAGTTTATTGCTGACGCAACATCGCTATCGCCCCTCTCAACTTTCTTACCGATGGCCGCTAACCCGAGTTGCAGTCCGATGTAAGGTTGCACCACGCTATCATGAAGGTCTCGAGCGATTCTTTCGCGCTCCCGCTCCGCTGCGTTTGAGGCCAGACTATCGACTAGCCGAATATTGTCCAACACCGGAATCAGCTGCTCGACTGCCTGAAGAATGAAGTCCACTTCGGTAGGTCGAAAGTCAGCGCGCCCGCCGACAACATATAGGCGCGCAATTGTTTCGCTGCGATAGTTGATAGGTACGGATAGGAAGGGTTTCGATTCAAGAATATTGACGAGGGCTTCGTTCTTTGCGCTGCTCTTCAGAATCTCATTCGCTTCGATGTCATATATCAGGGGCGTGTGAGATCTTCTCCTCTGAATGAGCGCATGACCGGGAGGGACGGAAAGGAAGATTGCCGCCGCCTCTGCGCTAATGGGCGCAACCCCGGAATTCTCACCGCTACGTGATATGCGCCGAATATTGCCAGCACTATTCTCCTCGCGACATTCAATCAACATACACAAGTCTGCATCGTAATACGCGCGAAGCTGCTCCAGCGCCAGGTGAATCGTGCGGTCAACTCCAAAACGCGGGTTTGATAAGCGCGTCACATCTCTTAAGAACTTCAGCCGGCGTCTCAGTTCGAGTTCGAAGCCGCCCCAGTAGGCCGTCATGTATCCCAGCGCCAGCAAGCTTATAGGCCGGAAGAGAAACCGGTTAAGGTCAAAAGAAACAGGCGCACTTAGGTAACCCACAGTGGTGAAAAGGATCGTTGAGACCAGGGTGACCAGCATGCCGGAACGGAAACCCCAGCGGAACGAAGCGATCAATATTGAGAAATAGAAAAAGGAAAAGAAGATACTGTTCGTTCCGCTACTAAGCGCAATTAGAACCGTATAGCAGAACACATCGACCCAATGCGCCCAGGTGAACCGCCATTTGAGTTTGGGCTCCTTAAAGCGAGCTGTTAGATAGAGGACAAGACTGTAAATGAAATAGACAGCTAATGCCGTATAAGTCGCCGGCACAAACCGATCGGGTTCAGCCGGGTCCAGGTAGATGATCAGCAGGGCCGCCGAGGCAAGGATGAGCCTTATCAGCCCAATCATCCGATCATCGACTGATTCAGCGAGTCGCAGCCTGCGGTTCGAGAGCCCTTTGGTACTAAGAGACTTTAAGTTCAAACGCACTCACCAGGTTGCCTAGGGTTAATTGCCGCGACTCGATGTCTTTGTTGTCGCTCAGGATTAGAGCGGCCATGGGAGTAGCAAGTCGCTTTAGTCACCAGGACGGGACACTTCTTAAATGGGCCCGAATTATATTGCAGTACCAATTGAATCGAAAGCCCGAAAACGGGTTCTGCCCGTTTGTATAACTCTCTGGCACGCCATGCGCTAGGGAAATTCACCTTTAGAGTTTTAAACTACGCGAAAGGTGAAACAAGAAAAGTTGCGATTACTGATTGTAGATGACGAAGAGGCGTCGCGATATGGCATTCGCCGCGGCTTAACTACGTTCGGCTACATCGTGTCGGAAGCTGAGTCCGCCGAAGCGGCGCGAGCGTTATTGCGACAGTCGCCGGCTGACTTGTTGTTGCTCGATGTAAACCTTCCCGGAATGAGCGGGCTTGAGTTTTTACGCGAGCTGCAATCGCCTGCAAACGCAAATGGTAACCCGCCGCTGGTGATTATTATTACCGCACATGGCTCCGAGCGCATGGCCGTTGAAGCAGTGAAAGCCGGCGCCTACGACTACCTGGCAAAACCATTCGAACTGGACGACCTCCGCCTGGTTGTAAAAAACGCAGCCGAGACAATTCAGCTGAGGCGCGAGAACGTTTCGTTGCGGCGTCGCATTGAAGTTGAACGTTCGCAACGTGGCGCGTTGATCGGAAACTCCGAAGGCATGCAGCGCGTGCGTTCAATGATCGAGAAGGTTGCCGAGACCGACGCGACGGTCCTGGTGCGCGGTGAATCAGGCACCGGCAAAGAACTCGTCGCGCGCGAGCTTCACGAAAAAAATAGTGCCAGGAGCGTGGGTGCATTTGTCGCCGTCAACTGCGCGGCCCTGCCTTCCGAGCTGATCGAGTCCGAGTTGTTTGGCCACGAAAAGGGCGCTTTTACTGGGGCTGCAGCCCGCCGGCAGGGAAAATTTGAACAGGCAAACGGCGGCACACTTTTCCTCGATGAGATTGGCGACATGAGTTCCAACGTGCAGGCGAAGTTGCTGCGCGCTTTAGAAGAAAGACGAATTGAACGTCTGGGAAGCAACGATTCCATTCCGGTGGATGTGCGCATCGTGAGCGCAACGCACCGTCCGCTCGAACAAGAAATCGAGAAGGGAAATTTCCGCGCTGATCTTTTTTATCGTTTGCGCGTCGTGACGATCGATATTCCGCCGCTACGCGATCGGCGCGAAGATATTCCATTGCTTGCAGAACAGTTCACGCGCACTGCGGCGGAGCGTTACAGCTTGCCGTTGCGGCAGATCGCACAGAGTGCGTTGCGGCGCCTGGTCGACTATGACTGGCCTGGGAATGTGCGTGAATTAAAGAACACGATTGATCGTGCCGTCATCATGGCTGAAGGCGAAGAGTTGCGCGCGGAGGATTTGCCGGAAGAGATCATACCGGGAGTGCAGCGCACAAAGGCTGCGGAACAAGCGACAACCGGTGATGGCTTGAATGTTCCGTTCACTGCCGACTTTCGGGAGGACCGGCGCGAGTTTGAGCGACGTTACATCAGCCGCTGTCTTGAACACACTCAGGGGAATGTCACGCGCGCCGCTGAAATTCTGGGCATGCATCGCCAGTCCCTACAACACAAACTGAGGCAGTTGGGTCTGGGCCGGCGTTATGTTTCTGTGGGCGGTGAAGCGCAGGAAAATGCCGACGATTGATACCAAGAACTATATATAGGACAGGATTAACAGGATTTCACAAGATAGCTAGATCGCTCGCACTACCTTATTATGTAAATCCTGTTAATCCTGTCCAGTTTTCTTATTTAAATTTGTCGGCGGAGGCCGTGCGTTCATGAAGGCAAGTCCTGACGCAATCATCCAGCGCGAACAAGCGGAATATCTCGATCGGCTAGTCTCACAACCCGACCCAATCCTACTGGAGATGGAGGCGTATGGCGCCCAGCACCGCGTGCCCAGCGCCGATCGTGAAGTTGCGCGCTTCGTCGAAATTACAGCGCAGGCAATCAAGGCCCGGCGTGCGCTGGAGATCGGTATGGCAATCGGTTACACAACTATTCACCTCGCGCGCGCTCTCGGCGAGGATGGTTTGGTAATCACGATTGATCCGAGTGAAGAGATGATCAAAGCAGCGGACGGCTATCTGGAGCGCACAGGACTGCGCAACCGAGTGCGCATCGAACGGGGCAAGGCGCTGGAAGTCATTCCTCGTTTGCGGGACACATTTGATCTTGTTTTCATCGATGCCCTAAAAGATGAATATGCGGGGTACCTCGAGTTGGCGCTGCCGAAAATGCGAACCGGCGGCGTCGTGATCGTCGATAACCTGCTGTGGGGTGGCAAAGTTGCGACCGATCCGGATTCGGCGGATCGCGACACCGGGGCGCTGCAAAAATTCAACGAAACCTTTATTAAGAATCCGCGCTTGAAATCGCTGATCCTTTCGGTGGGCGATGGCCTGGGGTATGCAGTCAAGATTAGTTGACCTCCTCAATGATCTGTAGCGACAACCAAAGAGCGCGGACCGAAGCCGCGCAGATCATAGCGAATGGCGGGCTCATCGCCTTTCGCACCGACACTTTTTACGGCCTGGGCGCCGATCCTTTAAACGCCACAGCAGTAGCGAAGATACGCGAACTAAAGGGCAGGGAAGATTCCAAGCCAATATTGCTCTTGATCTCGGATGCGGATCAGTTAGAGCGGTTTGTCGTCAACCGCTCCGATCTCTTTGAGCGAACGGCCAAGGCTAATTGGCCCGGTCCGCTGACGATAATTGGAGCGGCTCGTCCTGGGTTGCCAAGTGAATTGACTGCTGGGACCAACACGATTGGTGTGCGCTTGCCGGCTGATGAAAACGTTCGTGCGTTGGTGCGCATTTGCGGCGGGGCACTCACGGCCACCAGCGCGAATGTTTCCGGAAAACCGGCAGCCTGCACCGCGAAGGACGTGGAAGATTACTTTCCGACGGGAATTGATTTAATAATTGACGGCGGGGCCGTCACGGTTACTGAACCATCGACCGTGTTGGATCTTAGTGAAGCCAAGCCGCGTATCGTTCGTGAGGGCGCAATTCCCCGCGCAGCCCTGGCTGATCTGTTGAAATAATTGTCCGACAAACTTCAGTTTGTCGCTGATGTCGACAGGCTAAAGCTTATCGGACACGTCCAACAAACTTCAGTCTGACGCTGATGTCGACGAACTAAAGCTTATCGCACACAATTACTGCTGCACGGTCAGGTTGCGCACGAATCGCCAGTCGCCGCTGGCGTCAACATTAATGTTGCCGACTTTCTTTCGGGCAATCACGATGTTGGCCTGGTACCACAACGGCAGCACCGGGACTTCGCGGCTCACGATGTCCTGCACGCGCCCGTAAAGCTGCCTGGCCTTCTCGCGATCGAAAGTGTTTACTGCTTCCTCCAGCAGGGCATCAACTTCTTTATTGCTATAGCGACTGCGATTGCGCGAGGCTCGGGCTTCGGTCGGAATCTCAGAGGTTGCAAACAGATCCTTCAAGAAGATCGGATCTTGATTGCCACCGACCCACTGTCCATAAAAGATCTGGAAGTTGCCACGTCGCAACTCGTCAAACAAGGTATTCAATTCGGCGGTCTCAATTGAAACCGGAACCCCGACATTCTTCAGATAGTTTTGGATGACGCCCGCGTAATTCTTGGCGGCGGCACTGCTGCCGGAAACTTTATAGACGAGCGGTTTGGCAAATCTCATTTGTGGCCCGTCGCCATCAGGGTCTTTTAATCCCGCTTCGTCCAACAACTTTTTCGCCATTGCCGGATCGAACGAATACGTCTGGCCCGCTACGTAGGACCAGGACTCCTCCGGCAGAATGGAGTGCGCCAGCTTTCCCTGACCCAGCAGCAAATCGCGAATCAGGCTCTCACGATCGACGGCATAAGCAATGGCCTGACGCACACGCACATCATTCAGTGGTGGCTGGCTGCAATTAAAAGTCAACACCGTCACGTTCGAACCGGTGAACTGCAGTACCTGCAGGTTCGGATCCTTGCCCAGCAGATTGACCGCGTCAGGCGAAAGGCTGGTCGGCAAGGGAGCGATATCGACTCGGCCAGATCGCAGTTCTGCCTGCAACGCATTCGTATCGGAGATGACCCGCACGCGCAACGCGGGGATGTGCGGTGCGCCTTCCCAATAATCTGCGTTGGCCTCAAGATCGAGCACCTGCTGCGAGTTGTCGTAATTCTTGAATTTGAAAGCGCCACTACCCAACGGATGCGTCTTTTGCGATTCGTAACTGTCTTTGGGAATCATCGCTACCGGCACCAGATTGCTGAGCAAACCAGTCCAGGGGTGGGTAAGAGTGACCACCAGCGTGCGGGCATCAGGCGCCTCGACGCTTTTTATGTAGCTCTTCTTATCTGCGCCGGAGCCTTCAAAAAAGCTAGCGGATTTCGCAAAGCTACTGGAGAAAACCAGATCCAGCGTGTACTTTGCATCGGCCGAAGTAAACACTCGCCCGTCATGAAATTTCACTCCATCGCGCAAAGTGAACGTGAAAACCGTGCCGTCGCTAGATTGCTTTATGTCCGACGCGAGGTCTCCGACGTAGTCAAATTTTTCGTCTTTCTTTACCAGCGAGTTGAACATCAAGGCGCGCACACGTTCGCTGGCCGCATCAACCGAAGGCGAGCCGATGGGGTCAATTGTGCGAATGTTGTCGCCCAGGGCAATGACAAAAGTGTCGCTGCGTTTCCGGCAACTTGATCCTAAGGTCAGCAAGACGGCAGCTAGAAGAAACAAGATGGCAGCTCGGCGCATTAAAGGGTTCCTCCGTACTTGTAATTCAGTTTCTCATTCAATCGCGCTGTCTCTTCCGAAAGCTGTTGGAAACGATCAAGATCGAAAGGCGGCGGGGGCTTGACGATGGACTTGATTGCCGCGATTCGTTTTAGCGAAACCCGCATGCGCTCCTTGGGCAACTTGCCATTCTGGGCCACGCCGAGAAGGGAATGATAGCCGCGGCGAATGACCTCCGGATGCGCGCAAATAAGCATCATGTCTTCACCGGCGACGAAAGCGCGGACTGTCGCAGACTCAATCTCACAATGCTTCGCAATTGCTCCCATCTCTAAATCATCGGTGACCACGAGATGTTGATAACCCAATTCCGTGCGCAGAAGATTAGTGACGATATTGTGACTTAGCGATGCCGGTTCAAGCAGACCGCCAGTCACGCCCTTCATAATGTCGACGTTGGGAAAGCCGCCGTGACTGATCATTACGCAACGCACGCGATCGTCGCGCCGTTGGAAAAGTTCGATGTAAGGCGCCAGGTCCTGGGCGACCAAATCGTCATGACTCAACCGCACCATCGGCATTTCTTCGTGTGAATCAACCTCACCGGCGCCAATGCCGGGAAAATGTTTCAGGCAACCGATCATCCCGGTCTCTTGCAACCCGCGCAGATAGACTGTGGTGTAACCCAGCACCTCGCCCGGAGAGCGACCGAACGACCGCGAGTACAACCCATTGGAGAGCAAGTCCCGCTCTTCGGTCATGATTGACATAACCGGAGCAAAGTTCATGTTAAAGCCAAGCAGCCGCAGCACCTCGCCGGTGATGCGGCCAAGACCGCGCGCGCCCGCCAGGTCGCCGTGCTCGCGAATCGTTCGCGCGGATGGCATAGGCGTAAAGATTTTGCGCAAACGATCAACCAGCCCGCCTTCCTGATCCACGCCCAATAGCGGCGGGACTGGCAACAGTTCGCGCACGCCGTCCAGCAGATCTCTCAATTGCTGCGGCCCGGCGACGTTGCGTCCGAAAATGATTACGCCGCCTGGTTGCACTTCTTGAAGCAGCGCGCGCGCCTCTGCGTCGAGTTCAGTACCCGGCAGACCGATGTAAAAGAATTGACCGATTTGTTGTTCGAGCGTGAGTGAAAGCAGTGAATCCGATGCCATTTGTATAAGACTGCAACCCAAATTTCGTACGGGATGAAAAAGCATTTCAACTATAAGATAAATTTTCGGCAGCGGCTAATCGAGAGTATGTAAACGGGGTTAAAGCGATTGTTATTTATCTTTATTCGCCGACGTAGTATAAATCGGACATGCCTCGGGAAATAACGGATCGCGAAGCGATCCTTGCCAGCCTAAAGTCTCTTGAACTCACCTCAGAACTCTTCGTTGAAGTAAATGGAAAGTTAAAAAACGCCGGCGACCTGGAAGTGATCGTCGACGGCCGCGATTACGGCAACGGCAAACGCGTTGGTCCATACGTGCGCCTGCTTGCCTACGACAGTGGCGAAGTAGTCATGCGCCAGGGCGAGTGGGGCGGAAACACTTTTTACTTATCGGTGAGCGGTGTCCTTGACGTCTACATCACGGAATCGGCAACGGAGCAACGAAAGATTAGCCGCTTACAACCGGGCAGTTGTTTCGGTGAAATGGCGGTGCTGGCAGGGGTTGAGCGTAATGCCACGGTGATGGTGCCGGAACATGCCAAAGCTTCCGTGCTTGAAGTGACGCGTCCGGCGCTGCGCCTGCTGCGAAAGTTACCAAAGTTTGGTCGCTTGCTTGACGAAACTTATCGCGCGCATGGCTTTGGACGCGCGCTCGAAGACTTAAGTCAGCCCAGCCGCGTTGCGGATGACGAAATAGTTGAGCGGCTGCGCGACATCGGCAAGTTCATGGTCTATGCCAAGCATCACTTGCTTTGTCAGGAGGGAACGCCGATCGACAAAGTGGTACTGATTAAGAGTGGCTGGATCCGAAGAGTTAGCGGCTTGCCGATGGATCCGACCTCAACGGGCGTGGTCCTGGGAGTTGGCGAGAGCATCGGTGCGGATTTTCTGGGCGCGGGAAATTGTTTGGGATTAGAGGGGGCTACACAGCCAACGGAATGGAAGTTTACAGCTTCAGTTATGGCGCGCACAGAAGTGATCGAGATTCCAGTAGCGCCGCTGAATGCCAAACCAGAGTTGCGAGATCGCATCGTTGCTGCATTCGCAGCTTTCTCTACAGCTGATGACAGGCCTCCGGCGATCGAAGCAGTCAAAGACCTGCGGGCGCTGGCGTCCGCTGAAGAAGAGATTGCCAGCGGCATCGTTGACGGCGCCAACCTGTTAGTCATGGACATGGACCTGTGCGTGCGTTGCGGCAATTGTTCGCTGGCCTGTCATAAAGTTCATGGCCAATCGCGCCTGGTCCGTCGCGGCATTAACATCGCGCGGCCGGTAACGATTGGTAGTCAACAAACGCAACACGTGCTTTCGCCCCAGGTTTGCATGCACTGCAAAGACCCGGAGTGCTTAACGGGTTGTCCAACCGGATCAATATTCCGCGATCCGCGCGGCTACGTGGACATCGATCCAGCCACCTGCATCGGTTGTTTCGATTGCGCCACGCAATGTCCTTACGATGCCATCACCATGGTGCCGCGCGGCGCCGGCGGCATAGTAAAGTTCGATCTATTCGGCACGCTGAAAAAAACTTTCAGTCTCAATGCCACGCCCATTGCCTTGCCTGATGAGAAGGCAGAAGACGTCGTCGCAATCAAATGCAATTTGTGCGAGCACACGCCGCTAAATCCTCAGGGCGTCCGCCGGCAGGCCTATTCATGTGAAGAAAATTGTCCGACCGGGGCGCTCGTTCGCGTAGATCCGGTCAAATATTTCAGCGAAGTTGAAGAGACGCAAGGCCTCATTTTTCAGAATGAAACGCAGGCCTTTGGTCGCAACATTCACAAAAGCGACCCGCTCGCCAAAACATTTCATCTCGCGGGAATAGTGCTAACGTTGCTCGCGATCGCAGCGACAGTTTTCGGCTTGGCGAAATTTGGATTTGACGGAGTGTTGGCGCGGACCTGGTTGACGATGCGCTGGACCACAGGATTGGCGGGTTTGTTTGGCGTGGCCGCGGTGATGACTTATCCGCTGCGCAAACAGGTTTACCGGCGTCGCGCGGGCGCCCTGCGCTATTGGCTGCTGATACACCTTTACCTCGGCGCATTTGCCGGGGTTGTCTTGTTGCTTCATGCCGGCGCGCACACCGGCGGGTGGTTGACTACTGCTCTTTACATGGCGTTTGATGCGGTGATTGTGTCGGGACTTTTCG
>DATAOU010000096.1:0-19066 GCA_036265575.1 Pyrinomonadaceae bacterium
GTCATCCGCGACACGACCCCCATCCCGCACAACGGTTGTCGGCCGCCGAAACGGCGACGAGTTTAAGATTTTGGTCTTCGGCCTTTGTGCTTTGGTCTTTGTATAAGTTAGAAGCGTGAGAGTCTTCATTTTCACTTACAAAGTTCAAAGGTCAAAGACCCAAGTCCGTTTTATTAACCTAAAGGATGAAGGGCGCCCGCAAAAGCGTCTGTAAACTTTTCCGTCTATTTCGGATAGACTGGAGGCGAAAAGAGAGTGGCTAGGTATAGAGATGCGGTGTGCCGTTTGTGCCGCCGCGAAGGCGCAAAGCTTTTTCTTAAAGGTGACAGGTGTTACAAGCCGTCATGTCCGATCGAAAAGCGCGGCACACAGCCGCCCGGACAACATGGCAACTCAATGCGTCGCGGCAAGGCATTGGTCGGTTACGGCCAGCAGTTGCGCGAAAAGCAGAAGGTCAAACGCATCTACTTCATCCTCGAAGGACAGTTCCGCAACTATTTCGAACGTGCAGCGCGCATGAAGGGCATTACGGGTGAGAACCTGTTGTTCCTGCTTGAGCGGCGTTTGGATAACGCGGTTTACCGCGCGGGATTTTCTACTTCCCGGCGACAGGCTCGCCAGTTGGTGAACCACGGCCATGTGATGGTCAACGGGAAGAAGGTCGACATTCCCTCGTACCAGGTAAGGGCCGGCGAACAAATCACCATCAAAGAGGGCAGCCAAAAAAATCCGCATATCGAGAGTGCGTGGCAAACCGCTTCGGGCCGCGGCCGGCCTTCCTGGATTTCGCAGGATGGCGGCGAGATGTCGGCTCGCATCAGCGGACTGCCGGCGCGCGAAGATATCGATCGTTCAATTAATGAGCAACTAATTGTCGAGCTGTATAGCAAGTAATAAGACCCGCGGGCCTCGAGGCAACGGGGTCTGCGGATAACAGCCTTTCTAAAAATCGGGAATCAAAAGCTATGGCTATGGACCAAAATAATTTGTGGACTGGATTTCAAATGCCGCGGCGCTTAGCGGCAGACTCTGAGACGCTTACCGAGCGGTATGGACGCTTTTCGGCGCAACCTTTCGAGCGTGGTTTCGGCACAACAGTAGGTAACTCCCTGCGTCGCGCTCTGCTTTCTTCTATCGAAGGCGCTGCCGTCACGGCGGTAAAGATTGAAGGAGTTGAACACGAGTTCTCGTCAATCAAGGGCGTCGTCGAAGATGCGACCGACGTGATTTTAAATCTGAAGCAAGTGCCTTTTAAGTTGCACGGCAACGAAGCAAAGACGTTGAGAATTTCGAAGGAGTCGGCTGGTGAAGTCACCGCAGCTGACATCGAGACCGACGCCGATGTGGAAATACTGGATGACACGGTGCACATCGCCACCGTCAGCGAAGGCGGGTCCTTAAAAGTTGAGATGCGTCTGAAGCGTGGCCGCGGCTACGTTTCCGCCGATCGTAACTTTGACGAAGATCTGTCGCTTGGTTACATCCCCATCGATGCGGTGCATACGCCTGTCAAAAAAGTGAATTACACGGTTGAAGCCGCCCGCCTCGGACAGAATACTGAGTTTGACAAACTAACGATCGAAGTTTGGACAGACGGTTCGGTGAAGCCGGAAGATTCAATCGGTCTCGCCGCAAAGTTGATCAAGGACCACATGTCGATCTTCATTAACTTTGAAGAGGACACGGACGACTTTGCTTATTCGAAAATCGAACGGCCGCCGTTGCCACGCAACGACCAGCTCGATCGTTCTGTCGATGAGCTCGAGTTGTCAGTGCGTTCTTACAACTGCTTGAAGAATGCAGACATTCGAACAATTCGCGATCTCGTACAACGCAGCGAGCGCGAGATGCTGGCGACTAAGAATTTCGGTAAGAAGTCACTTAACGAAATCAAGGAAATTCTGAATGGCATGGGCCTGGATTTCGGTATGGAATTCGACGAGCAGGGTAATCCAATTCCGGGAACCGGCGGGCGCGACGGCGCGGACCTCAGCGAATTTCCAGACGACGAGATATAAATGTTAGCCGCGACAAATTTCAGTTTGTCGTAATTGTTTAGAGAAGGCGGCAATCTGAAGATTGCCGGACATGGTTGAGTCATGCGGCACTTAAAAGCACATCGAAAACTTGGTCGAACCAGCGAGCATCGCATGTCGTTGCTTCGCAACCTGACGGTCTCGCTAATTAATTCGCGCGAAGAGCGCATCGTCACCACGCTGCCTAAAGCCAAAGAGCTGCGACCGTTTGTCGAGCGTGTCATTACGCTTTCGCGCAAAGCAAGCAATCTCGAAGGCGATGATACCGGCTCGCGCGCACTGCACTTGCGGCGCCAGGCTGCCGGGTTCTTTCATGCCGGTAACATGCAGGCGGCAGCCCTAAGCGGCAAACGCGGCCAATTGCGAGCGCCGCGAACAGCGGGCATGGCAGCATTGAGACGTTTGTTTGACGAACTGGGAGAGCGTTACAAGGATCGGCCGGGCGGTTACACGCGCATTTTGAAACTCGGGCAGCGCGCCGGTGATAATGCTGAATTGGCAATCATCGAATTAGTTGACAACCCCAACGAACTTGAAGCCCTCGCTTCTGCCAAGAAACGAAAAACAGCGACTGGCAAAAAGAAGAAGCCGGCAGGCAAAGGCAAAACTCGAACTGAGGATGCCGGCGAGAGCGAAGCGACCAGCGCCACGGATGAAGCGAGCTGATACGGTACTAACTTTTTAGAAATCGGCCGGACACGACCGCCCCAATCGATCACGGTATTGCACGCAAGCCCGAGACTTTTGGGGCTTAACACTTTGCTAAGAGCAAGCACATAGGACTTATAAATTCAGGAACAGATGAGCGATCCAAAATTAACGGATGACGAAAACCAGGCGGTAGTGGACGCCGTGGCTGAAACAACTCCGGGACGGCGTCGCCGCCGGCGCGCTTCAGCGAGTGAGCTTTCCGTGAACATGGATGAGCTGCGCGAATTGATTCAGCTGATCCGCGAAAACGACTTCACGGAGTTTGAGCTCGAGCGCGAGGGCTATCGAGTTCGTTTTCGCCGCGGCCTGGAAACCGGTGCGCAAGCGGGTCGCAGCGATGCCACTAACTCAACCCAGACGACAACCTTGAGCACTAGCACTAGCACCGGCGCCGAAGCGCATGGTTCAACTCCGGCGCCGGCTCATCCCGGAGCAAAGGCCCAAACGGCTGCTTCCGAAGATCAGGACCTTTACATCATTCCTTCGCCTATCGTAGGCACATTTTATCGTTCCCCTTCGCCCAATGCGGATTCATTCGTGAAGATCGGCAGCTCGGTTGAGTCCGATACGGTTGTCTGCATCATTGAAGCAATGAAACTGATGAATGAGATCCAGGCGGAAACCACCGGTGAAGTGGCTAAGATTTATGTCGAGAACGGACAGCCGGTCGAATACGGTCAACCGTTGTTTGGTATCAAAAAGTAGCGGTCCAAAGTCCAATGTCCAAAGTCCAAAGTCCGGTCGGGACAGAAGGACTTTGGACTTTGGACTTTAGACCTTGGACAAAAAGTGCAACCTGAAGTAAGAAAATTCAAAAAGATCTTAATCGCCAATCGCGGTGAGATCGCCTGCCGTATTATCTGGACTTGTAAAGAGATGGGCATACGCACCGTCGCTGTGCATAGCGACGTTGACCGCGACTCGCTGCATGTGCGCTTTGCCGACGAAGCAGCCTGTATTGGTCCAGCCCCCTCCGCCCAAAGCTATCTAAATATTCCGGCAATTATCAGCGCCGCTGAAATCTTCAATGTCGACGCCATCCATCCCGGCTACGGCTTTCTTGCTGAGTCGTCTTACTTCGCGGAAATCTGTGCGGCCTGCAACATTAAATTCATTGGACCATCGGCCAGCCTCATTTCTTTAATGGGCGACAAGGTTGAGGCACGCCGCGCCATGGCAGCTGCGGGTTTGCCTATTCTTCCAGGTAGTCCCGATCCAATAACTTCTGAAGCTGAAGGATTGAAGTTAGCCCGCGAGATTGGTTTTCCCGTTATCGTGAAAGCCTCGGCAGGTGGTGGCGGTAGAGGCATGCGCATCGTCAACTCGGCGGACGAGCTGGGTAAAGCCCTCGAGGCGGCATCAACTGAGGCGGCCGCGGCATTCAAAGACGGCACCGTTTACATCGAACGTTACGTTCAGGATCCACGTCATATCGAGATTCAGATTTTGGCTGACGAATATGGCGACTGCATCCACCTTGGCGAGCGCGAATGTTCTATCCAGCGCCGACACCAGAAACTACTGGAAGAGGCGCCGTCTCCGGTACTTTCCCCTGCGCTGCGGAATCAGATGGGCGATGCTGCCGTGGCAGCGTGCAAAAAGCTTGGCTACGCCAGCGCCGGTACAGTGGAGTTCTTACTTGATCGCGACAACAAGTTCTATTTCATGGAAATGAACACGCGAATTCAAGTTGAGCATCCGGTGACCGAGATGGTTACGCTTGCTGACATTGTGCGCAATCAAATTCGCATTGCGGAAGGCGAGCGGCTCGGATACACGCAAGACGATTTAATGATCGTGGGGCACGCGATTGAATGCCGCATCAATGCTGAGAATCCGGAAACCTTTGCGCCGTCGCCGGGTGTCATTACTGCATTCAATCTTCCCGGAGGCCCGGGCGTGCGTGTCGACACCTACGTTTATTCCGGTTATCGCGTGCCGCCTTTTTACGATTCGATGATTGCCAAGGTCATCACGCATGCGCGTACCCGTGATTTGGCGATTGCGCGCATGAAACGCGCCCTTGAAGCGATGGTTATCGAGGGAATTAAGACGACGATCCCGCTTCATCTCAAAATCATGGACGATCCCAAGTTTCGGGCGGGTGATATTTCGACGAGCTTCATGGAATACTTTTTGGCTCAAAACGCCAGCAAAGCGGCCAAAAATTAAGGGTGAGCCGCGGACTAAAAATTGGGCCCGGGTGCGTTTGCCGTTTACTGCCCGAATGCCTATAATAATCGACTTTTCTATGGCGAATTTTCTCGTCTGAGGGGATAGACAAATGTCATACGCGGTTATCAAAACAGGTGGCAAACAGTTTGTAGTGACGAAAGGTCGCACCGTGCGTGTGCCGTCGCTTGACGCCGAAGTCGGCAAGTCCGTCGAACTGGATGCGATGTTGTCTGCGAGTGATGGCAACAAGAGCGAGCCGGTGGTGGGGGCCGCGAAGGTTTCGGCTACTGTCCGCGACCACGGTCGTGACACCAAGATTATCGTTTTCAAAAAGAAACGTCGCAAACAGTACAAGCGTAAACAAGGCCACCGCCAGGGCTATACAACGATTACGATCGATTCGATAGAACAGTAAAAAGTGAAAGGTGAAAAGTGAAAAGTAAAGAGTCGCGCCCATCTTTTGGTATTGAACTCTTCACCTTTCACTTTTCACTCTCTTAACCGGAGTTTAACAATGGCACATAAAAAGGGAGTTGGATCATCTCGCAACGGCCGCGATTCTAATTCGCAACGGCTGGGCCTGAAGAAGTTTGGTGGGGAAGCCGTTTTGGGCGGCAACATTCTGGCGCGTCAGCGTGGCACCAAATGGAAACCCGGCAAGAATGTCGGACGCGGCAAAGACGACACGTTGTTTGCGCTAGTTGACGGCGTGGTTAAGTTTGAAGAAAAGGGTCGAAGCGGCAAGTTTATCAGTGTCTACCCGTTGGAGCAGGCATCTTCTGCCTAGCACTTGGAATTGAGCGAGCTATCATGCGACGCCTGAGCCAAGTCGAACAGAACTTAGGCCGGCGTCGCTTTCGTTTTTAGATGTTTATTGATCGCGCGAAGATTCGAGTAAAAGGCGGCGGGGGCGGCAATGGCGTCACGGCATTTCGGCGGGAAAAATTCGTGCCTCGCGGTGGTCCATCAGGCGGGGATGGCGGACGCGGAGGCGATGTTTGGATAGTCGCTGACTCTTCGCTCAACACGCTGCTTCACCTGCGCTACAACCCCGAACACCTGGCGCCGCGCGGACGTCATGGCGAAGGTTCAAACTGTTCCGGCCGTGAGGGAGAAGATTTGATTGTTCGCGTGCCCGTCGGCACGCAGATATTTGACAGCGAGACAAACGAGCTCTTGCAAGACCTGGCGGCGGATGGTTCGCGTTGGCTGGCAGCGCGTGGCGGTCGCGGTGGCTTTGGCAATTCGCATTTTGCCACTTCCACGAATCGCGCCCCTCGTTATCACCAAAGCGGCAGCGAAGGTGAAGAGCGCGTGCTACAGCTCGAGCTGAAGTTATTGGCAGATGTTGGTCTGGTCGGATTTCCCAACGCGGGAAAGTCCACCCTGATCTCAACCATTTCCGCGGCGCGGCCGAAGATCGCCGACTATCCGTTCACGACGCTTGAGCCGAACCTGGGTGTGGTTGATCTCGGCGACTATCGCACTTTCGTCGTCGCCGACATTCCCGGCCTGATTGAAGGCGCGCACAGCGGCGCGGGTTTGGGCGATCAGTTTCTCCGTCACGTTGAGCGCACCAAGTTGCTGCTTCACCTGGTGGATGTATCGTCGCTCTCCGGGCGGGAAACAGTGAGCGATTACCTGACAGTTAACCACGAGCTGAGCGCGTACAATCCCGCGCTGGCCGAGCGGCCGCAGATTGTGGTGGCCACAAAGATTGATGCGCTTGAAGACCCTGAACGGCTCGAAAGTTTAAAGCGGCAGGCCGAAGCAGACGGTCGCATGTTTTTTGCGATATCGGCAGTTGCTAACAAAGGAACGCGCGAGTTGATCTTTGCGGTGGCAGCAAAACTCGATGAGATAAATGAGGCGCACAGGAAAGCTGACGCTATTGAATTGAGTTTGTAGGTAGGACAGGCATTCCTGCCCGTCCCTGCCCGGAAAAGGAAGAGGGACAGACAGGAATGTCTGTCCTACAGAGAATGGACCAGCGAAAACGTATTGCGATTTACGGTGGCACGTTTGATCCGGTCCATTCGGGGCACCTGGAAATCGGCCGCAGAGTTTCCCAGTTCTTTGCCATTGACGAGTTTTTATTTATGCCGGCCCGATTGGCGCCACATAAGGTGGGCCAGGAGTCGGCATCCGCGTTAGACCGGTATGCAATGCTGGCACTGGCTACGCAAGCCGAACCAGAATTGTCTGTTTCGCGCTTTGAACTTGATGGGCCAGGCCAACAATACACGGTTGATACGCTCGCTCATTTTCGGGCGAGCCGTGGTGAACTCGTCGACTTGTTTTTTGTGATGGGCGCTGACTCGTGGGCGGAGATAACGACCTGGAGGGAATGGCAGCGTTTGCTGACTCTGGCGAACCTGATCGTTGTTACCCGACCCGGCCATCAAACCTTCATTGAAGATTTTGCTGGCGCAACGAGTCAGATTGTTGATTTGCGTGGCGAGAACAACACGGCCAGAGTCGACACCGGCGGGCCTGAAGCGCCAAGGGTATTTATTACTGACGCCGTGATGATGGACGTTTCCGCGACTGCGGTACGACGCGCGGTGCGCGCTCAGGACGAAGCAGAATTAAGGCGGCTGGTGCCATCACCGGTCGCAGATTACATAAGAAAGTACGGGCTATATAGAAATACGAATGAAGCATAATTCAACTGCCAAGGAGCAATCGCTCCATCCGAAGCCAATCGCACGCGCCGACGTTGCCAGCATAAGTACCGACGAACTCGATGAACGGATCATGACAACGCTGCACGCAGCCGCCGAAAAGAAAGCAATCGATACTGTGGTGCTCGACTTGCGCGAAATCGCGAGTTTCACTGATTACTTCGTGATCACCAGCGGCGCAAATGAACGACAGGTGCAAGCCATTTCGGACGAAGTTTTTGAAACGATGAAAAAGGCCGGCACGCCGGCAGCGCGCATCGAAGGGTATAAAACTGCCGAGTGGATTCTGCTCGACTTTGGTGACTTTGTTTTTCACGTGTTTGATGAGAAGGCACGAAAGTTTTACGACCTGGAAAGATTGTGGCGCGAATCCAGGCGCGTCGAGTTGCCGGCAGACTTAACGGGGAGTTCGGCAAGCAGTTCTTTGAGAAGCGAATCGTGATCGAAATTGTTGCCCGTTCCGGACCGATGCGCGAGGCGATTCGCCTCGCCGATCGAGTTGCTGCTACGGATGCAAACGTGCTGATCACCGGTGAGTCAGGTGCGGGTAAGGATGCCCTGGCGCTCTACATCCATTCGAAGTCGGCACGCGCACAGCAGTCTTTTGTGAAGATTGATTGTGCAACTTTGCCCAGTGGGTTGCTCGAGGCTGAGCTGTTTGGCTATGAGCGCGGCGCCTTCACCGGAGCTAACGAAGCGAAACCGGGACGATTAGAGGCAGCGCATCGCGGGACAGTCGTGCTTGATGAGATTGCCTACCTTTCGACTGACTCGCAGGCAAAGCTGCTGCGCGTGATCGAGACGAAAGAGTTTGAGCGACTGGGCGGAAGAAAAAAGATCGTGGTTGACGCGCGACTGATTGCGCTCACAAACGTTGATCTTAGCGAGGCGGTTAACCGCCACAGCTTTCGCGAGGATTTGTACTACCGGCTAAACGTCATGCACATTGCGGTGCCGCCGCTGCGGGAGCGTCCCGAAGACTTGTCAGACTTGGCGCGCTGGTTCGTAAAGATGTATGCCGCTAAGCATGGGCGTGAGGCGACTGGGATTTCACCAGAGGCGCTCGGTTTGTTGGCCGAGTATGAGTTCCCGGGGAACGTTAGAGAACTCGGGAACACGATTGAACGGGCAGTGATTATTTCGACCGGCAAGCAACTCGACGTCGCAGATTTGCCAGAGCCGATACGCGTCGCGGTAAGCGTCGAGCGTAAACGAAAGCAACCGCAAACGCTGGCTGAAGTTGAAGCCGATTACGTCCAGGAAATTCTGGCGGCCGCAAAGGGAAATAAGACCGACGCCGCACGGATTTTAGGGATTAGCCGGAAGAACCTTTACGAAAAGCTGGCGCGCGTTAATAGAAAGGATGAAGACTGAAGTTTTAAGCCAGGTCTTTGGTGGTGTTTTCATCCTTCCGGCTTAATCGTTAGTTATGCGTTTGCGAATCGTTTGGACGGGCAAAACGCGAGACGCTCACCTGCGAGCGCTGATCGATCAATATTTGCAGCGGCTGTCCCATTTCGCAAGATGCGAGGTGTCAGAGTTTCGCGAAACTGTCGCGCCGGGCAAAGTGGGCATCGATAAAGATTCGCAGCGCATCTCAGACGGGCTGCGCGAAGGGGCAATAAACGTCCTGCTTGATCCGGAAGGCGACGAATGGACGTCGGCGCAACTGGCAAAGCAAATTGAGCGGTGGCAGAACAGCGGCGCAAAGGAGTTGACGTTTATCGTCGGCGGACCGAATGGAGTTTCTGAAAACCTGGCGGCCCGCGCTAACAAGCGTTGGAGCCTTTCGCGGTTGACGTTGACGCATGAGATGGCGCGCGTGTTGTTACTTGAGCAGTTATACCGAGCGTTTACGATTATTCACGGCCTGCCCTATCAAAAGTGATTGGTGTTCGTGCCGAGGTTACTAACGGAATTATCAAGGTGGAGGAAACCGACAAATAATGGATAAGAGACGCGTAAAAGTTTTTCGCGAGAAGTTGACGGAGCGCCGGCTGAGTCTGGTGGGCCAGGTGCAACAGGCCGAGATGTATAGCCGCGAACGGGACGCTGAGGCAACTCAGGATCCAGCCGACATGGCCGCGAATGCCTACACCAAAGAACTGCTGGTTTCGATGTCCGACAACGATCGCCAATTGTTGAATCTGATAGATGAAGCGCTCGAGCGCATGGACGACAGCGGTTATGGCAAGTGCGTTCGCTGCGGACAACCGCTGCCGGAAAAACGTCTGGAGGCGGTACCCTGGGCGCGTCACTGCGTCGGTTGCCAGGAACTCCAGGAACGCGGCATGTTAATCGAAGACGACGAATAGTCTGCGGCAATCGTTAATGACATAATGACGGCCTCGCTGGAATTGCTCCAGCGAGGTCGTTTCATTTTTGCTCACAACAACAAGCTTCGCCCGGCAACGAGCAAGCAGTTCAGATCCAAGCTTTAGCTTGCTGCTCACTTCCTGGATTAAATCCAATGCTCGCCACACGCGCTGTCAACCTGTTTTACGACTCTTGCCTGGCGTTGTTGTATCCGCAGGCTTGTACCATCTGCGGAGATAGCGTCGAGTCGCGAGTCCTCGGTGTCGCTTGCGAAAAATGTTGGCGTTCGACGCATGTATTCAGCGGAAACGAAACGATATGCTGGAAGTGCGGCGCGTTATCATTAGGCGCGGTTGCGCCTGAACAACGCGAAGCAGTTCGTTGCCGGCGTTGCGATGCAGATGCATTTACGGTTGCTCGCGCCTGCGGAACTTATGAAGGGGCGTTGCGCGCCTCGGTGCTGCTCCTCAAACGAGAACCACACCTCTGTCGTAAGTTAGTGAATTTGCTGGTAAGCGTTCAGTCGCAGTATCCATTGAATCGCGCTACGCGAATCATTTCCGTTCCGCTGCACAAGGAACGTGAGCAGGCGCGAGGCTTCAATCAGGCAGCCATTATTGGACGCGCGTTAGCCGACGCGGTTTCACTACCGATTGATGAAATCAGCGTGAAACGCACCGCACATACAACCCGGCACCGCGCCGGCATGGATGCTCGCGACCGGCGCGAGAGTGTGGAAAACGCATTTACTGTAGCTCATCCCGCACTGGTTGCCGGCGAACGGATTTTGTTGGTCGACGATGTGTTCACTAGTGGCGCCACGGTCTCAGCGTGCGCGAAAGTTCTATTGCAGGCCGGCGCGGCTGATGTCTTTGTGCTTACGCTTGCCAGGCCGTTGCTGTTTTGACGGCTTGAAACTAGCGAGTCAAGAGTCTGTTTCGTATGATGCTTTCATGAAAACCCTTTATCCCGAGATTGAACCTTTCGCCACCGGTCGCTTAAGAGTTTCTCCTATCCACGAGCTTTATTACGAACAGTGCGGGAATCCAAACGGCAAGCCGGTAGTGTTTCTGCATGGCGGACCAGGCGGCGGATTGGTTCCGGATTATCGTCGCTATTTCGATCCGCACGTCTATCACGTCGTGCTTTTTGATCAACGTGGTTCGGGCCAGAGCACTCCGCACGCCAGTCTGGAAGACAACACTACCTGGCACCTGGTGGCAGACATCGAAAGCCTTCGTACGCATTTAGGAATTGAACGCTGGCAGGTATTCGGTGGTTCGTGGGGCAGCACGCTCGCGCTTGCATATGCCCAGAAACATCCCGAGCAGGTAACCGAGTTGGTATTGCGCGGCATATTTCTTTGCCGGAAAACAGAGATTGATTGGTTTTATCAGGAAGGCGCGAGTTGGATCTTCCCTGATGTTTGGGAACGGTTCCTGAATGCAATTCCCGAGGCTGAGCGTGGGAACATGGTTGGCGCTTATTACCGCCGGCTGGTGGGCAACGATCAAGAGGAGAGATTAAAAGCGGCGACCGCCTGGAGCATTTGGGAAGGTAGCACGTCCAAACTTTTCCTGGATCCGGATGCGGCGGAGAAGTATGGCGACCCGCAATTTGCCCTGGCATTCGCGCGCATCGAGTGTCACTACTTCATGAATAATGCATTCTTCGACAGCGAGAACTACCTGATCGAACACGTCGACGCGATTCGCAAGGTCCCGGCAGTTATCGTTCAGGGCCGCTATGATGTCGTCTGTCCCATTCGCAGCGCCTGGGATTTGCACTGCGCCTGGCCGGAAGCGGACCTGAAAATCATCCCCGACGCCGGCCACTCTATTACTGAGCCTGGCATTGTGGATGCACTGGTTACGGCCACCGACCGCTTTGGCCGGTCAGGCTGAACTCCGCGAAAACACCCGATTTGAAGCCCATTGTCAGGCGAGTCTCACTTGTCACTAACTTGTGCCTCGCGTAATATCGGCCTTGTATGACTGGTCGTGTGCTAGTGCTGAATGCCTCGTTTGAACCCATCAACGTGTGCAACGAAAGGCGCGCGGTGGTGATGATTTTCAAGGGCGTAGCCCGCGTTGAAGAGCACAATGGTCATATGCTTCACTCGGCCAAGCTGACGATTCATGCGCCATCAGTCATTAGACTAACTGAGTACATCCACATTCCTTTCGAGCGGCGCTCGCTTTCGCGGAAAAATATTCTGCTGCGCGATCACTCTACTTGTCAGTACTGTGGCCGCCAGCATACGCCGGCGGAATTAACGTTGGACCACGTGCTACCGCGTTCGCGTGGCGGCGAATCGTCCTGGGACAATCTGGTTGCGTGCTGCAAGAAGTGTAATCATAAAAAGGGGAACCGCACTCCCGAAGAGTCCGGCATGCACCTGTTACGGCGGCCGCGCGGTTTTTCATTACACGTGAACCGGCAAATCATGCGCTACCTGGGCCGCGCCGATGAAACGTGGCGGAAGTATCTCTTCTACGAGTCAAACAACGATCGGACCTTTCGCGATCATTCACCGATAGATTAGAAAAGAGGAAGTTATGACTGAAACAGTTCTTGCCATCGGAGGCCTTGGCACCCCCGAGATCCTCGTTATTGCAGTTGTTATCTTTTTATTGTTTGGAGCAACGCGCTTGCCACAGTTGGCCAAGTCGCTGGGTCAAAGCAAACGCGCCTTCAAAGAAGGCCTGGATGAGGGCGCCAAGGAAGACGAAAAAGAAGCGAAGGAAAAATAGACCACCGACGTTTTGTCTGTACGCCTGCCGCTCTCAATTTTGTCTCACTGGATGAGCGGCTTCTTGCCCATCACCAGGGTAGCCTTTACCGAAAGAGCAAACTCTGCCTCGTGCCGTTCCTCATTGATCAGGCGCGCGATCTCGGCAATGACTTGTTGCCGCGATTCAGCCGGTAGCGTTTCCAGCCAGATCGGCATAAGGAAATCGCTGATTAGCGGCGCGTTCAAGAATTGTTCTTCCGACTCGTAGTCAAACTCCTCAATACTCGTCCAACTCTCAATTTCATCCAGGCCTGCCGTTTCCGCCAATGTTTCCACAGCGGAAACAGAGGGCAACGTGGTGATCAAACTCTCGACATCAGCTTCATGATCGAGCAGTCCGCAATTGTGCAGCGCTTCCCAGTAAATGGAAAAGAATTCGCCAAAGCTGGAGAAGGTCGGCAGCACGAGCGCCACCGTTGCGTTCGGCCTGGCCACTCTGACCATTTCCGCAATCATCTGTGGGACCCGTTGCGAATGGACGAGGGAGCCATCGCCAATTACCAGGTTGAATTGGTTCGCGCGCGAAGTTAACGCGTCCACTCTCCCTTGCTGGAATTGGGCGCCGTCCTTTAATACGGCCGCCTTGGCGCGCGCCAGCTCCAGCGACTCTTCGTTTTCATCGATCGATTCAAATGTTACGTTCGGGCTCGCGCGTTCCTGCAGAGCGATTACATGGCCGCCAGTTCCGGCAGCGACATACAGCGCACGACCTTCCTTTGGCAGCGTGACGTGCTCGTCAATGAGCTCGGCAAACCGCTCGCCCCAATCGTTGGCGACGAAGAGCTCGTGCAGGTAGGCCAATTCCTTGTTCGTCTTGGTCGAGATCATATTTCCGTAACTTAGAAGACCCAGATTTTCCATTCCTCCTTTTCCATTTTTCATTTTCCATTTGTTTGAGCTAACGCGACTCTCAATCTGACGGGAGTTGTCGACTCAACAGGCTGATGAGCCTGCTAAGTTTCACGTCGCCGGGAGCGGCAGCTA
This sequence comes from Pyrinomonadaceae bacterium, assembly GCA_036265575.1. Taxonomy (GTDB): domain Bacteria; phylum Acidobacteriota; class Blastocatellia; order Pyrinomonadales; family Pyrinomonadaceae; genus PSRF01. Next base: position 13,701 of record DATAOU010000096.1, read on the forward strand.
CAAATGGAAAATGAAAAATGGTAAATGGTAATGGAAAATGGTAAATCTTATTCCTTGCCTTCTCTATCGAAATACTTCCTCCCCCGCAAAGCTTCAGGCAAGCACTCCATTTCTTCTTTCGCTTCCGGATCACTGTGCACATACCGATAGCCTTCGCCATAACCAACATGCTTCATCAACGGCGTCACTGCATTGCGCAAATGCAGCGGCACCGGCTCGCGTGCGGTTTCGGTCGCGTCAGCCAGCGCCGCATGATAAGCGCGCTTTACTGCATTTGATTTCGGTGCCTGCGCCAGGTAAATCGTCGCCTGAGATAAAGGGAATAAACCTTCCGGCAGGCCGATGAGCTGAACAATGTCGGCAGCGGCCGCCGCCTGGACCATTGCCTGAGGATCGGCAAGACCAATGTCTTCCGAGGCGAGAATGCAAAGCCGTCGCGCGATGAAGATAGGATCGGCACCGCCTTCAATCATTCGCGCCAGCCAGTAAAGCGAGGCGTCAACATCCGAGTTGCGCAGAGATTTGATCAACGCCGAGGCGAGGTTGTAATGCTCTTCGCCGCCCTTGTCATACGCGAACTGCGCCCGGCCGAGTGCCTCAACCACCGTATCCGCGCTGATTTGGCGCGCGCCAGTTTGATCCGGGGGCGTCGCTTCGACGGCGGCTTCGAGCGCTGCCAGCGCAACGCGAGCGTCGCCACCGACGTTGTTGGCCAGACGTTCAAGCACTGCGTCGGACACGACTGCGTTCAATTCTCCTAAACCACGTTCGCGATCAATGATTGCGCGTTTTAGAATCGTGTTGATATCGGATTTTGAAAGGGCATTAAGGACGATAACGCGACAGCGAGACAGCAACGCGCCGTTCACTTCAAACGACGGATTCTCGGTCGTGGCCCCAATCAGTGTTAACGTTCCATTCTCGACCGCATGCAACAACGCATCCTGCTGTCCCTTATTGAAGCGATGAATTTCATCGATAAAGAGGATAGTGCGCGTGCCAAATTTGCGCTCGTGACTGGCCTCGGCAATCGCCGCGCGGAGATCTTTCACGCCGGAAAAAACCGCTGACAAAGCGACAAAGCGCGCTTGCGAGTTTTCTGCCAGTAAGCGCGCCAACGTTGTCTTCCCCGTCCCAGGAGCGCCCCAGAGAATAAGCGAAGGTAGGTTTGCGGAACCTTCCAACAGGCGGCGAAGAATGCGGCCTTCGCCGACCAGATGGTCCTGACCCACAAACTCCGCGAGCGAGCGTGGGCGCATCCGCTCGGCCAGCGGGGCAGAAGTGTCAACCGCGGGCGTGGCCGGCAGGTTGCCAAATAGATTTCCGGTAGTGGAAGATGCCATCGGTGAAATAAGGTACACGCAATTATCGCTGAAACCGTTTCCGCGCGCGACTGCCGGCGACGACACGGGCTGATTTACTGATAATTGTGATCTTCACGGAACGTAGCTGCCCCGGTCCTCGTATAGCCAACCGAGCGCAGAAAAGCAGCGCAGTAAGGAAAGAAGAGCTTGCAGGACTGGGAGTGAAACGATGAAAGACGCAACTGACGTATTACGAATTGTAGGCATTATTCTTCTGGGAATTTTTGTGTTCGCGGTCGGTATTCCACTGGTGCTGGCAGCGGCGGGCATCACGCTCGGCATCATCAAGATCCTGTTTGGCATCGCGGTCATGGTTATCAAACTCGCGGTGGTGCTGGCGATTGCCTATTTAATTTTGACCGGCGTGCGCGCGCTGGTGCGCTGAAAAGGCTCGACCCGTGCAAGAACTTGTGCATCTTTTGTAACCTCCCTGCCTTTTCCTTCTCTTGACGTCCCAATGCAACTGAAGTCGTGATCCTACGGAAACGCAGCGGGTTATGACTTCAGAATCAAGATTAAACAGATTGAACGAATCGCGTTGCTGTTAGTGCGAGCAGGCATGCGTGAACGAACTCGAATCCGCGAGCATGAGGACAAGATAAATATTTTGTTCAACGCACAAATCAAGACCGCAGAGAGCCTGGTCGTGTTAGCGGAAGCTCAAGCGCATACTGATCGCCGGCTTGATGCTCTGATCGATACCATTCGAGGTGGCCGGTAGACCTCAAACATTAAACCGAAAATGGACCACGTCGCCGTCCTGCATGATGTAGTCCTTACCTTCCAACCTCATCAATCCCTGCTCGCGCGCAATCACGTTTGAACCGGCGCGCAACAAGTCTTCATAGTTGATCACCTCGGCGCGAATAAAACCTCTTTCAATATCGGTATGAATGGTGCCGGCCGCCGTTTGCGCGCGCGTGTTCTGAGGTATGGTCCAGGCGCGGACTTCTTTTTCGCCCGCAGTGAGGAACGACATCAACCCCAGCAGGTGATACGCGCTCTTAATCAAGCGATCGACGCCGCTGCCCGAAACGCCCAGACTCTTGAGATATTCGGTTCGCTCTTCGAGCGGTAACGAAACCAGTTCGGCTTCCAGATGGGCACAGATAACCACACACTCGGCAGCTTCCTGGGCCGCAATCTCCTGCACTACCTTGACATGTGGATTGCCACCGGGATCGGCGAGGGTGTTTTCATCGACATTTGCAGCATAGATCGTCGGCTTCATGGTCAACAGAAAAAAATCGCGGGCCACAACACGCTCATCATCAGTTAGCGAAACAGTGCGAGCCGATTTGCCCTGTTCCAGCACCGGCAGCAGTTTGTCCAGCACCGCCAGTTCGGCACGCGCCAGCTTGTCGCCGCTCTTCAGATTCTTTTGCGCCTTGTCGCGACGGCGTTCGGCTGTTGCCATGTCCGCGAGAGCCAGCTCGATCTGAATCGTTTCAATGTCGCGCGCCGGATCGACTGAGCCCTCAACGTGGATGACGCTGTCATCTTCAAAACAGCGCACCACCTGGACCACCGTGTCGGTCTCGCGAATGTTTGCGAGGAATTGGTTACCCAGTCCTTCACCTTTCGAAGCGCCGCGTACCAGTCCTGCGATATCCAAAAACTCCACCGTCGCCGGGACGATCACGGTGGTTTTGACCAGACGCGCCAGCGGTTCCAGCCGCTCGTCGGGAACGGGCACTACGCCCACATTCGGTTCGATTGTAGCGAAAGGATAATTGGCGGCGAGAGCCGCCGTTTGCGCAGTCAGCGCATTAAACAAAGTAGACTTGCCAACATTTGGCAAGCCCACGATACCTGCTCGTAACATGATTTTTCCTCGAGATGGAAACTAACCGAAAACATCGCGAGGCGCAAATTGGTAGCCTGGACTTCAGTCTGTGTTTGCCAACAAGGTCATAGACTAAAAGCTATGCCACTACTTCGCGTATAATCCGCCGCGTAATTATTCTCGATCGATAAAGGGCACCGACGGAAACCACGCTCGCCCGTCGACAACTCCTTGATATCTTCGCTTACGCTTCTGCTTTTAATAACCGCCAGTGGCACGCTGGCGACTTATGCTTACGATGACTCCGCGAATTTTCCGGCGCGCGTCTGCAGCGGCGTTTGCACCGGAATGGCCGCCTTCGGTTTAGTCGGCTTCATCGTTGCCTCGTTTCTTGGACTGACGCCAATTGCAATTCTTCTCACGTTGGTTGTACTCGCCGCTCCCGTGGCCTTCTTAAATAATCCGCTTCGCAGAAGTGTGGTGCGTCAGGATTTGCTGAAAGCCTGGCGTCGTTTAAGCGAATGCATCTCGCACCCCAGTCGTATTCCATGGGGCTATGCAATCTTCTACACCATCGTCGCTGTGGTTTTGTGGCGCGCCTTTCAGCGCGCCATGCTCGACCTTCCTGAAGGAATTTACACCGGCCTCCTTAATAACTTTGGTGACTTGCCGTTTCACATTAGCGTCATCACTAGCTTCGCGTACGGAAACAATTTCCTGCCGGAAGATCCCACTTTTGCAGGAGTTCGGTTTACTTACCCCTTCCTCACCGATTTTGTTTCCGCGGTCTTTCTGCGTAGCGGCGCTGACTTGCGCCAATCAATGTTCATTGAAAATTTTGTGGTTGCGCTTGCCTTTGTTGGCCTGCTGCACCGCTGGGCACTGGTTCTGCTGCGCGATCGTTTAGCGGCGGTACTCACACCGGTTCTGGTTTTTCTAAACGGAGGTTTCGGCTGGATCCTTTTATGGCCGGCGCTGCAGCACTACGACAACCGAGCGGAGTTTGTACGAAGCCTGCCGGTTTCGTTCACGATAATTCCAGAAACAACCTGGCGCTGGGGCAATGCAGTTTCCGCGTTGCTTATTCCACAACGTGGCTTTCTGTTGGGACTACCACTTGCCGTCATTGTATTCACGCAATGGTGGTTGGCGACCGGAGATGTGGGCACGCGTGGGCAGCAGCCCGCCGCCAACGAAAGTGAACTCGGAAAGTCGAAAAAGAAAAACAAGAAGCATGCGAAGCAGGAACGTGGGTCAGTTCTTCTGAGCCTGCGTGTAACTTCGACCCAGCACATGATTGCCGCGGGCGTGGTTGCCGGTTTGCTGCCGCTGGTCCATGCGCATAGCTTCGTTGCCGTCATGGTCGTGGGCGCCGGCATTGGATTGCTGCAAAGGCGTTGGCGCGATTGGATCACTTTCGGGCTCGTTGCCTCAGCGATAGCCTTGCCGCAAATGTGGTGGTCCACGCACCACAGCGCCGTCAATGCTGGAAGATTTTTCGAGTGGCAGTATGGGTGGGACCACAGCAAAGACAATGTCATTTGGTTCTGGTTGAAGAATGCGGGACTATTTATTCCGCTGACCGCGGTCGCAGCTTTGTGGAGAGGCAAACACCCGCTTGTTTCGCGACGCCTCCTGCTTTATCTCGCTCCTTTCAGCTTGTGCTTCATTGTTCCGAACGTCTTGAAGCTGGCGCCGTGGATTTGGGACAACATAAAAGTGCTGTTCTATTGGTGGGTGGCGGCGGCTCCGTTAGTTGCTATCCTGCTGGCACGATTGTGGCGGAAGGGACCGGCGCTAAAATTCCTGGCGCTGGTTTTGTTTGCAGGTGTCACGCTCGCCGGCGCGCTAGATGTAGCGGCGATTGTGCTGCGCTCGAACCAGTATCAGGTGTTTGATTCGAGCGGAGTGGGATTTGCGGAGCTAGTAAAAGTGAAAACAGAACCGCGGGCACTGATCATTCATGCGCCAGTTCACAATCATCCGGTGTTTTTGACTGGACGACGATCGCTGATGGGTTATCCGGGACACATTTGGACTCACGGGCTGGACTTCACTCAGCGCGAATCGGAGATCAGAAGAATCTACGCTGGTGGCTCGGACGCGCCGCTCTTGATGCAAAAGTATGGCGTGCAGTACGCCGTCGTGGGCCCGCACGAACATGAGTTGATGACGGTCAACGAAGGATTTTTTGCGAGATTTCAGCTAATGGGAGA
>DATAOU010000097.1:0-4715 GCA_036265575.1 Pyrinomonadaceae bacterium
CCCCGGAGTAAGCGCTTTAACGAGCACCCGCGATGCCAAGCAGCGATCGTTTTACAATTTCTGGAAACTGGGTGTCTCCCAGGAGCCAGGAGCCCAAACGCCGGGTTTAGGCGTGATTCTCGCTTGCAAACGCTACGGTAGCCGCCATTTGCTGGTGAAATCGCATCTTTAAACAAACGAGCGCCCTCCCGATTTGCACGAGAGGACGCCCGAAGTTTTTTGAACTCCTATAGCCTGTTAGGGGCCGTAAGGCGACCAGAAGCCCGTGCTGGCGACGTCCGACAAAACGGCGTAGTCAACCGTAGGCACCTTAGGAATGGTATCGACTGTCTGAACACCATAAGCGGTGCCGAAGAGGTTCGCGCCTGTGTTATACAGTATCGAATTCTTCTTCAGGTAGCTCGTCCAGTCCGCGGTATTGACCGTGTTACCGGTGCTGCGGTTGGTTTCGATGGCGTACTGGTCAACTGCGGCGTCGATCATACGCAGATCGTTGAGGATTCGGCTGGCTTGGGAACGTTTACGGGCACGGAGAAATCCGGGCACCGCGATGGCGGCCAAGAGCGCGATGATCGCGACAACGATCATGATTTCTACGAGGGTGAAGCCCCCGCGGCGACTATTAAGTTTATTAAACATTGTGTTAAACTGCTTTCTGTTCTTTATGTTTATTTGATTGCGCTCCGAGGCACCCGCCCCGGAAGACCGTCCTAAGGAGCACTCTCAGTGCCAATTTGCCCGGCGGCTTAGAATTTCTAGAAAACGTGGCCAAGCCCTCCTCAGACTGACTGTTTCCTGGGCTTGATTCTGGCTGTGGACCTAAAAGTAGGAGTAGGCGACCCTGCCGACCTACCTTGATCGTGTGACCTGACTATGCTCAAGCTATTCTCGCGATTGCGTCTCCAACCTGTGCATTACGTGTTCGCTGCTGTTTTGCTCGTTCGGCTTTTTGTCCTTGGGCGGCTGGCAGGCTCGGCATTCCTATTGCCGACACGCGGAGACATGCACTTTTACGACGATTGGGCTCAAAAGGTTGTGGGTGGGCAGCTTACCGATCATCACGCCTTTTATGGCCTGCCGGGATACGCCTACCTGCTAGCCGGCCTCTATAAGCTTTGCGGTTACGGCCCGTACGTCCCAGAACTTTTGCAAGCCCTGCTGGACGCCGGAACGGCACTCCTTCTTTATAAGATAAGCCTTGCCCTTGCTCCTCAACCTAACGGACGCCGCGGCCAAATCGCCGGTTTGATGGTAGCCGCAGCGTGGGCCTTTTGCGTCCCCGCACAGACCTATGCCGCAGTCCTGATGCCAACAGCGTGGTTTATCTTCGTCTTCTGGTTCATCCTATGGCGCATCATCAAAAGCCAGAGTGCCCCGGACTGGTGGGAAGCACTGTTACTCGGCCTGCTTGTCGGTCTCACCGCAACCGCAATCGCAACCATCTTGTTTTTGATTCCATTGTTAGTTTGCGCAATCGGACTCAAACCGGCGATTCCGGCTCGTTCGCACTTCCGCATTGTTGGCTGCGCCCTGGTTTTGCTCGGCATCGCAATCGGGACATCGCCGTGTTGGTTGCACAACTATTTCATTGCGCGGGACCGCGTTTTCTTGTCTGCACACAGCGGCATCAATTTCTGGATCGGAAATAATCCTGACGCGAACGGCTACCCGCGTTTTCCACCCGGGCTCCGCGCCGGCCAGGCCGCCATGTTACAGGATTCAATTGACGTCGCGGAATCGGTCGCCGGTCACCCGCTGAAACGCGGAGAGGTGTCACAATATTGGTCGGCAAAAGCACGTGACTACATTGCAGACCATCCGCTGGCATGGCTGCGACTGCTCGGTCTCAAGCTCCGCAATTTTTGGAGCGCGTTTCAGTATGACGATCTCAGCATCATTACCAACATGCGTGAGCAAGGTGTGACGTTCCCAGGGATTTATTTCGGGCTGCTCGCTGCCTTGGCACTGCCGGCAATGATTCTGACGTGGAATACCGCGCGGCTTGGGCGCTGGATCACCGGCGCGATTTTCCTCCAGATGCTGGCCCTATTGCCAGTGTTCACGACGGAACGCTATCGGCTGCCTATTGTCCCCGGACTGGCTGTCTTTGCCGCATTCGGGCTGGTCACGCTTTTTAGCAATCTCGCTGCTGGCAATGTTCGTCCCGTCCTTTCCTACGCCATGTTGTTAATGGTTTCGACCCTCTTTGTTTCCTGGCCGCAGCGCGGGCCCTCCCTGTGGGCGCTCGACGCCTATAATAGTGGCTGGCAGGCCCTCGAATCGCGCAACCTGTCGCTGGCGGAACGAAAGCTCGAGCTGGCGCGTGCTTATGTTCCCGATAATGCCGAGACCAACTTTGCTCTCGGCAATCTGAAGCTTGCACAAAACGACACCTCAGCAGCTTCATCGTTGTATCTCACGACTTTGCGTCTTGATCCACGCCATCGCGGCGCGATCAATAATCTGGGTGTTCTCGCCCTCGAGAATGGTCAGTCGGAAGTGGCCGAACAGCGATTTCGTGAAGCCCTCGCGATCGATGGGCGCAACCCCAAGACACACTTTCTTCTTGCGAAAACCTTGATCGCGAAGGGCCAGAACGGCAATGCACGCGCCGAGATCGACCGCGCCCTGGCCCTGAAGCCGGACCAGCCGGAGTTCAAAGAGTTAAGGGAACAGATCGAGAAATGATTTCGTCGACACGACTCGATCAACTGAGACGAGTCGAATGGATCGTAGCAGTTCTGCTTTCGCTAATGGTCCTTTTTTTGATAGCGGTCCGCGTTAATCACGCGGGAGCGTTGTGGCGAGACGAATGCGCGGTCGTGCAATTGGCAAGAATGCCGGACGTTTCCGACATTACCCGTAACTTTCAACACGAAGCTTTTCCCATCCCCTTTCCGATTCTGATTCGCGGCTACACCAATTTGTTTGGCGATACCGATAGTTCATTACGAGTATTTGGCGCTGCCGTCGGTTCGGCACTTGTGTGCGCCTTGTGGCTCAGCGCCAGGTGCGCGGGAGACGGATTGCCGATCATTTCGCTTTCGTTACTCGGCCTGAATACCACGTTTCTAATTTGGGGACTAACGATTCGTGGATACGGCCTTGGCTCAATCTTCGTTATCCTGGTTTTCGGATTGTTTGCTGCCTTGTTAGGGAAACCTTCGCCCGCAACGATGGTCGCCGCTGTTCTGTTATCAATCGCTGCCGTTCAATGCCTCGTTCACAATCTCGTTCTTGTGTTCGCTCTGACCATGTCCATTACTGTCATTTGCTTGCTGCGCTGTGACGCCAGAAATATGGCGATTTTTCTCGCCATTCTCGCCCTGTGCGCGATTTCCTTCCTGCCGTATCTCAATGCCTATACGAGTGGCAGCCCTTGGAGTATCGTAGCCGAGTCTCCACTTACATTTCGGAGCCTGTCGAAACAGTTTATCCTTGCGACGGGTGATCCCCGCTCGGCATTTGCACCTTGTTGGGCGATCGCATTTCTGGTTTTGCTCTCCGCAGCAACTCTGCGCCTATATCATCTTCGCCGAGGACGGCCTACAGCGGAATGGGAAATCCTGTTATATTTGATGCTGGTGCCGGTAATCGCAACGGTCGGTTACTATTTGTTCCTGCACCTGCTCAATTATTTGGCGCGGCCGTGGTATTTTCTTGCGCTCCTGTCAATCCTCGCCGTCTCGCTTGACGGCCTCGCAGCCAGGCTTCTTAGCTTCAAATGGATACGGCTTTCCCGGCTCCTGTTCGCGCTCGCGGCCTTAGCGATTCTGCCATTTTATGTCTGGCCGAAAATAATCGAAAGGCAGTCGAATATCGACGTCGTCGCGAAGAAAGTGACGGAACTTGCCAAACCGGTGGATCTAATCGTCGTCGCGCCGTGGCAATATGGCATTTCATTTAATCGCTATTACAAGGGCGCGGCGCGGTGGATTACATTGCCCAAAATTGCCGATCTGCGCTTCCATCGCTATGACCTATTCCGTGAGAAAATGGTTTCGCCGCAGCCGATCGACGATGCCTTGGAAGAGATTCACCAAACGCTCGCAGCCGGAAATCGGGTTTGGTTTGTCGGTGGCCTGAGGAGGCTGGCGGAAAATCAGCCGACTCACTTATTGTCGCCTGCGCCCGATCCAACCGTTGGCTGGGATAATGTCGCCTACAGCCAATCATGGTTGGAGCAGCTGGGGGCGTTCGTGCGAGCGCATGGCGAACAGGGTCAGGCCATAACGCTGCCGTCGCGCGGCGCAGTCAACGAACTCGAAAATGTGCCGTTGATCGTTGTCGAGGGCTGGCAGTGATTCAGTGGCTCGCCACCAGGCCGGTTTGAGAAGAAAAAATCCGGACCGCTGATGGGGATTGGAATTTGCTCACAACTCCCTTACATCTGCAACAAGCTCAGCTGGCCGAATGTCTAACCATCGTTTGCTCAACCTGCCACTTATCGCGCTGGTAGTCGTTTTGCTCGCTGGCATCTTCTTACGGCTGCCCCCTTCGTTATTTTTCCCGAGCGGTTCACTGTACGCCCTGGCTTCGTTCCATCCGCAACCGATGAATACTGATCTTGGTTTCGATGAGGGATTGTATCGTGATTATGCTAATAAACTCAGCCGCTTCGGGCTGAGCTCCTATCCGGAGATTGTTCAGCGTTATCGGGAAGAACAGGAAACGCTTACCGGCTCGATCCTGCCGCCGGTTCGCTTTCTTTTTGT
>DATAOU010000098.1:0-19648 GCA_036265575.1 Pyrinomonadaceae bacterium
CCGGCAACGAAACCTGAGAGGGGGCTGATCTCGGTGCGCGCCATTTCAGCAAGTGATTTGCCTTTGCGCCGAATGCTGCCGGCCAGAATCATGAAGTCATGCACGGCGCCGCCAAGACAGACTCCGATTACCAGCCACAACAATCCCGGTAGAAAACCAAATTGCGCCGCTAACACTGGACCAATCAGCGGACCAGCGCCGGAGATTGCCGCGAAGTGATGTCCAAACAGAACCCACTTGTTCGTTGGATAATAGTTGTGCCCGTCATACATTGTCTGTGACGGCACCGGCCGCGAATCGTCGAGGGTCAAAACCTTCGCCGCGATGAACGCAGAGTAGTAGCGATAAGCGATCGCCATCACGCAAAGTGAACCAATGATGATGGGAAGTGCGTTCATAACGAGAATTTCTTATTCGGACCTAAGAGTTTCTCCTTTAGTCAGTCCTATAACGAAGCCGACCAGCATGCACGCGGCGCCAATACCGATGCTTCCGGCAGCAATCATCGTCCGCTTGCCCTCGGCCACACTGCCTGTCATTGCGGCGTAGAGTTCACCCGGACTCAAATGATGAGGAATGGTCAGGATACCGATCGCAATCAACAGCGAACCCAGTCCCATCAACGACAACCAGCCGGGCGTAATTCGTGAACGCCCCGACTTAGCGCCTAACTCGCTACGCGCATACCCATACGACAGATAGATCGATAGCCCAATCATCAACCAGGCAACGAAGCGCCACCAGGAAGTGGGCGGCAGGTAGTACATCAGAAAGAAACACGAAAGCGCGCCCAGTATTGGCAGAAACCAGGCGCCAAACGGCACTTTGAAAGGCCGGTGTCGACCCGGATCTTTGTAGCGCAAAATCGTGATGCCGATACAAACCAGCACAAAGGCAAAGAGCGTCCCGATGTTCGTCAGGTCGACCATTTCGTCAATGCTCATCACCGCCGCGAACAAGCCCACCACGACGCCGGTCAGAATCGTGGTCACATGCGGCGTCTTAAATCTTGGATGCACCTTTGCGAAGACAGGGGGCAGCAAGCCATCACGCGCCATAGAGAAAAATATGCGCGGTTGCCCCAGTTGAAACACGAGCAAGACCGCCGTGTGCGCCACAACCGAACCGAAGTCAACCAAGCCGGTGGCCCAACGCGCGTCTGGTGCGATGTACCTCAGCGCCATCGTTAACGGTTCAGCCTGTTCGGTTGCCAGTTTGTTAACCAGCACCGGATAGGGCATGACGCCGGTGAAGACGGCAGCCACGACGATGTAGAAAATCGTGCAGATAACCAACGAGGCAATGATCCCAATCGGCAGATCTCTGGCCGGATTCTTCGTTTCCTCTGCTACGGTCGAAACCGCGTCAAACCCAATATAGGCAAAGAAAACCACGGCAGCGCCGGCGAGCGTTCCGCCCCAACCGGTTGGTTGAAAGGGATGCCAGTTCGTAGCCATCTTGGCCGGCGTAACCATGTAAAGCAGAAAGCCGATAAAAAAAGTCAGCACAATGATCTTGACGCCGACCATCACCGCGTTGAATTCGGCTGACTCCTTGATTCCCCAGACCAGCACGATTGTAATGAGCGCCACGATGCCAAAAGCGAGGAGATTGAAGACAATCGGCACACCAAAAACATGAGGCGCGCTTTCAATCAATCCTGGTATCTTTCGGGCTGTGCGAAAGTCGGTTGATAGCCACTGCGGAATGTCGACGCCGAGCGCGTCATGCATGAACGATCTGAAATAGTTGGCCCAACTAATAGCGACAGCTACGTTGCCGATGGCGTATTCCAGAATCAGATCCCAACCGATGATCCAGGCCACCAACTCGCCGAGCGTCGCATAAGAATAGGTGTACGCTGAACCGGAGATCGGAACCATCGCCGCCATTTCCGCATAGCACAAAGCGGTAAACGCGCAGACCACCGCGGTGATTGCGAACGAGAGCATCAATGACGGACCGGCGCCGGGCCGTGCTGCATCGCCTGCTGCGGCTGTGCCTACGGTGGCAAAAATGCCGGCGCCGATAATCGCGCCGATCCCCAGTAAGGTGATGGAGAACGGCCCGAGACTTCGTTTCAGTTGATGTGTCTCATCACCCAACGCCGACAGAATGTCGTTAAGGTTCTTGGTGCGAAAGATTCCTTTAAGCAAGCCGTTCGCCTCCGAAGGAAAATTGTATTTCGCTCGTTCGTTGCGGTCTCGATCAGAAAAGGGATGCTCGCGGAGTTTGGCACGGAATGGCGAAAAAAATCCAGTATTAAAACCGGGACCACAGCAACTTAACAGCAGTTACCAGTCTCAACTTATGGACGAGATTTAGTTTCAACTAGCTCACGGCGAAACTGGGAGTGTTATTGGCAAGTGACTGGTGGATCGTGTATAGATTGCTGAAAGAAATAAAGATTCTGAGATTCAATTACGAGATCGGTATGTACCCATTTCGAAATATTCTGTTTCCCACAGACTTTACGCCGCATGCCCGCGCCGCGTTGAAGTACGCGGCGGCGTTTGCACGTCAGGGAGGCGGGCGCGTGGTCTTGTTCAGCGTTCAAAGCGGCAGCGTGCCGGCGAATCTGCTGACGTTGCCCGAACGGGTGTTTACAGAAGAGCAGAACTATTGGTTGTTGCAGTTGCGCAGCGAGGTTCGCAATCTGCTGGCTGATCCAATGTTCGATGGTATCGAAGTGGAGCCGGTAATCGTAGAGGGCGAACCGGCGCCAGAGATAGCGAAAGCAGTACGCCAATACGACATCGATCTGGTTACTGTTGTCACGCACGGTCGCAAAGGTTTATCGCGGGCGCTATGGGGTTCCACTGCTGAGGAAATTATTGCCGAAGCACCTTGTCCGGTGCTGACCATCCGTCCCCCGCAACATGATTTCGTCGAGCACAAGGGCAACCGTAGTGAAGTGCATTTGAATCGTGTGCTGCTGGCAACGAACTTTCGTCCTTCAGCGGGCGCGGCCACGCAGGTCGCCACTCAGCTTGCTAACCAGACAGGCGCGGAACTACACGCAGTTTATGTGATCGGGGATTATCTCGAGCAGATCGCAGTAGCGTTTCCAGAAGGTGGTTTGAATGCGCTTTCACGACTGCGCGATTACGTGCAGGAACGAATGACACAGCTTTCGCGCGGCGATGGCGCGCGCGCAGTGACTCACATTGCGGAAGGCCGGCCTTACGCAGAGATCGTCCGAGTGGCTGATGAAGTCGATGCGGATCTCATCGTCATCGGCACTAACGTGCACGCGTCTCTGTTTGGCGGTGCACCGGTACTGGGCTCGGAAATCGAACGCGTGGTAAGAAACGCGCCCTGTCCGGTTCTGTGTGTACCCGCGGCGCGAGTTGTCACTCCGCTTCCGGCGCTCGTCACCCAACCTGTCAGTTAGTGTTGACTCTCAACAACAGATTCCAAAAACAAAAAGCGAGGCGCAAATTCCGCCTCGCTTTCTTCTTAAAAAATTGCTGGAACGCTATTGCGTGATCAGTTGCAGCCTTCCATCCGGCAAGCGGACAGCAAATACAGATCGTTCGTACAAACTGAGCGGCGTCGGATCTTTGCTTTGGGCAACGGCAACCTGTTCACGCGACACACGAGTTGCCGAGCGGGCAGCCATCGGATCGCGAATCAAGTTGTAACGCCGGCTGATGCGCCGCACGTATTCCTGCGTTTCGCTATAGGGTGGAATGCGATTCCCATATTTCATGACTGCGCCTTCGCCGGCGTTGTAACCCGCCAGTGCCAATGGCACATCACCATCGAACTGATCGAGCAGGAAGCGCATGTAACGCGCACCGCCTTCGATGTTCTGTCGTGGATCCCAAATGCTGCTGACACCGAAGCGCGCTGCCGTTCCGGGCATTAATTGCATCAAGCCGCGCGCGCCTTTGTTGGACATCGCGCGCGTTTTGAAAGTGGACTCCTGATGCATGATGGAGTAGAGCAACAGAGGGTCAACGGAATTGCGGTTGCCAGAATCAACGATGAAGCTATCGATATTAGCGTCCCCGGTGGTAAACCCACTTAGCGGTGACAGGTTCATGCTTGTCGTTCGCACGAGTGGCAGGTTTGATGGTGCGTACTCAAAGTTCCGGGCTGCCACTAACCGTTTAACGCGCTGCTTCACCACAGGCTTAACAGCGATTGGCTGAGGCATCTCAATCTTCACGGCATTGGCGAAATCAAAATTGTCGACACGATACGATCCGCCTTGTGCGAACGTTGATAGTGCCGACAGCAAAATGACGGAGAGTGCCAGGGGGAAAATTTTCATAAGAGGGGAATGCGATCAGCTAATTTCAGATTAGAGTCAAGGGTAATTTTGGTGAGATGTTTGCGGGCAAAAATCAGATAACTCAGGACCCTCAATCAAGGCCGACACAATAGTAACACACGGTTAAACAATTGCCAACGATGCTAATAACCGTAGATTTCTTCGGAAATTCGCGAGTGTTTTTCTAGTAGTCGCTGGTTAATTGAGTAGGTGGATGGCTGCCCGCTCCTCGTTTTCCGGAGGTGCAAGAGCTCTTGCAAAGTTCTAAATCGGGGGTTTCTCTGGCGACCTGGACTTCTTCAACGCCGATAGTAATGATACGCGCGCTCTTACCAAATCTCGTTAGTGAATCCGCGCGCTTGTCGCGCCTCACAAAGAGGAACAAATGAAAAAAATACTTTCGACGATCCTGTCGCTGATTGTTGTTTCTGCAATCGCGACGGCGCAAAACGCCAACAGCTCAACCACTGCGAATACATCAACCACGAAAACTGCGAAGAAGCGCGGTCCGGTTTTTCGCGCGAGCAAAGACCAGATCAAAGAAGCCCAGGGAATTCTGAAGACCCGCGGTTTTTACGCGGGCGAGCCCTCGGGCAAGCTCGATGCTGATACGCGTGCCGGCTTGAAGAAATATCAGGCGGCGGAAACTCTTAAGGTGACCGGAACGCTTAACAAGGTAACCCTGGAAAAGATGGGCGTTGCCTTAACTGATAAGCAGAAGACCATGTGAGATGCGAGGGGGAACGGGGCGCGATAATGAGCGGCAGCGCCCCGGAAAGCAAAGGCGCGAGCGAGTTCTAACCAGAACACGACTCGCGCTTTTGTTGTTTTGATGTCACGACAAAATTTAGTTTGTCGTGGCTGTATGGCGAGTGGACAACAAACTAAAGTTTGCCGGACATTAGAATCTTTTCAACAACGGTGTAACTGGCTTCGAGCGCTTCGTTCAGTTTTTCCGGTTGCGCTCCGCCGCCTTCAGCCATGTCCGCCTTGCCGCCACCTTTGCCGCCCACCATCGGAGCAAGCTCTTTAATTACTTTGCCTGCCGGAACCTTGCTGGTTAAGTCATCGGAAGTGCGCACGATCAGCGAAACCTTGCCTTCGCTGCTGCGGCCGAGCACTACCACACCGGATTTTATTCGCGCCAGCAAAGTGTCGGAGAGTTGGCGCATGCCGGCAGCGTCCAGTCCGCTGGCTTCCCGCGCCAGCACCTTCACACCATTAATATCGCGCGCGTCATCGCCATTTGCGGATGAACCGCCAACAGCTCCGGTCGCGATCTTCATGCGCAGCTCGTCAGCTTCACGGCGTGCTTTCTTTACTTCATCCTGGAGACGCGTAATCACTGCGGGCAATTCCGCTCGCGAAGTTTTCAAACCGCTGGCTGTTTGATCTATTAAAAGTTCATCTTCGCGGAACCGTTCGTAAGCATCGACGCCGGTGATGGCGCGGATGCGACGCACGCCGGAAGCGATCGATTCGTCGCTGGTGATTTTGAACAGGCCAATGTCGCCGGTTGCGCGCACGTGCGTGCCGCCGCAAAGTTCTCGCGAGAAAATCGACTCCGCACCTTTTATCGAAAGCACGCGGACCTTTTCACCATACTTCTCACCAAACAAGGCCATGGCGCCGGAGCGCATCGCTTCTTCCGTTGCCATCTCATCCGTTTGCACTGGCTCGTTTCGCAGTATGTGGTAATTCACCAGGCGCTCGATCTCTTCAATTTCGTTCTGCGTCAATGGCTGGTAATGGGTGAAGTCGAAGCGCAGGTAATTAGGAGCCACCACCGAACCAGCCTGCTTGACGTGCGTGCCCAAAACCTCGCGCAACGCGGCGTGCATCAGGTGCGTCGCGGTGTGATTGCGGCGAGTCGCGTCGCGCTTCTCCACATCAACCTCGGCAGTCACCATATCACCGACTTTGAGCGTGCCCTTCTCCATTTTGACTTTATGAACGATCAGACCCTGAACAGGCGAGTAGGTGTCGGCCACCGTTGCCATGACGTCAACTGCGGCAAGCAATCTACCCACATCTCCGACTTGCCCGCCGCTTTCAGCGTAGAAGGGAGTGTGATCGAGAACGACTTCCCCATTCTCACCTTGATTCAAACCCGACACTTTATTGTCTTCTTTAATCAAACTTACAACTCGCGCATCAGCAACTCGAGTCGTTTCGTAGCCTTTGAATTGCGAGCGGCCTCCGTCTTCCGCCAGCTTGGAGTACGTCGAACTGGATTTTGCTTTGCTCGCGCTTTTTTCTGTTGGCCCACTGTCTTGAAGTTCACGGAGGGCCGCATCAAAAGCTTCGTTGAAGTGCTCCTCATCGATTGCAAAGCCGCGTTCTTCCAATCCCACGCGGATCAGATCTCGCGGCGTTCCGAACGTATCGTACAACTGTGCCAGAGCCTGGTAGGTTGGCATCGCGCCTTTGGTAGAGGAAAAAAGTTCATCCAGCTTGTTCAAGCCAATCGTCAGCGTCGATCCGAATCGTTCCTCTTCCAGTCGCACCATCCGCTCGATGAAGTCGCGTTGAACTTCAAGTTCGGGAAACGCTTCGTGCATCTGATCCACAACGAAGTTTGTCACCTTGTAGAAGAACGAATCGTTAAGTCCCAGCGCATGACGCCCCTGATAAATCGCGCGCCGCATGATCTTGCGCAGCACGTAATTGCGTCCTTCGTTGCCCGGCAAAATCCCATCGGCAATTGAAAAAGCGGTAGCGCGGGCATGATCCGCAATCACGCGCATCGCGAAACCTGATTGCGTCTCAGCTTCGTAATGACGATCGGCAAGCCTCGCAACGAAATCGACTACATTCTTCAGCAGATCGGTTTCGTAGTTTGACTTCACACCTTGCAACACAACTGAGAGTCGCTCGAGACCCATTCCGGTATCGACGGAAGGCGCCGGCAGCGGTGTCAAAACGTATTTCCCTGGTTCGGGTTCGCTGCGATCGAATTGCATGAAGACCAGATTCCACAGCTCAGTTATGGTGTCGCCGGGGCCATTAACATTTGCCGCGCAGTTTTCCGCGTCCTTTGGATCAGGACCCATGTAGTAATGGATTTCGCTGCATGGACCACATGGGCCAGTCTCGCCCATTTGCCAGAAATTATCCTTGCGGCCAAATCGCAGAATGCGTTCGCGCGGCGCGCCTACCTGTTGCCAGAACCGCTCTGCGTCTTCATCGGGCCCCACCTGATCGTCGCCTTCGTACACGCTGAACCACATGCGTTCAGGATCGAGTTTGAACTCGTTCACCAGCAGGTCCCAGGCAAACTTGATGGCGTCCTCCTTGAAGTAATCACCAAAGGAAAAGTTTCCCAGCATTTCGAAAAACGTTTGGTGCCGGGCGGTCTTGCCCACTTCGTCGAGGTCGTTATGCTTGCCGCCGGCGCGCAGACATTTTTGCGACGAGCAGGCGCGCACATATTCGCGCTTCTCCTGGCCCAAAAATACGTCCTTGAATTGATTCATGCCGGCGTTAGTGAAGAGCAGCGTCGGATCGTTGGCAGGCAACAACGGCGACGACCGCACGCGCGTGTGGCCGTGCTGTTCGAAGTACTGCAAAAACTTTTCGCGAATTTCGTTTCCGGTCATAACTCAGGAGTCACAATTCAGTCAGAATTCAGAATAAAACAACGCACAACTGACGAGCGTCGAGTTTAGCATGCAGGCGGCGTATGGCTTAACGGGCCTTGTGGGCCTGGAAGATTCAGCCGAGCTTTCAGCACGCGAAGCGCCGCATTATCTCACTAACGGCTTGCTCGATATTTCATACGCCCCGATACTACGGCCGAGGACATGCTCTTGCGCCTAACCAAATTCCGAACCCTAAGCTTATTAGTTATCTGTGCGCTACTGGTGGGCGGCTGCAGTCGTAAGCCCACAGCTACAGGACCCGCTTTCCATGGTCGCTTGCTGGTACTCGTCCGAGACTCGGATCAATTAGCTGATCTAGTCGAGCTCACGACAGCTTCGAACGAGTCGACCAATCAAAAGATTATCAGCAGCGGCATGTTCGAAGCCGTTCCCAGTCCAGACGAGAAGCGTCTCCTGTACTCCAACAAGGATGGCGTTTTCGTACGTGACCTGGCCGGCGGGGCTGACAGGCAATTGGCTCCCGCTGCCGGAGGGACGAACCGTTGTTTGGCTTGGGCCCCCGATGGCAATCGGATCAGTTTTCGCGCCAGCGAAAGTCAGGCAAAGTCAGCCCGCGCGTGGCTCAGCGTGTCCGATCTGAATGGTAAGACAAAAGTAATCTGGGAGAGTTGGGTGGGCGGCACGTCAACTGACTGCGATGTCCATTGGATTGCTCCGGATCGATTGATCTTTGAGCGCGTCCTGGGCGTCTCGGCGCAGCAACAAAAAGCCGGTGCTGTGGTTCTCGCCAATACGACGACGACGGTAACTTTGAAAGAACCCATCTCATCCAGCGATATGGAAGCTCGGTGGTCGATTCGGGGCATCTGTCCGGTAGGAACTGTGGCCGTCGTAACGCCACTACACAAAGATGGTCCAATTGCGATAGCCACCGACCTGAAGGACTTGAAGACTCTTAATCCTTCGCCGATATCTTGCTCAGTTTGCAAGTTTGCCGGTTTCGCCGCCAAGAGTTGTGTGCCTTTTTTTCTGGCGATGGGCGAGGGAAAGAACACCGGGGTTTTTTCGCTCAACCCGGGGAACTGGCAGCGACAACGGATGGCGACAATCGATCAGCCGTTGGGGATGACGTCGCAATCGCTGGTTAGCTCTTCGGCCAAGTGGATGGTAGTGGGAGATGGGCCATCTTTGTATTTAGTCAACACGGATTCTGGTGATCACTCTAACCTGCTTCCGCAACCACCGGCGGCGAGCTCAGGCAAGAAAGTGATTGCCGTAGAACCGATTCTCTGGATTGAAAACTAAAAGCTCTCTTGGACGCGAGCGCAGCGAGTAGGAGTCTCTCGAGTAGCATTCGCCGGTTGGCGATTGGACGCATTTAGAATCATTCATCAAGGTCGGTTTTTAGAACTGCGCGCACTTTCTCGCTGACCAGTTCAAATGCAAAGCCCTGTCGCAGCAAATGATCGAAAAGGCTTTTGGCTTCAAGACGCGTTTTTGGCTGACCGCGCAACCGAACGCGTTTCTCGATAGCGCGGTCGATCAAGTCTTCCTCCGGCGTTTCAGCAAAGATCGCATCAAGTGCTTCGTCGGCGACCCTGGCCGGAACTTGTTTCATCTTCAGGTCCTGCTGCAAACGCCGCCGGCCGATAGGTCGCTGCTTAACCTTCAGCGACGCGTAGCTCAGTGCGTACCGCTCGTCGTCGAGGTAGCCATACTCCTTCAGCCGCGCGATGACTTCATCCACCAGTTCGTCCGTAACGCCCTGCCGCTCGAGAAGACGCTCGCGCAATTCTGCAATTGAGCGCGGTTTGGCGGCGAGCAGTTTCGCCGCGCGCTGAAAAGTGCGCGAACGAATACGCTCGGGAGATAGGCGAGGGCCGCTCGAGTCCTCTGCCGCAGTATTAGTGTTTCGACTACGTCGACGCATTCGGTAATAAAACATTTATCACAGTGAACACGAGAATCACAGAAGAACTGCGAGCCCAGAGGCCGCAACTCTCTCGCGCTCGACAACGAATCGCCAATCTCCTGTTCGCAATCTAGAATGAAGGCAATGGATGGCGCGTTAATAATAGACAAGCCGGTTGGTTGGACCTCGCATGATGTCGTCGCGCGAGCGCGGCATCTGCTACATGAACGTCGGGTGGGCCACACTGGTACGCTCGATCCGTTTGCGACCGGGGTGTTAGTCCTACTGACAGGTCGCGCAACGCGGCTGGCCCAGTTTCTCAGTGGTCTCGACAAGGAATACGAGGCGGTAATCCGACTGGGATACGCAACTGATACAGGCGATGCGACTGGCACGCCGTTGCTCAAACCCGAAGCGCTTACGAAAGCGACGCGCGGTCAGTTCACCGAGTCTGAGATCGAAGCAGCGCTTGCCGGCTTCCGCGGTGAAATTGATCAAGTGCCGCCGATGTATTCGGCAAAGAAGCAGCAGGGACGAAAACTCTACGAACTGGCGAGGCGTGGTGAAGAAGTTGAACGACAACCCGTCCGCGTGACCATTCGCAAGTTTGAAACGACTAAGGGAAAAGGCTTGCTGAAGGACAACCTTGACGGCACTTACGATCTTGACGTGCGCGTGGCTTGTTCGACGGGAACTTACGTGCGAACGCTGGCGGAAGATTTCGGCAAGCGCCTGGGAACTGGAGCGCATCTAGTGGAACTGCGTCGCACGCGCGTGGGCGACTTCAGCGTTGAAACTGCGTTTACACTGGAGCAGCTCCAGGAAAGTATTGCGGAGGAGGCGCTGGGACGCGTGTTGCTGACGCCGAACGCGGCGCTGGCACATTTGCCCGCCTTTGATTTAAGTGGTGACGATGTGCGAAAGATACTTAATGGTGTGAATGTCTCGGTGCAAAGTCCAACATGGGCTGACCGTGAACAGGTCAGGCTTTGTGACGAGCATGGTCACCTCATTGCGATTGCATCGTTTGAAGCCGAGAAGAATTCTTTGCGGCCACGCGTCGTGTTGGGACATAAGGAACTATGAGAAAGCGTTACTGGTTAGGCGCGATATCAGCATTAGCGGGCGGAGCGGTGGCCGCCAAACTCTGGTTACGACCACCCGATGTTGAGTGGCACACAAATCGCGATGCTGTATTCAACGCGGAATATTCTCGCTTCGCCCAAGTCGACGGCGTGAAGGTGCACTATCAGGAAGCGGGCGAAACCCACGCGCCGCCCTTGCTGCTGATTCATGGTTTTGCTTCCTCAAATTTGGTTTGGAGCAAGGTGCTGCTGCCACTTGCTGACCAGGGCTTTCGAGTTATTGCGCCGGATCTTTTGGGTTACGGCTATTCCGGCAAGCCGCGTCATCTGGAGTACACGATCTCTTCACAGGCCAAGATGGTCACCGGCCTGCTCGAGCGATTGGGCATCACGCGCGTTCGGCTAATCGGCAGTTCTTACGGCGGAGCTGTAGCGGCAACGATCGCTCTCGATCATCCGGAACTGATTGAGAAATTGGTTTTAGTGGGAGCAGTGACGAATAACAGGCCGACGCGTTATCTATTGATGCGACTGTTTGGCTCGCCAATCATCGGCGACATACTCTCGCCGCTGGTGGTTGGATCGCGCCGCTTGCTGCGCATGCGCATGAAACGCGTTTACGATCGCCACAAGTGGGAAATGGACGAGAAAAGAGTGCAGGCGCGGCATTTGCCATTAGCAACGCGAGGTACGCACCGCGCGATCATTCGCACCGTGCGCCGCTGGGATGCAGAGCGTATATCCCGCGACGCTCATCTCGTGACGCAGCCGACGCTGATCGTTTGGGGCGATAAAGATCGCGAAGTACCGTTGGCAGACGGTAAACGTTTGCAGCAGGAAATTCCGGATTCGCGTTTGTTTGTTTTCCGAGAGTGCGGTCACCTGCCGCATGAAGAATATCCAGCGCAGTTTACCGACCTGGTCTCAAGGTTCTGTTCCCCAGAATAAGTTTCAAGTTTCATGTTCCAAGTTCGTGTCGGAAAACCTGAAACTTGAACCTGAAACTTGAACCTGAAACTTGAAACCTGAAACTTGGAACTTGAAACTTGGACCTAGCTCATGTTCAACGCTTTGCCGACCGAAGGGTCGCGGCGCACGCGCCAGATTTTCGAGTCGAGGTAGTAATGAATGAATGCGTAGCCCCAGAGAAAAGAAATCCCGAGCTGGATCGCAAATGATGGTTCGCTATTTATTCCGGCTCCGTTCTTCAAACTGAAGTAGCCGAGAACTTGTCGCGGGCCCTGGTAAATGATTCCAAACAAGATTCCGAAACCGATGTAATAGAGGAGCCGGCGGCTGATCAACTCAGCGGCGCCGTATCTTTGGCGAGGATCCTGGTTAGACTCTAAACCCTCCCTGGCGATCGGGTTACTATTACGCACGCTCTCGCTGCGAGGCTCGACAAACTTAAGTTTGTCGGACTGTTTGTACTTCTTGTTATGAAACCAAATCAGCCGGTGGTATTGCAGGTTGTGATAGATGGTGAGTATGGCGACGATGGCGATCGGCTTGTGCGGCATTGGCGTCAACAAGACGATCCAGTGCATTGGAATAGCTGCCGCCAGCAACAGATATTTCGGAACATCGAGCGCGTCGCCGGTCAATAACCGTTGTCCCTGTCTAATCAACCACGCAACGAAAAGAATTATCGTGCCCGCGAGCAAAACCGTCGCCAGTCCATTCACGCCGAAACGCAATGAAGCAGGAACGCGTGTCATGGCTTCCGGATCGCGCGCGATAAAAGCGACGAACGGGTAGTTAAAAGCAAACAACAGCAACAAGCGGTCGAGCGCATTGTCGATAGGGGCGAGGTCGTTATTCTTTTTCTTGTAGAGCACCATGAAGCCGTAGTGCTGCTTGACGAGGTGGTAATAAGCCCAAAGCGCAGCGAGAAAGAAAAAGACCAGACCCAGTCCGGCGAAAACCATGATTGGACCCACCACGAAAAAGAGCAGCGAGCCCCACAACAAGCGGCCGCGGCTGCGACGTTCAGCGCGATCGAAATAAGTACGTGAAAAAGTTCCGAAGACGTGAGGCGCATCGATCAGGATGGCCCATAGCGCCACCATCGGAATCAAGGGCAGCACGCCGGAAACATACAAAATAAGCAAAGCATAGCTGGAGAAAACAGACCCGATGAACCAAATGAGGTCGTCGCGCGCAGAAATAATCCAGCGTAACGAAATGACTTGAGCACGTGCCTGGGGGAAAACTTCCGCAGTGGCCATAGGGCTAAAACCGTCAATCAAAATCGGGCGAGAAGGGAGAATTGTAGCACCAGCTGGGGGTAGCTGAAACGTGTCGGAGGTAAACGTGATTTGATTCAGTCCGCTTTAACTCTAGCTGCATACTGATCTGCTAAACTACGCATCCATGCCAAGGATAATTTGGATTGGGCTGGCAGGCTTCGCGGGCACGCTCTTGCGCTACTGGTTATCGGGAACGGTAGCAAAGCGCTACGGCGAAACTTTCCCTTACGGAACGCTGGCGGTGAATGCGCTTGGCTGTCTGCTTGCTGGTGCGTTGTTCTACTTGATGTATGAACGTTTTCTCGCCAGCCCAACCGTGCGGAGCATGATTTTCATCGGTCTGTTAGGTGGGTTTACTACCTTTTCTTCCTTTGGCCTGCAAACGTTTACCTTGTTGCGCGATGGCGAGATTCTGCTGGCGCTGGTCAACATCGCTGCGTCAAATATTGCCGGCTTGTTTCTTGTTTGGGTGGGTTACCGGCTGGCGGGGTTAATCTAATGAACGTTCCGGAAGAAGGTTATCTGCTGCGTATCTTCGTCGGCGAAAGTGATCGCTGCGGCCACCGGCCGCTTTATGAAGAAATCGTTTTGAAGGCACGCGAAGCCGGGCTAGCTGGTGCGACCGTGTTGCGGGGCGTGATGGGCTATGGCCGCAACAGCATTCTGCACACCGCAAAAATTTTGCGACTGTCCGAGGATTTGCCGATGGTGATCGAGATTGTTGATAGTCTCGAAAAAGTGAAGGCGTTTATGCCACTGCTGGATGAGATGATCAAGGACGGGTTGGTTACCTTGGAAGAAGTGAAAGTGGTCCAGTACAAATCATCGCGATAGGTGCGGGAATGTCTGACAACAACCCAAAACGTTCGGCGCAACAGTTTCAAGCGCACCCCTGGCACGGACTGACGCCTGGTGACGGCGCGCCGGAAATTGTCAACGCCTACATCGAAATTGTGCCCACGGATGCGGTGAAGTATGAGCTCGATAAAGCATCAGGGCACTTGCATGTCGATCGCCCGCAAAGATTTTCTTCGATGTGCCCATCGCTTTACGGGTTTATCCCGCAAACTTTTTGTGGCGATGAAGTCGGAAAGCTTTGTGCCGAGCGAACGGGAGCTTCGGACATCAAGGGCGATGGTGATCCGATGGACATTTGCGTGTTGACGGAGAAGACGTTCGCGCAAGGAAACTTCTTTTTACGCGCCACGCCCATCGGCGGACTGCGAATGATTGATGGCGAGCAGGCCGACGACAAGATCATTTCGATCCTCGAGTCAGACCTGGCGTACGGACACATTCGCGATATCGGCGAGTGTCCGAAAGCGCTGGTCGATCGGCTCAATCATTATTTTCTCAGTTACAAACAATTGCCCGGCGATGCGCCGCGAAGAGTTGAGATTGTTGACATGTATGACCGTGAAGAAGCGCTGGAAGTAATACGTCGCAGCCTGGCTGATTACAAGACCAAGTTTGGAGATTCTTAAGATCGAATGAACTGATTGAGTTTTTAGACGCGTAGCGTCAGCGCGAATTTAGCCCGACCTTTTAAGGCCGGGAACGCCCATCAAACCGGTTTGCGTCGCGTAGCGACGCCTGAAATAGCCCTTGTTTCGATCGTCGCTTCGCGACGGGGAACGAACCTGGAATCCGACCCGGCGTTGAAACGCCAGGCTAAATTCGTACTGACGCTACGCGTCAAACAGTTGGACTAGATTCCCCTACCACGAACCTGAAATCGTTTCCTCGATTCCGCACCGCCGGCAAGTCAAAGCGCGATGCGACTCGTCTTTCCAACTAGCAAGCGACAAATTTGAATTCGTCTTTCGATCTGCAGGTGCGTTCGAACCGGTGGAGTGGTGGTGTTGGCGCTCTGCATCTTCCGCGCTGCAGTGTTTGCAGAGCCAACCGTAACCAATATTGAAGAAGTGGTTGGTTTGGTCCACGGGCAGAAAGATGTTGAGTGCTGGGAGAGGGGTGTAGGATGGACCAAATTTCATCTAAGCCCGCGTCCTACACCCAACTCCCTTAATCCGCTTCTATTACTGGCGCCGAGTATCGGGCGTTTCTGTCAGGCGTACCGGCACGGAAATACGACGGCCGTTGCGGATGACTTGTACCTGCACCTGATCGCCAATCGCATGCTTGTTGAGCAGGCGATAAAGCTCGTCAGTATTCGCAACCTTCTCGTTGTCAATGCCGACAATGACGTCGCCGATTTCCACGTCACCATTTTCTGTTTGTGTCAATCCGCGCAGCCCAGCGTTAGCAGCAGGGCCGCCGGGTGCTATCTGCCAAATCAAAACGCCATCGGAAACAGGTAACTCAACCTGGTTCTTTAGCTGTTCTACATCGCGCGTGCTGATGCCCAGCTTGGGCCGGCGAATCTCACCGGAGCGAACTAGTTCCGGCACAATGCGTTTTGCAATGTTCACCGGAACTGCAAAACCAACGCCCGCCGATACGCCCGAAGGCGAAAGGATTTGCGAATTGATACCGATCATGCGGCCGTGAGAATCGAGCAATGGACCACCAGAGTTTCCCGGATTGATCGAAGCGTCAGTTTGAATCGCGCCTTCGATTGGTCGCCCGTTACGCGCTCGTATCGGACGTTGCAGTCCGCTGATCACGCCAGTCGTCAAGGTGCGGTCGAGACCGAAAGGATTTCCAATTGCCAAAACCTTCTGGCCCACTTCGAGCTTGTCTGAATCGCCCAAAGGGACGATGGTCAACGGTTCCTTCGGCACCTCGATCAATTTGATCACCGCCAGATCGGTATCTGGATCTCCGCCGACTACTTTAGCGGCGTAGTTTTTCTGGCCGCCAAAACTGACAGCCAGTTTCTGCGCGCCCTCGATCACATGATAGTTCGTGAGAATGTTACCGCTTTGATCGATGACTGAGCCTGAACCGGAACCTTCCTGCGGTTCGACGAAGCCAAAGAAATCGCGTGCGTAGGAAGTGGAGTGCACATTGACTACGCCGGGCGACAAGGTGCGATAAATCTCGATGTTGTTCTGTTCATCCGTGGCGGTTGCCGGATCGGAAATAGTTTTGGGTGAACTTTCGGAGTAGGCCGCCAGGGCAGGCTGCAGCCGATTCGACACCCTATCCACGAACGCAATCGCGCCGGCCGCGAACAAACCTGACACCAAAGCAATGACCAGGATTTGACGTGCTGAAAGTCTATACATAGCTGAATTTCCTCTTACTTATTAATTTGTCCCGCTGGTTATGAATCGTTTCAATTCGATGCTAAAGCGGCGCTGGCAGGTTGCGCGTTTTCCCTGATTGCGTGGCCCTCTCTGCCGGTGACGATAAATCTAGGCCTATCTCAGGACGTATGCAAGCGGCAGAAACACGAATACCTGCGTCCTGGCGACAAGCATTCTTCAAACGCCGCGCAAGAGTTTGCGTTCCTTTTTTATTGGGAGCACGTGCAGACGAGAAATTGGAGAAAACGGCGGCTTTTTCAGCGGGCCAGCTAAGCAAACAGGGCCAAAAAAGTCCTGGGGAGCCCAGCGAAATAAGTAATTACCGTAACTGGAGCGTGCCACCCGAGAGCCGAAAAGCCGGTGGCCACATGCACAAACATCAGGACTAAATAGATGCCAAGCACCAACTTCATTCCGCGGCGGGCAATGGGAATCTCAGAGCAACGATAAAGCGTGTAGGCGGCCAGGGCGCCGATGGCGAGTTTGACGGAAAGGAAAGAACCTTCGCTGCGATTCAGGAGGTGGGCCATAAAGCCGTTTCCTTCGGTGGCCACATTCAGGCGCACCCAAAGAATAGTCAACTGGGCGTCGAGCCAGTTTAGGGAGAACAACAAAATCGCTTTGGATAGTGCGCCCACTCTTGCTCCTCAGAGAAACGTTGTTAAACTCACCACTCCTTTTACGGCAGAACCTCCACAACCGAAATGGTTGGGAGGCTCTGTCGCATACGGGAGGAACGAGACTCGTACCGTGGTACTGACAAGAAAGTTTCAATACGCTTTCTGTTCCCCAAAATAGTGGAGAAGACCACGAGCGACAGCGAAACAATTAACTGGATTACTTGAAGGCTTATTATATAGGAACGGCGGGCGTAGAACACAACCAATGCTGGGCAATTGGTCAGTGTGTGTTCGATAAACTTTAGTTTGTCGCAACGTTTACGACACGCTAAAGCTTGTTACGACAAGCTAAAGCTTATCGCACATAACTGACCCACCAACCAACGCCGCAACATCCGATGTCCACGTCGATAGCACAGGCGATATTAGAAGGCGCAAACAAACTGCGGAAGGCCGGTGTCCCGGACGAGCGGCGGGAAGCTGGCTCGTTGTTGATGTACGTGCTGGCGCGCGACCGTAGTTACATTCTGACGCACGCTGAAGCAGAACTTAGCAATGAACAACAGGAAAGGTTTATTGCGGCGCTTGACGAACGTGCCCAGGGCAAGCCGCTGCAATACATCACCGGGCGCCAGGAGTTTTTTGGCCTCGAGTTTGAAGTCAACGGCGATGTGCTGATCCCGAGGCCGGAAACCGAGTTGCTGGTGGAGGCAGCGTTGTCGCTGGTTACGCAAAATGATGCGCCCTTTATTTGTGATGTCGGCACAGGCTCAGGCTGCATTGTTGTCACGCTTCTACACCAACTGCCGGGGGCCCGCGCCATTGCATTGGACATTTCACCAGCAGCTTTGGCTGTTGCCGAGCGCAACGCAACCCGACACGGAGTTCACGAGCGGCTCTCGTTCATTGCCTCTGATTGCTTTTCCGGCCTGGGCCCGGCGTCTGGTTCCGGTTTCGATTTGATTGTTTCAAATCCGCCGTACGTCGCGGCACGCGCGATCGATGGTCTGCAAAGAGAGGTGCGCGACTTTGAGCCGCGCGCTGCCCTCGTCTCGGGCGATGATGGATTGGCCGTCATCCGGCGCCTGTTGCTCGAGAGTGGGGAACAGCTAAAGAGCGGTGGCTTTCTCCTCTTTGAAATCGGGTTTGACCAGCACGATGCGGTTCAGCAGCTCATCGATGAGAATTGCTGGAAACTGCTTGAAGTTTTTGATGATCTCCAGGGCATTCCCCGCACGGTTGCGTTATCCAAGCTGGGGTAGGCAATCCCCTCCTCAATAAGTTGTCACAATTCCGCGAACCACGGTGTTTAGTGGTCAGAACCGCGCGAAAGAACAAACTGGTAAAAACTAAATACCCTGAGGAGACTACCCATGAATAAGTGGCTAAGACGCAGTGCGTTCATCTTAACGCTGACAATTGTGACCGCGTTATCCGCCTTCGCGAGTAAAGATGGCGATAAAGATAAGGGACTAGTTTGCCGCGATGATTGGCAAAGCGATCGGTTGTTGAGCCATTGCGAGATTAAAGAACAAACGCTGCCTGCCACCGGCTCCGTGTCGGTCGATGGACGTCAGAACGGTGGCGTTTCAGTTAAGGGTTGGGACCGCAACGAGATCCTGGCTCGAGCCCGAATTCACACCTCGGCGCCTACGCAAGCCGAAGCCGACGCACTCGCTCAGCAGATCACGATCCAGACAGCGGGCGCTAAGATTTTTGCGACTGGACCGGAAAACGGCCGCGACCGTAACTGGAGTGTGAGCTACGAAGTTTTTGTTCCGCGACGTACTGACCTTTCATTAACAGCAAACAATGGCGGCATCGGAATCAGCGATGTGCAGGGACGCCTGGACTTCAACACTAGTAATGGTGGCGTATCTCTAAGGCGTGTCGGCGGCACAGTGCACGGAGGCACGACGAACGGTGGGCTCTCGATCGAATTGGCCGGCGACCGCTGGGACGGCGAAGAGATGGATGTGAGAACAACCAACGGCGGCATCAGCATGTCGGTACCAGAGAATTATTCGGCGCATTTGGAGACCGGCACGGTGAACGGAAACTTGAGTATTGATTTCCCGGTAACTGTGCAGGGGCGCATCACTCGCGAGCTCGCAGTTAACCTTGGCTCAGGTGGGCCCACGATTCGCGCGATGACGACGAATGGCGGTGTGCGCGTGAGACGCAGCGGCGGCGGGAATTAGTAACTGATTTATTTACTAGCAAACCGCACGCGGCGTTCTTAATTGAGCGCCGCGTTTTTCATGTCCGACAAGCTTTAGCTTGTCGTGCCGTCGCGCCAAGGCCTCTCGGCGTCGTCCGTGTTCTTTGTGTGGTGAACAATCGCCTTATGAAACTTCACCACGGAGGCACAGAGAACACAAAGGTTGCACAGAGAAAACCGGAATCAGGACACCGTCAGCTTTCGCGTTTTCTGGTTTTCCTCTAATCTGTCGGCGTGGATAAATTTCGCATCAGCGGCGGGCGCGCACTACGGGGACGCATCTCCATAAGCGGCGCCAAGAATTCGGCGTTGCCGTGCATGGCCGCAGCGTTGTTGAGCGCTGAAACGGTGACGCTTCACAACCTGCCTTACGTTCGCGACATCATTACGCAACGTCGCTTGCTCGAAGACTTGGGCGCAACGGTGCTGACTCCGGAACTCCGCACGCACAAGATAAGCGCAAACCAC
>DATAOU010000099.1:0-15143 GCA_036265575.1 Pyrinomonadaceae bacterium
TTAAGGGATCCGCAGGATCCCAAGAACCAATCGCCGGCCGTAGGCACGGGTGGTTTCGAAGGTGGTCCAACCGGATTGTTTACCATCTACGATGGACAGACGATTCGGAAGGGCGAGTTTACCTTCAGTATCGCGTACAGCAACTATGATCGCGATCCGGGGAACGTGGACATCGTAGATGTGCCGATTAGCTTTAACATCGGCTTGAACGATCACATAGAGGTATTTTTCAAGACACTGGGTTATCGCGGCATTCATGTAAATAATCCGCAGAACCTGTCAAGCTTCTATCTGCCGAACTCGCAGCTGTTTTACAATGCGACAAGGCTGTGCAATCCGGCGGCAATAATATTAGCGCCGACGCGCGTGAGTGGCTCGAATGGCATCAGCGGACCAGTATTCAGGCCGGTAGGAGCGCCGTGCGGGATCGGTGGACAGCCGTTCACGCAGTATCCGTTTATCGGTGCGACGGGTCCGAACTTTGGGCTGACGGGCAACAACATCGCGCCGCCATACAGCAGTGTTATCGGAACGCCATTTGGCGGTGGTGGCAACTTTAGCGGCGCCTCGTTCTTTCCTGGAATGGGATCGCCAGTAGGAAGCATACTGCCGGGCATCGTGCTGGCCACGGCGCAGTTGCCGTGTACGGCGCTGACGGGTAACTGCCGGCCGCCCGGAAGCCCGGGTGCGCTGGATCCGATCACGGTACCGGTCACCTTCACGCTTTCGCCTACCTACTTACCAGACGCGCCGTTCGTGAATCGGCTCTATGGAGAGTCGATGTGGAGCAACTACGTGGCGGGAGCGAAGATCCGGCTAACAGGGCCGAATTCGGCGCTGGGCGTGGCGTTAGTTCCGTTCTATCGCTGGTATCAGGATAAAGCCAACGACTCAACCGGCTTTAATGAGATGCAGCGCGGCGCGGGGCCGGGCGGGAACTGGGGAGACTTTGGTCTGGTTGGCGTAGTAAGCGCACGCTTGAGCCAGCATGTAGATCTTTCCGCGAACGTCGGCTACATCCTGAACAGCAATCCGAAGAGCAAGGACATGAATGAAGCGGTGCTCTTGGATCGGCCGAATGAGCTGCTGGCAGGACTGGGCTTCGACTTTCCGATTAACAAACACTTCGAAGCGATCGGCGAAGTGCGATCGACAATGTACAGGGGCAGCCGCACACCGAATGCCTTCAACAACAACCCGGTGGACGCCGTTGCTGGTGTCAAGATATACCCGGCGCGTTGGTGGGGTTTTGGGGTAGCGTATCGCCGGCATCTGAATCCGCAGGACTCGGGCCATTTCAATGGAACGACGGCCAATACGCAGATCAACAACCTTTCGGGCGTCTGCGTTTTAACGGTCCCGGGAGGAGCGCCCTGCGTACCGGGTGTGAACGGCACAGTAATCATCGTGCCTGGGACAACGATAGCGGCGACAACCGGTGGCTTCCCGGCTGGATTCAGGTTCTCGGATGATCCGAATGGTTTCATTGGCCAGTTCTGGATTGGTCATCGCAATGCTCGCACGCTACCGCCGCCGCCGAATCAGGCCCCGACAGTGAGTGTCAGCACCTCGAGTGCATCAATCACGCTGCCGTGTCCTGAAGGAACTAGCTCGACGACTTGTACAGCCAGTGCCAGTCGCACGATTGACCTGACGGCTAACGCGGTCGATCCCGATAACGACACGCTGCTGTTTACGTGGTCGGTAACGGGCGGCAAGCTAACAGGCGACGGCCGGAATGTAAGCTGGGATCTGTCAGGCGTTAATCCGGGCACTTACACGGTGACGGTTGATGTCAATGACGGCAACGCGCACACGGTAAACGGGTCAGCAACAGTGACAGTGGCAGAGTGCACGAACTGCGTGCCGCCATGCCCGACAGTATCAGTGAGCTGTCCGTCATCGGTGGATCCGGGTTCGGCCATCACGTTCAACTCAGCGCTATCATCGAGTGCGAACGTAACCTACAACTGGTCGGTATCAGCCGGCACGATCTCCAGCGGTCAAGGGACGTCATCCATTACGGTGGACACGACCGGACTTGGCGGCCAGACAGTGACGGCGACGGTTGAGGTTGGAGGACTTGATCCAGCTTGCTCGCGAACGGCATCGTGTTCGACGTCGGTGACAGCACCAGCGCCGCCCGCGACGAAGTTTGACGAGTACGGGAACATCAAGTTTAACGATGAGAAAGCTCGTCTTGATAACTATGCTATCCAGTTGCAGAACCAGCCGGGAGCCCAGGGCTACATCATTGCCTACGGCAGCTGCGCGGGTGAGGCACAGGCCAGAGCGGATCGCGCGAAAGACTATCTGGTGAACACGCGCGGTATCGACGCTGGCAGGATAGTGACGATGGACGGTGGTTGCCGCTCAGACCTGACGGTTGAGCTGTGGATAGTGCCGACAGGCGCAACCCCACCGGCAGCCAGCACAGACAACATCATCTCTCCATGTCCGGAGTGTAAGAAGAAAGCGACGCCACGGCGCCGCCGCGGACGTCGGGGCGACGAGTAACGCCTAATTAACCTTGCATCGTTCATGATGCGAATTAACCAGGGTGGGCATTGATCTCATGAGATCAATGCCCATTTTGCTTTTCTAGAAACAAGAGTTGCACTCTTTTTGCATGTGGCGGACAGTTTGAAGATTTGCTGCATCAAAAGTGGGAAGTTATATTAGACTTATGGCCGAGCTGGATTCCGGGGCCTGAATTAATTTTGCGGAGTTGTACTAACCATATGATAAATAGATTGCCAAAACTCATTCTGCTTCTGGTTATGTTGTCAGCCTTGCCAATGCGCTTTGCCGCGCAAGGCTCCGCGCTGGAGGTGCTCGAATCGCCTGCTGATGCCGCAGCCGATAGCGCGAGCAAATACTCTGATGATTGGCGTTCTAACGGCCCTCCGGGAGGCGACGTCCGTAGCCTCGTGGTTGATCCGAACAATCCCGACCGTTTTTACTTCGGCACACTCGACGGGCAGCTCTACACTTCCGCGGATGCCGGCAAGAACTGGCAGTTTCTCTACAATTTCAATCGGCCACGCCTGTTCGTGGATCACATTATTGTCGACCCGCGCGATTCGAAGGTTATTTACGTTGCCGCGCACCGGCACAAGGAAGCGGGCGGCTTTTTCAAATCAACGGATGGAGGCCATCATTGGCGCGAAAGTCCGGAGTTAAAGAACGAAGCGCTGCACTCGCTGACGCAGGCTGAATCCAATCCTAATGTTTTGATTGCCGGCACATTCAACGGCATCTTCCGCTCGGACAATGCGGGCGACAGCTGGACGCAACTTCCAACTTCTTCAACTGCTGGATTGGTTCACGTGGAATCTCTCGCCATCGATCCGCGGACAACCAATACGATTTACGCGGGCACGTGGTACCTGCCTTACAAATCAACCGACGGCGGCCAAACCTGGAGAACGATAAAGAACGGAATCATCGATGACTCCGACATCTTTGCCATCGATATTGATCCACGCGACCCGAACCACATTATCGCGTCTGCCTGTAGCGGTATTTACGAAACGCGCAGCGCCGGTGACGGTTGGAAAAAAGTTCAGGGGATACCGTCGCAGTCACGACGGACGCGCGCAATCCTGCAGCATCCCTCGATTGCCGGTTTGGTCTTCGCCGGAACGACGGAAGGCTTTTGGCGTTCCGAGCGTGGCGGCGATGCCGATTCGTGGATGGTCACGACCTCGCGCCAACTCGAGATCAATTCCATTGCGGTTCATCCGTCGCGTCCACAGACCATATATATCGGTACCAACAACTATGGCGTGATGGTGTCTTACGATGGCGGAAAGAACTTCGCTCCGACCAACGCCGGCTACAGCGGCAGATTCGCGAATGCGATCGTGGCCGATCGTGAAATGTCGAATCGAATTTACGCGGCTACAATCAATACAACGACCGGTGGTGGCTTTCTTTTTGCCAGCACGGACAATGGCGAAACTTGGCGTCCGTCGATGCGCAACATGCCGCCGCGCTTGATCACTTATTCGATTATGCAGGACGCTCGCAACGCCAATACGATTTATCTTGGAACCAACCTTGGCGTATATCGTTCGCTTGACCGAGGCGCGTCGTGGGCTCCGGTTTGGACTGCGGGCCCGGCTAAACCGAAAGCCTCCGGAAAAAAACGTGCGCCGGCCGCACGTCCGACGGCAGCGAAAGCAAGCGCAACCATTAGGCAAGCTCAACAGGCATTGAATGCCGCCGGTTATAACGTCGGCACACCGGACGGTCGTGCCGGTACATTGACTACAAAAGCGCTAAGAAAGTTTCAGGGTGACAACCATCTTCCGTTAAGCGGTAAATTTGACGCGCAAACGCTCGCAGCGCTCCATGTTACCGCGGTAAGCGGCGACGAAGCGGCCACCATAGTGTTGTCAGATGCGGTGAATGCGCTGGCGCAAACCATAGATCCGGCGACCCAGCAACCGTTGTATCTGGCTGCGACGAATCTGGGATTATTTCGCTCGCTCGATCCAACCCAGGGCTGGCAAAAACTTTCCTATGGTTCAAGCTTCGACGCTCGCACAACTTGTATTTCAATCGACGCGCAAAATCCGCAAACTATTTGGGTAGGCACTGCTGCTTCAGGCGTGCTCGTTTCCCAGGACGCCGGCAAAACCTGGCAGCGCTTATCAGGAATTCCGACCGAAGCGCCGGTGAACGTTATTACACGTGACCCGAGTCGTTCTAACTATGCTTATGTCGGAACCAAGCAGGCGTTCTTTATGACCAAGGATGGCGGCGCGAATTGGAGTCGTCGCGGCGGTAACCTCCCGTTTGGCGATTTCACCTGCATACTGATCAATCCGCGTAACCCAGACGAAGTGTTTGCTGGTAACGCATATCAGACTGGCGAGATCGGTGGCGGTGTGTATCGCTCGCTCAACGCAGGATCAACCTGGTCGCGTATCGACCCGAAGGAGAATCGCTTGCCCAGCCAAAGAATTTGGGCGCTGGCTTTTGATTCGCAGGATCAAAACACCCTGTTTGTTGGATCCCATTCAGCGGGCGTTTATGTAGTTCCGCGTGGTTCCGGCGGCGTGACAGCATCGAGCCAGTAGTCTCCCAGTCGTCACAAAGTTTTTTCGCCCCGGTTTTTCTTCTATTCCTGATTTGCGGAGCCATGTCAGCACCTTGACATGCCCTTATTCAGGCGTGTACATTGCGAGCCTACCCGGTAAGCGAATGGTGATTGTCGGACCAAGCGGGTGACTACGGGCGCGCGGAAATCGAAACACATAAAACCTCCTTTTCCAAATCTAAACGGCTCGCATTCCTCGCAAGCTTCAACCCCGACATCATCGCCAAGGCAACTAAGCGAGCGCCGCTTGGGTAATCTTCTTCCGTCAGCGTGATAGAAAATGCGCGGAATTGAACTCAGCGGTGAATTTTATCCGGGACTGTTACAGGAGTTTGCATGGCTAGTGAAGAATCGCATCTAAACAATCAAGAAACCGACAACAACCCATCTTCTGACGATCAACAACTCTCGACGTCTCCGTCAGGAACCCAACCGGCAAAAGAAACTGCTCCCGCTGTCGCCGTAAAAGGCGACGACGATGACGAGCCACGTCCCTTTGGCGACGTGGACTTTGGCCAACTGCTCGATCAGTTCGAGCAGGAGCAGGCAACTTTGCAGGAAGGCGAAGTCGTGCGCGGCACGGTTGTCGGCATCAGCGAACGCGGTGTAGTCATCGACTTTGGCTACAAGTCGGAAGGCATAGTTAACCCGGCCGAGTTCAGCGAGAACGGCGTGCTGTCAGTTAAGCCCGGCGACGAAGTCGACGTATTGGTTAAGAGCATGGAGACCGCCGATGGTCTGCCCATTCTGTCTCGCGCCGACGCCGTGCGCATGAAGGCCTGGGACGACCTGGAAAAGTCATACCGCGACGGCACCAGCGTTAAAGGACGCGTCATCGAGCGCATCAAAGGCGGCCTGCGCGTCGACATCGACGGCATTGCCGCGTTTCTTCCCGGCTCACAAGTAGATGTGCGCCCGGTGCGTAACCTCGACGCGCTGCGCAATCAGGAAATCGAAGCCAAGGTCATTAAACTCAATCGCAAGCGTTCCAACGTAGTGCTGTCGCGCAAGGCTGTGCTCGAAGAAGAGAACGCCGGACGCAAAGGCGAAACGCTGGGCCATATCGAAGAAGATGTGGTGGTTGAAGGTCAGATAAAGAACCTGACTGACTACGGCGCGTTTGTGGATCTGGGCGGTGTCGATGGTTTGCTTCACGTTACCGACATGTCCTGGGGCAGGCTGCAAAACCCGAACGAGTTGTTCAAGGTTGGCGACACGGTGCAGGTTAAGGTGCTCAAGTTCGATCGCGAACGCGAACGCGTCTCACTTGGTTACAAACAGTTATTGCCCGACCCCTGGTCGAGTGTCGACGAGCGCTTCCCGGTAGGCAGCCGCGTGCCCGGCAAGGTGGCAAGCGTTGCTGATTATGGTGCGTTTGTGGAACTGGAAAATGGCGTCGAAGGGCTGGTCCACGTTTCAGAAATGAGCTGGTCAAAACGCGTCAAGCATCCCAGCAAGCTGGTCAATCCTGGCGACACCGTTGAAGTTGAAGTTCTTAGCGTGGATCCAAAGGCGCGCCGCATTAGCCTGGGCATGAAACAGATCCAGGATAACCCCTGGCAGACCTTGCATGAGCGTTACCAGGTTGGCACGCGTGTTCATGGACGTGTCCGCAACCTGACGGACTTTGGCGCCTTCATCGAAATTGAGGATGGCGTTGATGGCCTGGTCCATGTTTCGGATATCTCCTGGTCGCGTCGCATCAAACATCCGAGTGAAGTGCTTAAGAAGGGACAGGAGATCGATGCGGTTATCACCAGCATCGATGCTGAAAACCGGCGATTGTCGCTTTCCATAAAAGATCTGGAGCCTAACGCCTGGGATAGATTTGTCAGCGAACATAGGCCCGGCGATGTGGTGAAGGGTAAAGTGGCCCGCTTTGCAAACTTTGGCGCATTCGTAGAACTTGATGACAATCTGGAAGGACTTTGCCACATTTCTGAACTCTCGGAAGAGCGCGTCGAGAAGCCCGAAGACGTGGTCCAACTGGGTCAGGAAATGGAATTCAAAATCCTTCGCATCGATTCGGAGAATAAAAAGATTGGACTGTCCGCCCGAGCCGTCGGCAAGGATGAGCCGGTTCTCGACACTAAGATTTACTCTTCGGAAGCGCGCAGCGGCATGGCCTCGCTTGGAGAGCTGGGAGATTTTGGTTTGAGCCGGCCGGAGCCCAAGCCGGAGCCCGCGCCGGAGCCTGAGGCGAAAGCGGAAGCGACGCCCGAGCCGGAATCGAAACCGGCGCCGATCACCGAGCCCGAGGCGCAAACGGAACCAATAGCCGAGCCGGAGCCACAACCAGAGACGGCTCCAGAACCAGAACCCACTGCTGAGACCGAAGAAGAACCAAAATAGCCGCGGAAGTCTCGGTTGAAACGGGAAATTTGTTGGTGGGAACGCGCCCAATTTAAGTTCCATTGCCTGGCTGTTCGTCTTATCGCCAATTCTTGCCTGGCCTGATCGTTTTCTGATAGTGTACGGCGTCGAGCACGCCTCGCCATTCGTTTAAGACTTACCGTTAATTTTCTTTAGTTTGTAGCCAGGCAATTTTTCTCATCTGAGGTGATGCATGACAAAAGCAGAACTCGTCGAGGATGTCGCCGAAGCGGCGGAACTTACAAAGAAAGACGCCGAGCGACTCGTCGAAATTGTTTTTGAAAGTATTATTGAAACCTTAAATCAAGGTGAGAAAATTGAGTTGCGAGGATTCGGCAGCTTTCGCGTGCGTGAGCGAGGCGCTCGCCGCGGGCGAAATCCCAAGACCGGAGACCCAGTCAGTATTCCCGCCAAACGCGTCCCTTATTTTAAGCCAGGCAAAGAACTCAAAGAATTGATCAATGATCCCGACGCCGCACGTCGCGCTCCCGAAACTTCCGCCACTCACGTTGCCGACGAACCCCGGCAGCCGCCCATTCTTTAATTTCTAGAGGACAACAATTGGACAGGCTCTGGAGTCCCTGGCGTTCCGACTACATCGCTTCCGCCGGCGACGCGGACCCAACCGTTTGTGTGTTTTGTAATCTGCGGGATGATGCGGATAACGACGCAGCGAATTTCGTTCTGCACCGTGCTGCGCACAACTTCGTGGTCCTGAACCGCTATCCTTATATCAGCGGCCACCTGCTCGTTGTTCCTTATGAACACGTTAGCGAACTGGACGCGGCTGCCAAGGCAACCACAGATGAATTAATGGACCTCTCCAAACAAGCTCAAACTGCTTTACGCGAGACGTATCGGCCGGATGGCTTCAACGTGGGAATGAACCTGGGTCGTGCCGCTGGAGCTGGAATTGCCAATCACATTCACATACATGTTCTACCACGCTGGTCGGGTGATACTAATTTTATGACCTCGGTTGCAGAAGCGCGGGTCTTGCCGGAAGACCTTGCTACGACATATGAGAAGCTGCGGCGGAAGTTTTGCGACTAAAGAACCATTTACCATTCGTCATTTGATATTAATCATTTGGCAATTGAGTCGGCAAAGAGTTATCCAGTTGTTGATTCCTCTCCAACGCCAAACTAAACCGCCAGTATGCGAATTTTTTCCTAAACAAAATGACCAACGATTAATGTCAAATGATGAATGAGAAATGTCGGGTTCCTGAACGCTAGCGCTTTGCCACCTTCCTACTTATCGCCTCGTCTTCAACTTCACCTGCCTCATTAATTGGAATGTCAGCAGCGCGGCTATAGCTAATGCCGCGTTCTTCACTGTCCAAATCCACTGCCGGAAGCGCCGATAAAGGACCAGTGGCCTTTGGCGGATTGAACCCCGGATAGTCAATGCGAGCGTGGTAAATGGCGGTGAGCGAGCCGATAATTGCTTCCCGGATCGTTGTGATTTCCTGCAACGTCAAATCACATTCGTCGAGTTGTCCATCACTGATGATGGCATCCACGATCTTCACCACGATAGCGCGAATGTTTTCCGGGTCCGGACGCGCCAGCGAGCGGGCCGCTGCTTCGCACGAATCTGCCAGCATCATGATGGCTGCTTCCTTAAATCGGGGCTTAGGACCCGGATAGCGAAAATCTTTTTCGTCGATGACTTCACCAGGTTTGGCCATGCTTTCCGCTTTTCGCAGGAAGAAGTGGAGAGTCCGCGTACCGTGATGTTGCGGGATGAAGTCCGCGATCTTTTTGGGCAGATTAATTTCTTTAGCCAACTTACTGCCATAGGTCACGTGGCTGGTGATAATTCTCGCGCTCTGCGTCGGCTTCATGTGATCGTGCGGGTTCTCGCCCTGCTGATTCTCGACAAAGTATTCGGGCGCGGCGACCTTACCTATGTCGTGATAAAGCGCTCCAATACGAGCCAGCAGCGGATTCGCACCAACCGCACGGCAAGCATCTTCTGCAAGTTGGCCCACTGCATGTGAGTGTTGATTGGTGCCCGGGGCGCGCAACGCGAGTTGGCCCAGCACCGGCAGATCCGCGTTGGAGAGCTCCAGCAGCTTTACGTCCGTCAAAATCCCAAAAAGCGATTCATTAATCGGTAATCCGCCGGCGGCAAAAACTGCGGTCAACAACCCGCCGGCAAACCCGCAACCGATCGCCATCAGAAAGGAATTAAAAGTTAAGGGTTGTTCAGCATAGGCGATCAGGGCGAGCGCCATGAATGCGTTTACCACGCCCACGAATAATCCAGCTAGAGTGACAGATTGCCGTTCGCGATACCGGCCAATGCCATAGATGGCGCCGGCGCAGGAAATCAACGCGTACACCGCTGCTTGAATGCCAGTTGGCGCGAGCAAGCCGGCGAATAAGGCCGTTACAATTCCCGTAAGAAACGCGAGCTGGGTGTCAACTAACATCACGACCAGCAACGCCGCGGCTGCGAAGGGAATTGCGAAATTCCAGATCATCGGATCGTTAAAAGGAGCAGTCGTCATTCTGCTCGCAATCGCATCGCCGAAAGTGAACCCGACTCGCATCAGTCCCGTTTGAACTACGATCGCAGAACCAACGAGGGCAAAGGCGCGCCATTTGGAAAGCGAAATTGCGGAAGCAGTACTGCGGTGCTCAGTAAATTTCCAGACGGCCCAGTAAACGGCCATCACAATCATCAGTAACCCGATCAAGTTATGCCAGGGACGACCGGCATGGCCTGTATTCTTGAGCGCCGAGAGTTGCGACAGGGTGCTGGAGGTGACGGTGTCGCCTTCTCGCGCGATCACCTGGTTCCGCTTCAGCGAGATCGTTACCGTGGGAATCTTGTTGGCCTCAGCCTCTCGCGCCGTAGCGGTTGCGGTCTGGTCGAGAACCACGTTGGGCCGCAGCAGCGGGACTATGGCAGATACGAGCGCCGATTTCTGTTCCTGCGTCCATCCCTGCATTCCAAAAATTTTGAGTTCGAGCTCCTGACGCGCCGTCGCCAGCGAGAGCATCCGGGTGCGCGGCGCCGGCATTACCATCTGCCCGGAGGGATTACGCACGTCAACCAGGACGATTTCCTGGTTGAGTCGTTCAGCTTCGGCGTCGTCGTAGATGTATTGAGCACCGACTTCGCGGATTAAAGACGTCAGCGACTTCAAATCTTCATCACCCAGATTGTGCGTACTTAGCGCTCGGGCAACCCCGGGACCGCCCTCTCCGTTCCACGTAAGTTCGGCGTGGTGTGGCTTCTGTTGGAGCTGCAACCTTAGGTCGTCCCACGCGGCCTCGAAACTGCCGCTGGAACTTTCCCCGCGGGTTGAATCGAAGTTGAAGATGGGTCGAGTGGCCTCCCGCGCGGCGTTCCTACGTCTTTCAGTCTCCGAGATGTCAACGGCAGTAATGTCCCCATGCGCAACGATGCTGCCGCGAATGATCTCGCCCTCGCGATAATCACTCGCAACACTCGTGGAATAGCTGCTAAGCAAGAGTGGAGTCGTAATAAGAACCAGTGCAGCGAAGCCAATAAAAAAGCGAGTGCGAGGTTCGAAAACCTCCAGCGGGCGCATCACGTAAGCGACGGCGAGGTCGCGCGCGCGACTAAAGCGAGTTGTAAATCGTGGACGTCGGGCCATGAATAATTAGGCGATGCGGGAAACGCGCTCCGCATCAAGCTGTTCCTCGCGCTCAGGTAAACCGATGTCACGCGAAAGCATCTCGCCGATCTTCTCGAGCAGTGGGCGTAGTGTCCGCGGATCAGTAGCGGCCAAAGAAATAACCGGCCGAGCACGAGCCGATTCAAGTTGCCTCGCCATTGCAGCCAGCGTATCCGGTGCGACCAAATCCGCTTTGTTGAGAACCAGCAGCGAAGGGATCTCAGTCAACTTAAGCTCCTGCAAAATTCTTTCGACCGACTCAACCTGTTGCGACCAGCGCGGGTTTGACGCATCAACCAGATGAATCAACAGGCGACTGTCAACAATTTCCTCCAGGGTCGAGCGAAACGCAGAAAGTAGTCCCGGCGGCAAATCGCGAATGAACCCGACCGTGTCGTTGACAATGATTTCCTGGTCCCGAGGTAGTCTCAACCGTCGTGAAGTGGGATCGAGCGTCGCGAACATTCGCTGTTCAGCGCGAACTTCGCTATTCGTCAACGCGTTCAGCAGGGTTGATTTTCCGGCATTCGTATAGCCCACAATCGAAACTACGGGGAGTTCATTCCGGGTGCGGACCTTTCTCCGTTCGTGACGGCGGCGCATCTGAAGTTCTATTTCTTTTTCCAGGCGGTTGATGCGGTCGCGAACACGGCGGCGATCGGTCTCTAGTTTTGTTTCGCCCGGGCCACGGCCGCCGATGCCACCCGCCAGCCGCGAAAACGCTGAATCCTGACCGGCTATCAAGCGCGGCAGGAGATATTTGAGTTGCGCCAGCTCGACTTGAATACGGCCTTCGTGCGATTGCGCACGTTGCGCAAAGATGTCCAGGATCAACTGGGAGCGATCGAGAATTTTCAGGTCAGTTGCTTCTGAGAGAGATCTTACCTGCGCCGGCGTCAGCTCACGGTCGAACACCAACATATCCGCGCCCAGTTGCAGCGAACGAATGAGCAGTTCCTGCAGCTTGCCCCGGCCCAGCACTGTGCGTGGATCGATCGCCTGCCGTCGTTGAATGACTTTGTCCTGGACCACAATGCCGGCAGAGGTGGCCAGTTCGTTTAGTTCGGCCATCGACTCTTCCGCGTCGCTCAATGACCCAGTCGTTACGCCGACGAGAATGGTGCGATCCTTGACTCGCGCCTGGCGCGTCGCATTCCGATTGCGCGCCATTTCTTCTTCCAGGGATTCGATTAACGCGAGAAAGTCTACATCCAATTGCGAAGCAAGCGCTTTTGGTAGGAACGCGTAGGACTCGCCGGCCGTGCTGTGGGATCCGTCCGCTGATAATGGCAACAGATGAGCCGCATTAACCAAGCCGGGTAGTCCACTCGTTTCGTTGACATCGATGGCGACCATTAAGTCCAGCCGCAACAGTGCCAGGTCGGTTAGATCATCCTGCGTCAAACCTTCGCCGCGGAGATGTGTGTGCACGCAACGCAGCCCGCGAAAACGATCGACAGCTACGCGAATGCGTTTAAAATCCGGAAGCTCAATGCTGCGATTGTCGCCGACCATCACATACTCGACGCGGCCGGCACGATCTATTAACGCCCCGATCTGCCTGCGAGTCTCGTGCGACAGTTCTGCGAGTTGCCGTGCAAATTCCGGCGTAACGATTTCCTGAGGGGGTACACGACGAGTGTACAGCTTCGCGATCCGGCGCAACTGGTTTGGCTTCAGGCCCGCAGTGTTTCCCAGTACGTCCTTAATAATCCCTTCCTTCCTGCGTGGCGCAGGCGCGAAACTGCGGCTCGATGTTAAGAGCCTGGCACCATCG
The DNA here is from genome assembly GCA_036265575.1 of Pyrinomonadaceae bacterium. GTDB lineage: Bacteria > Acidobacteriota > Blastocatellia > Pyrinomonadales > Pyrinomonadaceae > PSRF01. The sequence goes on from DATAOU010000099.1 coordinate 12,913, forward strand.
TGTGTTTATGTTTGGGATCGAGCTGAAGTTACAGGTGGAGTGTAGCGAGCAGTGGGTTTCCGACGCCTGGGAACGATTCTTAATGTTGCTCTGCGATATCGCTTCGCTTATTCGCTTGAGCATTACGATTCAGTTTGCGGGCACGTTGATTACCCTTGGAAACTTGGTAAACCTTCAACAGGAGTCAACGTGCGAGGCCGGATTATAACACATCGTAGACCAGAGCAAGGCCACGCCCTTCGCATCAGCGACACAGGAAAGTTCGGCCATTAGACAGTGTTCAAAGCCCGTCGTATGATGAAACTTCGGGTTTAAAGAGAGCTGTTAGTTTGCGGCGGTCGTGGGGGCCTTCAGATTGAGTGGCAACGCGTCCGCCGCAAACTAACAGTTTGCTTTACGACCAGGCAGCTATCCCTCAACAGATAAATGAACAAAGCGCCAGAAATTCTTAGGGTCGACCCGAACATCGCCATCCCTGGTGGCGAGGTGGCAATCGATTGCGCTGAGCTGGACACTAACGACCCAACAGGGTGCGCTGTTTGGTTTGGGAAAGAACGAGCACCGCTAGTGGCGCTGTCACCCAGACGTGCCCTGGCAATCGTTCCTGAATTGAAACGGACTGGCGCTGTGGCGGTCACCCTTGAAAGCCCGGGAGGCCGAAGCGCCGCAGCGAGCATAATAGTAGGCCGCAGACTCGCGGAAGATTTGCATCCGGTTACTAATCCCGCTTTTGACACGGATGACGGCGCGTTGTTTGTCACGCGGTCGGGCTCGCGCGGGGAACAGTTGCCCGTCACTTTGTTTCGGATCGATGTTAATGGAGAAGTTACGGAATTCTCCGGCGACATTACGAATCCGACAGGAATCGCTTTCGACAGTCGCGGTCAAATGTTTGTCAGCAGCCGCATGGACGGCAGCATCTATCGTATAACGCCGTTCAAGGAGGCGGTGCCTTTTGCGCACGGCCTCGGCGTCGCGACAGGGATTGCTTTCGACAGCGACGACACGATGTACGTTGGCGATCGCACCGGGACAATTTACAAGGTCAATGGCATTGGCGAAGAAACGCAGTGGGTGCAGCTTGAGCCGTCTGTCTCGGCTTACCATTTGGCTGTTGGACCAGACGAGGCGTTGTATGTGACTGGACCAACAGTAGCGAGTTTTGATTCGGTTACGCGCGTTGCGCCCGATGGTTCGGTGAGCACGTTCTACAAAGGGCTGGGCCGGCCGCAAGGTTTGGCATTTGATTCTGAGGGAAATCTTTTGGTGGCAGCTTCGTTGCGCGGACGTCGCGGTATTGTCCGGATCACCCCCGACGGAAAGAACGCGGAACTGTTTTTGGCCGGCATGAACCTGGTTGGGTTGGCGTTTAGTTCATCCGGCGATCTGGTTGTCGCTTCGACCGACGCAGTATACAGCGCGCCACTGGGATCGCACGAAAAGTAGTACAACGACCCGGCAGATTTTCGATTTGCGACGGCTAAAAACCAATCGGCAATCGGCAATCGGAAATCGCAAATCTGCCCAGTTTTTGACACGATCTAAGGGCCATGTTAGTGTGAACTTCTCGTTTTATTTCTTCCGTACCGACCTGCTAAATGGGCAATATTAACGCCAGTATTCAACAATTCATCCTTTACATGGTGGCGCTCATTTTTTCGTTGTCGGTGCATGAGTCTGCCCATGCGTGGATGTCAAATAAGTTCGGTGACGACTTGGCGCGTCTGCAGGGACGCATTAGCCTGAACCCGGTTTCGCACGTCGACCCGATCGGGACTTTGCTCTTTCCGGCGATTGCTTTTTTCACCGGCGCCCCACTTATCGGTTGGGCCAAACCCACCCCGGTAAATCCACTGAAGTGGCGTAACAAACGCGTTGCCAACTTTTGGGTATCGGCGGCGGGCGCTATCAGCAACTTCATAATCGCGTTTGTCGCGGGTTCCGTAATTAGACTCCTTTATACGGTTGGCATTATCGATGATGGACTGGAACTGGTGAACTCTCAGTCGACTATTGCGACCGGCGCCGTCGAGCTCCTTGTCGTCTTCTTCATTCTGAATGTTGCCTTAGGAGTTTTTAATTTACTCCCTATTCCTCCGCTTGATGGCAGCAAAGTACTTGCCAGCATATTGCCGCCCAGCTTTGAGTCCGGCATTGAAGCGCTCGAAAGGTTCGGCTTTATCCTGTTATTCATTGCTGTTTTCACCGGGGTTCTGGGAGTCATCTTCAGG
>DATAOU010000100.1:0-7646 GCA_036265575.1 Pyrinomonadaceae bacterium
TTGTTTATTCCAGCCTCTAAACGCATCCCTGGCAGCATCACCGGGCTCGACATTATGCTCCGTGTCCTGACGGCGATAGACCACTCGCGTCGGCTCATTTGCTGGATCCACGACAGCTGGCGTTTCATTTGCTACAAGCGGGTCGGAGGCGCGCGAATCCCGGGCGCCGGTTGAATTTCCCGCGCCGTTCGAGTTTTTATTGTTTGTTTTTGGTTCTTCGTCCATCAAACCAAACTTGAAACTACGGTTTCGCGTCCATCCAGTTATCGGCAATCCCCACATCAACAATCAGCGGGACATCCAAGCTCACTGCCGATTCCATTTCGCGCTTTAAAATCTCCGCCACATGTTCTGCTGAGCCAGCCGCCACCTCGACCAGCAACTCGTCGTGGACCTGCATTAACAGACGCGCATCCAACTTTTCGCGCTTAAACTCTTCGTCGACCCGCAGCATCGCAATCTTCACAATGTCGCTCGCTGTTCCCTGAATCGGCATGTTGATGGCCTCGCGCTCAGCGGCCTTGCGAATGTTCGCGTTGCGATCGTTGATGCCCTGCAGCGGGCGAATTCGCCCATAGATTGAACGCACATAACCATGCTCACGCGCGCGCAAAGGCACTTCTTCCATGTAACGGCGCACACCTTTGTAGGTGTTGTAGTAGTCTTCGATGACTTTCTTTGCTTCCTGTCGCGAAATGCCGACGCGCTGCGACAAACCCCAAGGCTCAATCGCATAAGCGATGGCAAAGTTAACTATCTTTGCAAAACGTCGCGCCTCTTTGAGTTCCTCATCTGTCTTCGCTCCGAATACCAAACGAGCAGTGCGGGCGTGAATATCTTCGCCATGCTGAAAGGCCTCGAGCATGACCGGGTCCTGCGTGATGTGCGCCAGCAATCGCAACTCAAGTTGTGAATAATCAGCAGAAATTATTTTGTAACCCTTTTCAGCCACGAAAGCACGCCGGATGCGGCGGCCAAGCTCGGTACGAATCGGAATGTTCTGTAGATTTGGTTCACTAGATGAAAGGCGGCCAGTTGCCGCCACCGTTTGATTCAGCAAGCAATGAATTCTGCCGTCCGCGGCGATCTGATTCGGCAGTGCGTCGGTATAGACGCTTTTCAACTTATCCAACTCGCGGTAGTCGATAATTAATTTCGGCAGCTCATAAGTTTGTGCCAACTCTTCCAGCACGGCTTTGCTGGTCGAGATGCGACCGGTAGACGTCTTGCGGCCGGAAGTCATTTCCAGCTCCGACAGCACTTCGCCAACTTGTTTGGGCGAGCCAATGTTGAATTCTCTTCCGGCCAGCTCGTAAATCTTCACCGTGAGTTTTTTCAACTCCATCCCAAGAAAATTCGAAAGATCCGAAAGCGTCCCACGATCAACCTTCAAACCGGCTTTTTCCATGCGAAACAGCAGCGGCGCCAGCGGCAGCTCCATTTCCGTGTAGATCGTTTCCAGTTTCTTTTCGAGGATTCGTTGATGCAGCACGCGAGCGGTTTGCCCCGTCAGGTCCGCAGCGGCCGCGGTGTCCCATTGCACGTCCGTCCAGCCGTTCTCGGGCTTTGTAGTTTTCTCAACCTCAGCGGCCTCGCGAGCAAGATCGGGAAGCTCGTACTTGCTGCGCGTGGGATCGATTAAATACGCCGCCAGTGCGGTGTCGTCCTTTACACCTTCCAGCGTGATGTCGAGACCGCTCAACAGGCCGATGGCGCGCTTCAAGTCGTGAACAGACTTTTCGATCAAGCCGTTGGACAAAACTTCGCGAAGCGCAGCCGTTGCTTCATGGCGCCCTTCCGCAAATTTATCCAGATCCACAACTGCCGCCGTGCCGGGCGCAGTCGAAAACGCCAACACCGAAGCGGGCTCGTAATTGAAAGCGCATTGCTGCTCGCCAGTTTCTGCCGGCGTGGATTCCGCTATCGCGACGCCGACGCTTTCCGCATCCCAAAACGTTTTGACCAGGCGGTCCAATCCGGCACGCGAATCGATGAGCTCGTAGTTGATCGAACCGCTGGCCGGCGCAGCTTTACCGGCCGCATCTGCGAATTCGCGAGTCAGCGCCGAAAACTCCAACTCCTTAAATAGTTCGTAAGCGGCAGCACGATCGGGCGGCCGGGCTTTGATCTCATCGAGGTCCAGGTCAACGTCCAGATCGAGCCGTATGCGCGCCAACTCGCGCGACTGGCGAATCAAGTCGGGATTGTTATGCAGTGACTCGCGGTACGTCTTGTGCTTCACCTCTTCCCAGTGCTCGAGCGCATTATCGATCGAACCAAACTGCGTAATGATTTGCACTGCGCCCTTTGCACCAATACCCGGCGCGCCCGGAATGTTGTCGATCGAGTCGCCCATCAGGCCGAGTAGGTCCACAACTTTGCCGGCGGGAACCCCGAATTTTTTCTCGACCCAGGCCTCATCGCACCATTCGATCGGCGGCACATATTCCTTGCGCTTCACCACTTGCGAGTTTGTGCGCATGCAAACGATATACGGATCCGCGACGAGCTGGCACATGTCCTTGTCGTTGGAGACAATCACCGCCTGCAGCTTTTGTTCTGCGATCTTTTTCGCCAACGTGCCGATCACGTCGTCAGCTTCGTATCCGGGCGAATTAATGATTGGAATATTGAACGCCTCGCATAGGCGCCTAATGTATGGCATTTGCGAAGCGAGATCTTCAGGCATAGCCAACCGGTTGGCTTTGTAGTCGGCAAATGTTTCGTGACGAAAAGTTTTCTCGCCGGATTCAAAAATTGCCGCGATGTAGTGGGGCTTCTCATCCTGCAGCAGCTTGCGCAGCATGTTTGTGAAGATATAAACGGCCTGCGTTACCTGGCCCTTGGAATTCGCGAGCGGGGCCGCACGATTAGCCATCGGCGCAAAAAATGCGCGAAAGATGTGCGACATAGAATCGATCAGAAAAACCCGTTCGACTGGTTTGGCACCAGCCGGAGCTTGCTTTGTTGGCATGTGTTTCGATGATAGTGAGGCGGTTTCAGAGTGTCAATTGAGACGCATTGCGAGGTCTGACAACTGTGGCATTCGCTCCTTTGATTCTGGACAAGTGTCGCAGCTGAGCTACACACCCACGCTGGAGAACCTCAATTACTTGATATGGCAAATCGGCACGGCCATTGCTCTTTAATCAGCGCTCAAAGTTTTCGTCACTAACAAAGGGACTAATAAGATTGATCAAGCAAACCACACTTGGTTCATCAGTTGAGACGGACGGCATCGGCCTGCACACTGCGGTGCCGGTAAAAGTTCGCTTAACTCCAGCACCGCCAGACACTGGTTATGTGTTTCGTCGCACAGATCTGGGCGGCTTTGAAATTCCCGCCACGGTTGAGTCGGTAGCGCATTGCGGTTACGCAACAACGTTGATGCGCACCGGCGTTATGCTCTCGACGGTTGAGCATTTGCTTTCCGCGTTGCGGGGCCTCGGCGTCGATAATGTTTACATCGATGTTGACAACCTTGAGATTCCGATTCTGGACGGCTCAGCCGAAGTCTTTGCCGAGATGATCGAGCAAGCCGGAATTATCGAACAACCATTAGCTCGACGCGCGCTGCTGGTTCGTGAAAAGGTTTCGTATCAGCAGGGAGACAGAAAGATTAGCGTCGAGCCCGGGGACCACTACGAGATTGATTGTTTGATCGACTTCCCTCACCCGCTGATCGGCGTGCAAAAGTTTGCACTGCATTTGAATGACGGGGCGTTTAGTCGCGAGATTGCCGCGGCCCGCACGTTTGGCTTTACTCACGAGATTGAAGCGTTGCGGCGGGCCAACCTGATTCGCGGCGGTTCGTTGGATAACGCAATCGTGCTAACGCCGAACGGAATGCTCAATGAAACTGGACTACGCTTTCGCGATGAGTTTGTGCGTCACAAGATCCTGGACATCATCGGCGATCTTGCCTTGTTGGGAATGCCAATCGTGGGAAAGGTTGTTGCCGAGCGCAGCGGTCACATCATGCACGCAGGTTTGATGACAAAACTGCTGCGCATGCGTTCGGCTTGGGACATCGTGGATATGCCGGAAAGATTAGTCCAAAGTCCGACCGCCCAAGTCCAAAGTCCAAAGTCCAAAGTCCAAAGTCTGCTTACGGCCAATTGAGCCACCAACCCTATGGTCTTTGTTCTTTGGTCTTCGCTCTTTGCTCTTTGCTCTTCGCACTTTGTTCTTCGCTCTTCGCTACTTGGCCGACTTTGGACTTTGGACCTTGGACTTTGGACTTACTTAGAGTCCGCTGCGAACGATATCGTGAAGCCGGATCAGTCCCACACAAACTCGCTCTGCATCCACCACCGGCAGCACTGAAATCTGCGAGCTTCGGTCTTCCATCAAACGCAAAGCGTCGTAAGCCAGCAATCCCGGCTCGGCAACGACCGGATTCCTGGTCATGATTTCTTCAGACTTGAGAGTCTCCAACGGGCCGTGGTCCAGTCGCTGCAGCGCCCGCCGCAAATCTCCGTCAGTAATCACACCTGCGAGGTGTCCGTCATCATCGATGACATTCACTGCACCAAGCCCGCCGTCGCTGATAGCTTTTACAATTCGCAGCCACTCCGCACCCAATTGAATGGTTGGGTTCGAGTCGCCGCTGTGCATCAGATCCGCAACCGTCAGAGTGAGTCGCTTCCCTAATTGTCCGGCGGGATGATTGACCGCGAAGTCATTAGGTGTGAGCCCCTTTACCTGCATTAGGGTGAGTGCCAGCGCGTCACCAATCGCCAGCGCTACGCTGGTGCTTGTTGTCGGTGCAAGATTTAGAGGGCAAGCTTCAGCATTAACTGAGGCGTCGATTATCGCATCAGCTCGATGGGCCAAGGTGGAGTTTGGCTTACCAACCACGGCGATGATAGACACGCCGCGGCGCCTGAGGTATGGCAACAGCTCAATCAATTCATTCGTCTCGCCGCTGTTGCTGAGAATCATGACCACGTCGTCCGCGTTAATTATTCCCATGCCGCCATGAAGCGCGTCGGACGGGTGCAGGTTAATTGCGGCAGAGCCCGTGCTCGTCATGGTCGCCGCGATTTTCTGCGCGATGATGCCCGACTTGCCCACGCCGAGAATAACGATCTTGCCGCGACAGCCGACCAGCAGTTCGATGACGCGCTCAACGTCCTCAGCATTCAGACGCGCTGCCGTCTCGGCGATTGCCTGCGACTCCAGGCGCAGCACGTCGATAACCTGGGAAAAATGATTCCTGTTACTCATTCGAGACAACTTGATATACGAGTGCGCGCGGCTTTTGCAAGTGATCACCGACGCCTGAAGTCAGTCGAGCTAACAAAAACTCTTCCGCCTTTCCGGCGCAAAGCAAATATCATAGACAGGCGAACGAGCGCTGGGCTATAGTGCGCCTTCGCCTGAACATCATCTGAATTCCAGGTTAAGGAACGCCTAAAAATGGGTTTACTCAATTTTCTGCCGCGCGAAGAGCAATACTTCGATCTTTTTATCCAAATGACCTTGTATATCTCTTCGGCTGCCCGCGAGCTGAAGGAGATGCTGGCAGACAAAAATCATGATTACGCCGAGTACGCACAGCGTATCAAGGGCCTTGAGCACGCCTGCGACGAGTTAACTCACAACATCTCAACCAAGCTGAATAAATCGTTCATTACGCCGTTCGACCGGGAAGATATTTACCTGATGTCTACCGCCCTGGACGATATCGTGGATCTAATCGACGATGCGGCCCGAGCGATAATAATTTTTGACGTGCATGAAATAACCGACTACGCACGCGAGTTCGCCGGGGTGATCGAACGCATGGCCGAGCAACTGAAAGAGATTGTCTCGACACTTAAACGACCGAAGAATGTAACGCAAAGGCTGGTCGAAATTCACCGTCTGGAAAATGAAGGGGACGACATTTACCATGCAGCCATCGCCGAACTATTTCATGACGAACACGACGCGTTGACGGTGGTGAAATGGAAAGAGGTCTACGAGAAACTGGAAGCTGCGGTGGATCGCTGTGAGAATGTAGCTAACATTATTGAAAGCGTTATCATCAAACACACCTAAATCAAAAACCCACGCGATGACAACGACCGCTTCCTTCGCCATCTTCATTATCTTCATTGCCCTGATCTTCGATTACACGAACGGCTTTCATGATGCGGCAAATTCGATTGCTACCGTAGTTTCTACTCGCGTCTTGTCACCAGGCCTCGCCGTGATGTGGGCTGCAGCGTTTAACTTCATCGCTTTTGCCATCCTGGGAACGCGCGTAGCCAAGACCATTGGCGGCGACCTCGTTCGCATCGAGCTTATTGCTACTGATGCGCGTTTATTCATGCTGCTCGCAGGAGTAATAGGCGCAATCGCCTGGAACCTAATCACCTGGTATGTCGGGCTTCCAACCTCAAGTTCACACGCCCTCATCGGCGGCTATGGTGGGGCTGCTATCGCTGCCTACGGGAGTGTCATTGGCATCCTCAAACCTGAAGGCTGGATTAAGACAATTATTTTTATCGTGGCATCGCCCGTCATTGGAATGTTCCTTGGCTTCTTTCTGATGGTCGCGGTCCACTGGATTTTCAGACGCGGAACGCCGAGAAACGTGGATAAGATATTTCGCCGCGGACAATTACTCTCGGCGGCGGCTTACTCGCTCGGACATGGCGGCAATGATGCGCAAAAAACTATGGGCATTGTTACTGCCGTTCTGGTTGCTGGCGGACTGCTGGGAGCAGGTCCGGGGGGAAAATTGCCGGACATACCGGTATGGGTTGTGCTGATGGCGCACGGCGCGATTGCGCTTGGCACGCTCTCGGGCGGCTGGCGCATTGTTCATACGATGGGTTCCAAGATTACGAAACTGAAACCTGTCGGCGGGTTCTGCGCCGAAACAGCCGGCGCAATTGCTTTGTTTGGCGCGACGCTGGCGGGGATTCCAGTTTCAACGACGCACACCATCACCGGCGCGATTGTTGGCGTGGGCTCAACACGCCGGTTGTCGGCAGTTAAGTGGGGAGTGGCGCGAAGAATCGTCTGGGCCTGGGTTTTGACGATTCCGGCGGCTGGAACAATAGCCGCCGTGACTTTTTTCGTTTTCTATGGAGTCCATCGCTTGATTCAATAAGTCCACCTTATTTGCTGAATTCTTCTCAACAGATTCGAAGTTTATTCAACCCAGCCCTCAACATTTTTAACCATCCTCGCAACTCGTGACGGACCAGGCGTGCCGACTCGCGCGCCGCTGTGCTATCTTTTCCTGCTCCCATTTTGCCCGCGTAGCTCAGTGGATTAGAGCGTTCGCCTCCGGAGCGAAAGGTCGCAGGTTCGACCCCTGCCGCGGGTACCACCTCCCCCATTTCCGTTGCCAAATCGTGATGTCTACCGAGCTGCAGAATCAAAAAGGCGCCCAGCGCACGATTCTCATAGTCGACGATTTCGATGACACTCGCCTGCTCCTGCGGACCTGGCTGCGCAAGAAAGGTTATCGCGTCGCGGAAGCTGAAAACGGCAACGAGGCGATCGCTAAAGCGCAGGAGCTCAAACCCGATCTAATAATTATGGACGTTGAGATGCCCGAGCTTGATGGACTTTCAGCCACTCGGCAAATTCGGGCGTTGAAAGATTCTGCGGCGCTGCCAATCATTGCTGTGTCTGCTTACGGCGCG
>DATAOU010000101.1:0-9779 GCA_036265575.1 Pyrinomonadaceae bacterium
CATTCGATGAAGCGCGCGCCTCGGCATGAAAAAGATCGTGAGGCCAACGCCGCGGCTCTGCCGCCTTCCATGCGGAAAGGCTAAGCCTTTCCGGCCAATCCTTTCTTCTTCCGAGGCTATGCCTCCAACTATTTGCGAGGCGCAGCCTCGCAAAAATCATTAATCAGAAGCTGCGGAAAGGCTTAGCCTTTCCGCACGGAAGGCGGCAGAGCCGCGGCGTTGGCCTCACGATCTTTTTCATGCCGAGGCGCGCGCTTCATCGCATGGTTTTACATTTGGTGAACCCAAACTAGCGAAGTTGCTTCTCGCCGATAGTAGTCGGAAATAGAGGTACAGGTTCAAAGGCCTGGTCGAGGCTGAACTGCTTCTTTCTACCGCTTACGTAAAGGCGCATCGTCAGCAACAGGATTCCTACCGACACTGCGATCCAGACGCTGGCCCACACCAGCGCGGGGATGCCGGTCGCATTTGCCATGTTGACTGCGTCGCTCGGCATGCCTGGGGCAAAAGGCGTCGAAAGAAAGAACACCGTTTTCAAATCGAGCAAAGCGTTGAGCACACACTGCACTGCCAGGAAACTCAGAAAGAAGGTAGCGAGTCGCGAGTTCGCAAATTTTGCAACTGCGACCAGGCCGAGCGTCAACAAAGTGCCGGCGAGAAACGTAAAGGGAATCGCCGAGAGCGATGCGCCGGAAACTACCGGCTTGTAAACTCCATAGACAATCGTCAGCAGAAAGACAAACGCGGCCGACGCGATTAGTACTACGCGCGCGGCGATCGCTTTTCGTATCGTTATCAACAACACCACGCCGTAAATCATAGAACCGATGTAACCCGCGCTCGACACCAATACCTGCGAAAACAAGCCGCCCTGCGTTGTGTACGTTTCACCACTCGCGTTTGTCGCGATGCTCAAACTCTCGACGGTGTTTCCAGTCAACAGCGCTGCAAGCGCGTGCCCGCCTTCATGAATGAAAGTGACGAAAAGACGAAAAGGATAAGTGAGAACTTCGGCGAAGGGGATGAACCAAAGCAGAATTGAAAGTGCTGCTGCCGTCAGCAGAAAGGTCGCCTGGGGTCGCGCGTCTCGATGAATGCCGAGTTTGAAATTTCTCATCGTGTCCTCAATTTCGTGGGCACGAGTGTAAACGATGCACGATGGAACGAGGTTCCCGGTTTCTGTAGTTAGGTCAAATCGTAATGGGTAATTGACGGCTACTCCACATCGAACCCATCAGCTACCGCTCGGTGATAATGGGCTCACGCCACAAAAGTGCGTCAGCTTTGTCTCCGGTAATCGCCCGACTTCCCGCCACTTTTCGATTCCAGCCGCACGTCCGAAATCGTAATCGACTTGTCCAGCGCTTTGCACATGTCGTAGATCGTCAGCGCGGCAATAGAGACTGCGGTCAGCGCCTCCATCTCAACGCCGGTCTGCGCATTCGTAGAAACTTGGGATTCGAGATAGACGCCAAAGTCTTCGACGCGCGCCCGCACGTCGACGTGTGTCAGCGGTAAAGGGTGACAAAGCGGGATCAACTCGGCAGTCCTCTTGGCGGCCATAATTCCGGCGAGTCGCGCTGCCTCTAATGGATCGCCTTTAGGCGTGCGGTGTTCGTTGACGGCGGCGATGGTTTCCGTCGACATCAACACGCGCGCCGAGGCCACCGCCTGCCTCGTCGTCGTTGCCTTATCGCTAGTGTCGACCATTTTGACGCGACCTTCATTATCGATGTGTGAAAGTTGATTCATATTGCAGCAATTGAGGTATTACATTCTTATTACATTGATGCGCGCGCCAATCTTACTATAATCTTCGACACAAAATCCGATCGCGGGCAGTAAAGAAATAGATCCATCACCGGGAAAACTTCGTACTTAAGTGCGAAGGTACTACTGCCGTCGTTAGCGGCAAGTCGATCGGGGCGAGTTCATCATGTCAGCATCTTTAGCGAACAAGAACAACGCGCCAAACTCTTCGTCAGACTACAGCGGCATCGAGGATCATTCAGGCCCAATACATTCCTTTCTCGAATACACAACGTCTCTGCTATTTCCGGTTTTATTCGCGCTCAACCTTAACTGGGCCGGGTCTCGTCTTTACGAGCTCGATCTACTGTGGCTAATTGCCCTGGCGATTCCGCTCGGCATATTAGGCGGAGATCTCGTGTCCGGTATTGTGCACTGGGCTGCCGACACTTATTGTTCGGTGGATACGCCGGTCGTTGGGCCAAGTTTGGTCAAACCTTTTCGCATGCACCACGTCTACCCGCGTGATATCTGCACGCATAATCTGGTCGAGACGGTCGGCAACGTTTGCATACTCGCGTTTCCGCTACTTTCACTTTGTTTGTATTTGCAATGGCTCTTGCCCGAGTCCGCGCTATTGGCATTCGCGGTAATTGTGGTGGCGCTAACTTCGGCCGCGACGGTGGCCACGAACCAGTTTCACAAATGGGCGCATCAGGAACATGTTTCTCGTTTCGCGCGCTTGCTGCAACGGATGCGGTTGGTATTGGAACCAACGCATCACAAGTTGCACCATACCGAACCCTTCAACATGCATTACTGCATCACCAACGGTTGGCTCAATCCGCTTTTGAATAAGATCAAGTTCTTTCGCCGGCTGGAGGCGATACTCGCGTTCTGTGGGATCAAAAAAGCAAATACCTCGCGTTTGTAAAGCAAACCACAACCATAATTGTTACTCGTTGGAATGGCCTCGGCTTTGCCGCCTGATGTGCGGCGGCGGCTTCGCCCCGCCGGAGCGACGCCTTTTCATTTTGGGCTGCGCCCTTGTGCGAGCCTTTGGCCCAATTAATCAGAAAGAGTCAGCACGACACGAGGGCATAGCCCGGCAATTAATGTTACTTTTAGCGGCGGGCATAACCACCGCCGCACATCAGACGGCAGAGCCGAACCGAAGGTCGCCGCTGCCGTTTTCGCTAGAGCTGTAACACCAACCGCAAACTAACAGTTTGCTCTACTTCCGCTCGCCGCGAACCAGCACGTACTCTAATAAGCCCATGGTGAAACCGCGATAGACCGCAATGTCCAACAGCAAGCTAAGTCTTGCTAAAGCAAAGCCCCGAATCTTGCTGATTGCGCGAATGGTTTCCGGCTTCATCTGCTCGAAGTAATAGCCGGGAATCACTGCCGCTCCCATCTCCTTAATCTCGATATTTTCAAAGCCGGCACTGCGCATCTTCTCCTCATAGACTCTCGCGTCATAAACATTTGCGCGCGGTACTTGCCATAACTTGCGAGCGGCTTCAGCAACAACTTTTTCGATTACATTATGCGGCTCTCTCTTGACGATGAAGTCAGCCATGGCAATTACACCGCCCGGCTGTAGCACACGCCGCGCCTCATGCAAAAACTTTTCACGCGTATCAAAGTGCTCAGGACCTTCGATGCTCAGCACGTGGGTGAAACTTTGATCAGGGAAGGGAATTTCGGTGGCAGTGCCATGATGAAAACGAACGCGCTCTTCGACCTGTGCCGCATGCGCGCGGCGACGCCCGTGCTGGATGTGGCCCCAGGTGACATCGAGTCCATCAATTGAAAGCGGCGCAAAATTTTCAAACAAATAGATGTCCTGCGTGCCCATGCCGGGCGCCACGTCGAGCAGCTTACTGGTTTGGTTTAGACCGAGGATCGTGCCCATTCGATGGACCAGATTTTCAGCGGCTTTAACGTAATCAGTGATACCTTCTTCCCAGAGTCCAAAGTTCAAATAACCGTTATGGTGATCGATGTAATTTTCGATGCCGCCGCCGTAAAGGTTTTCAACTTTACGTTCGTGCGCTGTTGCGTCCCACGTTTTGCGATCAGTCTCGCTCATTAATCAAGGTTCGAAGTTAAATTTCAAGTACAGCGTAACAACGTTGGTCTTCGCCGCCGGAGCGGCCAGGTGTTTATTGCTTGGTGATCTTCTTCTTGAGCGAAAGCCGTTGCTCCTTGCGGTTGAGTCCACATAATCAAATCGGGAGATACACGATTCGGACCTTCGCTCCCTCTTGTAGTCGCTCAGTTGTCGGCGGCACAACGATCAGCGCTGTTGCTCTTACAAACCCGACGAAATCAGATGAGCCGCCCCACTTCAACGGCTCGGCTAGCAATTGCGCATTCTCGTTCGTGGAAAGTCGCGCGGGTAGATAACTTTCGCGGTCCTTAGATGGCTTGATGCCCTTGCCCAGAACTGCAGTTCCCGTTTCCAATCCCGTTTCCGCGGCGCTTTGCATTGCCAGTATTGCCGCGCGCGCGAATAGATTGAAAGTTACCGAGACCGATACCGGATTGCCGGGTAATCCAAAAACCAGTGTGCCATTTGGTAGCCGTGCAAACACTGCCGGTTTCCCGGGACGCAACGCGATACGCTCAAAGAAGATTTCAGCTCCCAACTCTTTTAAGACCGTCTTGGTGAAATCATAGCGGCCAACCGAGACGCCGCCCGAAGTGATGACGATGTCGTTTTGCTCGGCCGCGCTGGCAATCTGTTGCTTGAGTTGTTCAATGTCATCACCAGCGAGCGGCTGTCGTTCGCTCGTCGCCCCTGCCAACAACGCATAAGCTGCGATGGAGAAATTGTTTGAGTCACGGATCTGATCCTGGCCGGGTTTCTGATCTACCGGAACCAACTCAGTCCCGGTCGCGAGGATAGCAACGCGCGGACGTATACCCACCTTCGCTGTCGCATAACCAAAAGACGCGAGCACCGCGACCGCGCCGGCATTAATTCTTTCGCCGGCGCGCAGCACAGTTTCACCCTTTTTGATTTCGCTGGCGCGCTTGACGATTGATCGACCGAGCGTTACCGGTTCGAGAATTTCAACTGCGTTACCCCCATCGAGTTCGCGCGTGAGTTCGACTTGCTGGACACTGTCGGCGCCAACCGGCACCGGCGCGCCGGTCATGATGCGAACCGCTTCGCCAGCCTTCAATTCATTGTGCCAACCTCGTCCTGCTGCTGACTCGCCAACAATTTTCAGTTTCGCCGGCCCAGTTGCGAGGTCGGCTGAACGAACGGCATAACCATCCATTTGCGAGCGATCGAATGGCGGCAGATCTGTATCCGCGACAATGTCCTCGCTGAGATAACGACCCAGCGCCCGGGACAGTTCGACTCTTTCAGACTCCAACGATCGAGTCTTGTCATTAACAATTTGTATTGCTTCGGCTACCGAAATCATGGCTGTTGCGAACTTCGCTGAAGTTCAAGATCGTGAACGCTCAAGGAGTTCAGAGTACAAACTTTGCATCCTATCGAGACGAGCAACTTGAAGAGTGTACTCTAAGCTTTGAAATCAAAAAGCAAAAGCGGTTGCTCTTCCTTAGTGAAGCGCAACCGCCGCCGTCAGGGGCTCATAGGTTCGAGTCGAGTGTACTCCCGCCATTATTTCCTGGCATCCTAAATTCTAAGACGCTGCAACAGTTCAGAGAAACGCGGGTCGGATCGAAGCGGATCCAGTTCCGGATCAACTTTGACCCAGATTAACTGCGGGTCGCGCACTTCGTAAGCATTGTTGAGTTGTTTTAAGGCCTCATCGTTATTGCCAGTTCCCGTATAAAAAATGGCCAGCATGAAGGGCGAGACATATCTTTGTTGTTTCAGACTTTCAAGCTTTGTGAGCACGCGTTGCAACTCTGCTCTCTTTCCGGCTCGGGCATAAGCATAGCCAAGGATCGCGAGCAAAGCGGGCTCATCTTTCGAATTAGCAAGCTTTTCCTCGCACGCGGCGATAGCCTGATCGTATTTCCCTTGACGTTCGTAAGCCTGTCCGAGAAAGAAGGGTACGGCAATGAAGTCCGGATCAAGGTTATGCGCCGTCTGGTACAAGCTAACTGCGCGATCGTAATCGCGCCGGTAATAAGCGAGATTCGCTAGATCCATATTCACGATCGGCATGAGCGGCGCTGCCCGCTGCGCCAATTCCAATTCACGTTGAGCCCGATCCGGATCGTTCGCTACTTCCCAGTAATACCCGAGTAGTTCATGAGCGTCCGGCATATTGGGATTAAGTTCGATTGCGCGTTCTAATTCGCGTTTCGCAGTAAGCCAATCGCGTTCATAAAACAACGCAAGTCCCCCCGCAGCCTGATGCGCTTGGGCCAGCGAGGCGTCCAGCCTCAAAGACATCTCAGAGGCTCGTCTGGCTTCGGGTAAAGTGTCCGCCGGTGACGCGATTCCCATCGCACCCTTTACGCTGTACGCATCGGCGAGGCCCGCATAGGCAAGCGCATAGTTGGGATCCATTGCAATCGCCTGATTGTAGTAATCGATGCTTTTGGCAATGCCCGGGGCGGAAAACTTTGACCAGTAATAACGACCTTCAAGATAGAGTTGATAGGCCTGAATGTTATCGGTGTAGTGCCGCGCCACTAATTGCTGTTCATCGCCAGACAATTGCGATACGAGTGCGCGGGCAGCTCGCTCGGAAATCGCATCCTGCACGGCGAACACATTGGTGAACTGATCGTCGAACGTATCGGCCCACAGTGATGCGCCATCACTGACGCGGACAAGTTGCACAGTGGCCCGGATGCGATCGCCGACCTTCTGCACCTTGCCATCGATCACGGCGTCAACGCCCTGTTCGCGTCCTGCAGCCAGTAAGTCCTGAGTGCCATCGCTGTATTTCAGCACTGCACTGGTCGAGCGGACGACAATATGATGCACGTTGCTAAGTTTAGTAATCAACGCGTCGGCCATGCCAAGCTCGAGTGCTTCGTCGCGTCCCTCAGCGGATAATGGTCGGAAGGGAAGCACGGCCAGGGAATGAATGGCCGGCGGGCCTGGCTTCTGAACTCGCCGTCCGAGGAAGTAAGCGGCTGCGAGTCCCAGGCAGATGAGCAGAGCGAGCCCGAACCAAAACGCTGAGTGCCACTTCTTCGGCGTGGCAGGGATTTGCAGGACAGGACGAGGCGCGGGCAAATCGACAACAGGAGGAGCACCTTGTATTTCCTCTTCAATCACAATGTGCGCGCGATTCTGTTCTTGAACGATTAAGTCCGTGCCTTCGTCATGTACCTCCGTCACCTTGGCCACGAAACGGTAACCCCGACGCGGGACGGTCTCGATATATTTTTCACCGTTCTGATCTTCGCCCAGCGCCTCCCTTAACTTGTAGATGTTATGGGACAGGTTTGCTTCCTCAACAAAACTGTTCGCCCAGACCGTTTCCAGCAGTTCCTTCCTGGTAACTAGATGGCCGCTTGTCTCTACCAGTGCCAGCAACAGATCGAAGGCTTTGGGCGCGAGCGGGATTACCTCTTCCCCGCGACGCAAAAGTCGCTCGTCAGGTTCCAGCCGGAACGGACCAAAATCGTAAAAATGGGTGCTTTTCCTGCGCATAAACGCCGCCAAGAGGTTACTCAGAAATTAACGAGAGAAAACCGATAACGCGCAAAGGACATTTTTTGAGGGGACTTGTAATGTGCGCTCCGATGTAGTCACCGTCCACAGCCGAACATGCAAATCCAGGGTGAAAAATCTTAGCGCAGCGGACGCAAGTGGGCAATGACGCGACCCACTGATGACCAATCGATGACCCGGCACCGATGAAGAGACGCACCCAAATCACTATTGAGCAACAGCGACTACTGCTCGTCAGCGGACGGAAGCTTTCCGCCATCGGTTGGTGCGACTCGTGTGGTCACCAGGTCACGCTGGTAACGGCTGAGAATGCGGCGGAAATTTTGCGCATCAGTGCGCGGGCGATCTATCGCCACATCGAGTCAGGTGAGCTGCATTTCATTGAAATCCATGGTGGGCCGCTACTGGTCTGCCGGGAGTCACTCGAGCACCAAGAACCCGAGAACCCAGAATATGCGATGAGCAAATACTGATTTTATTCGGAGGAAAAAGCGATGCGAACGAAGCTCTTAACAATAATGCTTGGTACTTTATTTTTTATCACAGTGCCCCGCGCGGCCCTGGCTCAGCCTTCGTCACAATCACTGGTAGAGAAAAATAAGATCCCGGTCAATTCGCCAGTCACATCAACCGTGCAGATGCTCCCGGATCTAGTTATCACGGATGTTCACACGTGTTCCAACCCTGACGCCGGCAAGCTACTTTTTGCTTATCAAGGCCAGCGAAAATATGATTGCTACCTTCTTCACCTTAGGAATCAAGGCTTGGCCGATGCGGTCGCCGGCACGCTGAGAGTTGTTTATGTCATAAGGGATACCCACTCAAAAGGGCTGGTCTGGGAAACGGCGACAGCAGTGGAGGCTTATGATTTCCCTGCGATTAAGAGAGCCCGCGATGCCTGGATATCTATCAAGGCTTTGGGCAGCGTTATCCCCTACCATTACAATTCCAACATCCCGTCCCCAAGTGTCCCCATACTCGTTGGGTACACCGCCATAATTGATCCCGACAACAAGATTTCCGAGTTGGATGAGTTAAACAACCAATACCACAAAAGTGTACACGGAGTTGGCAGTGAAGACGCTTGCGATCTCAGAGTCGGCAACGGATCAAAGGTCTTCGTTGTTAACAACACCATCTACGCGAACATTGTGGTCGTCAACTACGGCGCCAATGGAACGTGTGCAGGGCTGAAGTCGCCCAGCCTGAGCATTTATTTCTACACTCGCGCAGATAGCCACACTTTTGCCACGCCGCCGCCAGTCATCATTGGCAGCCAGACTAACTCCTCGCCGAAAGACTGGGGGTCAACTCTTAATGTGTTCAAGTTCAGCTGTGATGCGGTCTGTCAACAAAACTGTCTAAGCGCTGAAAACTCCAAGTGTGGCGCGACCGTCCATATCCTCTCCGGTAACACTGCGAAGCAGGACTACTTTTATTTAATTTTCAATCAAAACTACAACGGCAGTCTTAACTAATGCGCGCTGTCTGGCTCCCAATTATTTGATGCAGTGAGCTAGCGCAGGAAACCTGAAGAATCGTTAATACAGAAAACGGAGGACAAGACGATGAACAAAACACAATTAAAACCTACGATGGTCAGCCCGCTGGTGGCATCAATCGTATTCGCAGCCTTGATGATCCTCGCAACGGGATCGGCACTGGCTCAAACACCTTCGACTGATCGCGACAACCCGACGGCGCTCACTTCAAACACTATTACGAGCGATGGCGTCGACGAGAAGACTGAATACTTCTACACATTTACGGCAGGTCCCGGCGATGTCACCGTTACGCTCGACGTGAAAGCGGAGAAGAGTACCGCCGTATCGAGTGTTGACATCGCGCTTTACGACGCGAAGTCAAAAAGACTCTTGAGCACTTTTGCGAATCCGGATCACGGCTCGAGCAAGCGGGCTGTCGAGACCGTTAAAGTGCGCGGCACACAGGCGCTCCTCCTTGAAGTGACCGTCTCGCCTGGCGTTGATACCTTCAAGATCAAACTCGACGGCGCAGTAGTGTTCGCCTCGACGACCGGTGAGGAAAGCACGCCGACGACGGACGCGGCGCTGACCGCTGACACTCAGCAGACGCAGCCCGTCGCAGACGGTAGCGCCGCCGGCGATGCAACGGCCACGGGTGTGTCCGGGACAACAGCCACAGGCTCGGGCGAAAACACAACAGTGAACGACGGCTCGGCGGCGCAGACGGGCACGGCCTCCGGCGCCTCGGCCGCCACTGCTACCAAGGTGAATCAGAAGGTCAACTCGGCTGCCGCCAAATTAAGCGCCGTCATCTCCAACGCGTCCGCGACCGCGAATTCCGCTAAGCCTGCGAAGAAAAAGAAGCCGTGACGCGCGATCGTAGGCATGGGTTTGCTGAAGTCACGGTCCCTCGTCCTTTT
>DATAOU010000102.1:0-2908 GCA_036265575.1 Pyrinomonadaceae bacterium
CAAACCCTGCCATAAGAATTTTCCTTTGATTGGTCCCAGCAGCCGGTTGCCGGATTTGTCGAAAACTGCAAACGACGTATTCACCCATTGCACAAACTGCGTCTTGCCTACCGCTCCTGAGGTATCAGGCGGAGCGTTCTGCACCTGAAAGTTTGGAAAGCCATCGCCGATTCCTTCCTTGTTCAAACCAATGGTTACCGGATGCGCCGGACCCGGACTTGACTGCAGTGCGCCATCGGGAGACAGTGCCAGGCTGACGGAGACATTCGGATTCAACCGCACGGGTTTCACCTCGGGTGGTCCAAGGCTGACCGGCTCTGACGGCAGATGCATTTGGTCGAGCCGCTGCGGTGTCGTATCGGCTTTACGAGGCAGGTGCTCTTCGACCGGCCCAACCTGCGGCATAGGAGCAAGCATCGATTGAGCCTGACTCTGGGAATTGTTTAGAGCTATTACAAACAAAGCAGCCAGAAGTGTGAGTTGAGTAGTGTGACGTATTCGCATGGGGTTCTGAGTGCCTCCTGTTGGGAAAGTTGTGAGAGTTCCGACGAAAGCGCAGTTGGTTTTGCCAACTCGTTGTTAACTTGTCAATGACGCCTGCGGGTCGCCCCACTGCGGTCCGGATAATGGCCCGCGCAAATGATCGCGATCGAATTCCAACGTGGCTGCCTTGTAGTCGCTTCCTTGTTTGCGCAAGGCATCAATGTGTTTGTTGAAGAGCGCATTAACTCGTTCATGTACCTGTTGCGCATTCAATCCGTCCGCAAAGCCGCGATCGATCTCTGAATCACATTCGAAAAAAATGTCGGCTGAATCCAGCAGGAAGGTAAAGTTTTCGTCATAGCCGAAATAGGCGCGGCAGCCGTGGCTTACGAAATCCGGGCCGAGGTCACGCGCCGTTTCGCAGGAGATGAAGTGGACGATTTTTCCCTGACACTCTTCGCTGCTGTAATTGCCGACGCTGAAAATCGTGTCGTAAAAGTCGCCCGTGTACGAGTCGTAAGCTCCATGACCGACGCCGGTCATGTAAATCACGTGCGGCTTGCGTGCTTCCGGCGCCACGTAAAGCCGGCGCGCCAAAGACTCCTGCGATCGCTTAATTGCGAAACCCTTTTGTTCCAGGTACGGATAGACATTCTGCTGGCGGTAACTGAAACCGGCCTGCGTGATAACTTCGAAAGCCGCATCTATCGCCAGCACCACCATGTCCATTTCAAGCGACACTGAACGTTTTCTGGTTTGTGTGTGAGACTTGCGCGGCCGCCGGCCATTGTTTCCGTTTGCGGATCTTTTGCGAGCCATGGTTTGCTCCTTGAGGATTCGTTAATGCATGAAAGCGCGGGTGAAGCGGACTAATTTTCAAGACAAGTTCATTTCGGTTTTTTCTTCTTCGCTCGAGGCGCTGGCTTGGGTTGTTCCGCCATCAGCGCTTTGTTCACCTGGTGATTGATGACGCGCTGTTCAATCTCCATCAGCGCGCGACCGATGGCCGTCTGTGCCCTCACTTCAGCCATCGCTCTTTTCTGATCGAGTAAGCCGGCGCCGAGCATTGCGATTTGAAACTTAGGTTGTTCGGAGATCCGCTTGGCCACCAGCTCGGCCCGTTGTTCCGGCGATAACTCGGCATAGGTCAAGGTCGGCACGTCCGGGTCAACGACTTCGCGCAACGTGGCCCAGCCTTTACCGTCGGCGCAGTAGCTGGTCGGCAATTCCCACTGACGCTTTTGAATAGCGCCGGCCTTCTCAACTCCTCTTGTCCTGCTCGCTCGCTTTGCAGCTTTGCTGGCAATGCTTCGCTTCTTCACTGCCCTGGTGTTTCCTGTCTTTGTCTTTGCTGCTTTTTTCTTGACCGCTTTTTTCTTTGCTGCTTTGTTTGCCATTTTGAATTCCTTCCAGAGCGTGATTAGCGCTCGCCCTCAGTGTACGTTGGTGGCAAGCATCGTGGCTGCACTATGAACCCACTCGCGGTCACGCTGCATCTAAAGCTCTCCAAGTCTTCGGACCAACGATGCCGTCAGGAACAAGGTTGTGTTGTTTCTGAAACGCGCGCACTGCCGCTTCTGTTTTTGGTCCGAAGTTTCCGTCGGCAGTAACGCCAACTTTCATCTGCACCGTTTTAACCAATTCACTTTTGATCGGACGACGCAGCGTGGGGCGCGGCGCCGCACCGGGAGCCGGAGGAGCAGGTTCCACCGCAGGAATCGGCGTCGGCGCCGGAGTGGTTCCGTTAAGGATTGCGGCCACTGCTGCGCGAAACTCATTCATGTCCAAATCGGGATCGTCTTTGCGTCCTTTTGGTAATGCATACTCTTTGTGGCCGCAGCAGAACGTCTGATCTTTGTTGAGATGTTTCAGAATCGCGGCAACGCCCCGGTGGTAGGCATCAAGCTGAATCTGCGGCCAGGGATCGATCTGCACGTTACCGGCGTTCTCCGCCTCGATGCCGATGAAATTGCTGTTGCCGTTGACGGCGCCCTTGAAGCTTCCCTTGCCCGCATGAATCGCGCGGCCCGCGGCGATGATGTAATACGTGCCATCCCGGCCAAGACCGAGTTGGGCCAGTGGGCCGGGCAGCGCAGCGAGATGAGGTTCAGCCTTGCGTCCTTCGCGCAGCGCGCGAAGAGTTGGCATGTTCCGTTTTTGCGGATCGTTAACCCCGGTGTGATGACAAATCACGCCGAAGATCTCTCCCACGTCGCCGCGCCCGCGCGTCTCCCAGTTCTGCTCCAACGCGACTTTTAATCCGGCGTTGATCAAGACATCAGGTAACCAGGTCAGTGAGAACGACATGCTATTCCACACCTCCTTCTGTGATTGGCAGCGCTTCGTCTGAGGTGTCGGCTTCAAACTCAACGTCACAGCCGTCAACAAAGTCGTCGTCGCCGCCTTCGCCCTGAACGGGTTCCGC
>DATAOU010000103.1:0-4246 GCA_036265575.1 Pyrinomonadaceae bacterium
CACTTCCCGCACGGACATACTGACGGCGATAGCGTGATCTTTTTCTCGGCTTCAAACGTGGTCCACCTGGGTGATGACTTCTTCGCTGGGCGATTTCCGTTTGTGGATCTCGAGAGTGGCGGATCGGTAGAGGGTTTGATAAAGAACATCGGCGAGCTCGTCAACAAGATCCCCGCCGACGCCAAATTGATTCCCGGGCATGGTGCAATCTCAACACTTGACGATCTTAAGAGCTACCATCGCATGCTCCAACAGACGACCGAGATCGTGCGCGGCAAAATCGCGGCGGGAAAAACGTTGGACCAGATCAAGAGTGAAGGTCTACCCGACGAATGGAAACCCTGGGGCACAGGCTTCATCAAAACCGACCGCTGGGTCGAAACCATCTACAAAAGCCTCACGGCCAAGCAATAGCGACATTATTATGGTAACGCCGAAGGCGTTTACTAATTGCAGCCCAGGGTTGGAGCGCAGCGACAACCCTAGGTATGGTAAATGAAATTTGCGATCAACCCTGAAAGGGTTAGGCATGTGCGGGAATAACCCTTTCAGGGTTGACTCTGATATTTAGAGTTGACAACTCATGGTTGTCGCTACGCTCCAACCATGGGCTGAAATTGGCGAAGGCCTTCGGCGTTAAGACTGAAATCGAAATGTTGCTAATCCTGAGTATCTTTTTCCGATGCGCTGATGCGTCGAAGAAGCTCCGCCTTAACAACTTCCCACGGCACTGTCTCTACAGCACCAGAATCTAACTCAGCTATACGGCGCTCTATCTCTATGCGCCACGCTTCATCAATGTCGGGATCGCGCTCAACCATGATGTTGTCAATCCTGTCAACTCTTGTAAATCCTGTCTAAAAAGCTGGTTCCTTCTCTCAATCTCAAACCGAAGTTGTCCGCGATTGTCTGGCCGATGTCGGAGAGGGAGTCGCGGGTGCCGAGATTGATTCCGGGTTGTGCGTTCTTGCCGTAAACCAGTAGGGGCGCGTACTCGCGTGTATGATCGGAGCCGCGGAATGTCGGGTCGTTTCCGTGATCGGCGGTGATCATCATTACGTCGTCAGCACGCATCGCCGACTCAATCTCCGGCAGGCGCGAATCGAAGTGTTCGAGTGCCTTCGCATAACCTTCCGTGTCGCGGCGGTGACCATAGAGCATGTCGAAGTCGACGAGGTTTGAAAAGATCAATCCACGACTCGAATCATTCAGCGCCTTAATAGTCTGGTCGATCGATTGCTCATTGTTCTTCGCGGTGAGGTCTTCAGTCACACCCATCGAATCGTAAATCGAAGCAATCTTCCCGATACAGACAACGTCGAGATCTTCATCCGCAAGTGCCGGCAACAGATTCTCGCGCGGCGGCGGCACAGCATAGTCGTGACGATTCTCGGTACGATAGAAAGATCCGGGCTGGCCCAGGAAAGGTCGCGCAATCACGCGGCCTACTTTGTGTTCACCATCAAGTATGCGACGCGCGATCTCGCAAATCTCGTAAAGCCTGTCGAGCGGGATCACTTCCTCATGCGCCGCGATCTGAAACACTGAGTCCGCCGACGTATAGACGATCGGCTTACCAGTCTGAACGTGCTCTTCGCCAAGCTGTTTGATGATCTCAGTGCCGGAAGCGGGAATGTTTCCGAGAATGCCGGGCACAGAAGTCTCTTTGATAAAGCGATCGATCACCGGCGACGGAAACCCGTTCGGATACGTCGGAAACGCACGCTCTAAAACGATGCCCGCCATTTCCCAGTGACCCGTGGTCGTGTCTTTACCATTCGACCGCAATGCACAACGTCCATACGACCCGGTGAGTTGGTCCAACGGCGGCAACGCCTGCAACGGACGAATGTTGCCGAGTCCATAACGTTGCAGGTTCGGAAGTCGCACGGCACGCGCCTCGAGAATGTGGCCAAAAGTATCGGCGCCGGCATCACCCCAATCCGGAGCGTCAGGCATTGCTCCAATGCCTGCGCCATCTAAAACGATTAGTAAGACACGATTGAAAGAGGGCATCAAGGTTCTACTGTTTCGGCGCGTAGTATCCATCGCGCGCGCGGACGACTGTTTTGTCTTTCAAGCCTCGCACTTCGAGTTTGATGGAACGATACTTTCCGTCGCGAGCTTTGTTGCTTGGATAGTAACCAAGACTGTATTGCGTGCCGATGTCCTCAGCCACACGAGCAAACGCCGCGCGCGCATCGGCCAGCGTCGCGGCGACAAAACTTCTGCCGCCAGAAACACGCGACAGATCATTCATCTCGCGTCGCGCGAGATTGTAAAGCTCGCGACTGATCGACATTCGTTCAAACGGTCCCATCTGGCAGAAGCTGTTGAAATTCTCGGCCTTCGCTTTCGGATAAAATATCTCGCGGTAACGCTGTATCTGGCGCTGTGAAAGCGCGAGCTGACCATCGTCATTACAATCCTTCATCAGACGATCTTCGACAAAGTCTTCCGTGTTGACCTGGATAAAGTAACAAGCCACACCAACTCGCGATAGTTTCATTTTCGCCGTGACAAAATCCGAATTACTTGACGAATCGACACCGTCAGTTAACGCCACGACTGCCCTGCGACCACGCACCTCTTCGCTCGGCGGGTCACGGAAAATATTGTCGGCAATCCGCTCGAGCGCGTCGTAATAAGGCGTTCCCTGGCTCGCGCCCAGATTCTCGATAGCTGTTTTTAATGCGTCGCGATCCCCAGTCAAAGGCGTTAACACTTCAACTGCTGCAATCGGCTTATCAACTGTCTTTGCTGTATTGAACGCCACCACACCAACGCGATCGCCCGGACGCAACGCCGCGATAAAACTGTTCGCGGCTGCACGTATCAAGGCGACGTCGTCGCGCGTCGAGCCTGACGTATCGAGCAGCAGTGCGATTTCGAACGGCGTTTCGGTTGTACCGAAGTTCGCGATCGTCTGCGGCTGGCCATCCTCAATGAGGCGGAAATTCTCGGGCTTAAGACCTGACAACGGACGCCCCGAAGCAGCAGTCACGACAGCAGGAACTGAGACGAGTTGAGTATCAACTCTAACGACGTCGCCTTCATCGACTTCGTCAGGCTTTTTCGACTCAGTCGTCTGCTCTGTTCCATTGACTCGGCGCGGTCTCTGCGTTGGTTGTTGCGTAACCTGTTGTGCTAACAACGACGCCACGCACACTGCAATTGCAAGCTTTACAAATATTGACATAGCGACAAATCAGGATGGGCTCTCGGCAGGAATATTGCCACAAAACTATTTAGGCCACAAAAGCAAAGCGGCAGATGAACGCCGATTAACACGGATCAGATCCGCGTTCATTCGCGTTAATCTGCAGGCCCTTGACACTCCTGCGCCGTTCTCATAGCATGGCCACTCGCTTGCGGCGCTGTTTAGCCCGAGACGTGCCGCGACCGACGGCAGGGTCGGTCATGGTAAAGGCACGTACGTCAATGGTAGACGGCTTCCCTTACAAGGAAGAGGTTGGGGGTTCGAGTCCCTCCGTGCCTACCAAATGACGGTTGAAATTGCGGAGTCGTAGTTCAGTTGGTTAGAACGCCGGCCTGTCACGTCGGAGGTCGCGGGTTCGAGTCCCGTCGGCTCCGCCACTCATTTCTCAAGCCCAGAGAGAGACCGGTCCGTTCAGCAGGTCTCGTTAACGCACACCTCAGCACGGTCTCTTCGTCAAACGCTCGCCTTGCACGCAGGTGAAGTGCGCCTCAGCTATGTGTAAATAAAAATAATAAATAAGTACGGATGTGCTATTGACCGAACGCGCTTTTTGAATACAATCCTCCCAACGGTGAATGTGGTTGCCGGGGTGAGGACGGTAACCAATCGAGGCTGAATGCCTCCGCCAACCTTGAGAGGCCGGTCCTAAGCCGGCCTTTCGGTTTTTAGCCACAAGAAGGTACAAAAAGCGCAAAAATCAAATGATTTCCGTTGCTGAAGCCATTCAAATCGTAAGGCAACAGACTCGGCCATTGGCTACGGAGCAGGTCGAGATCCAGCACGCGCTGGGTCGTGTGCTGGCCGAGGATGTCGTCGCGGATTCGGATCTGCCGCCGTTCGACCGCTCGCAAATGGACGGATATGCCGTGCGCGCGGAGGATGTTAGGTACGCTCCCGTACGCTTGCGCATTGTTGGCGAGTCGGCAGCCGGAAGAGGATGGCACCAACAGTTGGAAGAAGGACAGGCAGTGCGGATCATGACGGGCGCGCCCGTTCCCGCGGGCGCTGACAGTGTGCAACAGGTTG
>DATAOU010000104.1:0-6260 GCA_036265575.1 Pyrinomonadaceae bacterium
TTTGATCTTTTTATTTGAAAGCGTCTGGGTGCCCCGGAAACGGGGAGAATAGGGAAGCGGGTGAAAACCCCGCGCGGTCGCGCCACTGTGATGAGGCAATCAACTAGTGCGGTAGTTGATTAGTACTCTAAGCCAGGAGACCTGCCAGGATGCTTTGCAGTTTCGAACGCTTCGCGGAAAGGCGTTCAGGCCGCACGGACCACCAGCTTATCTTCCGGTCCCGACGATCGCCTGTTTCTTTTTCGCGAACCAGGTGGTCGGCGGGACTCTTGCATTTACATCACCTCAAAACAAATCTGATCGCTCGCGCTCTAATTTTTTCGTGCGTCCTTATCAGTCTGCTGAGTTGCGCCCAGCGACAAGCTTCTGTCCAACTAAAAATCCAATCGCGAGAAGTCGTCGATGAGGCGGGACGAAAAGTAACGCTGCCGGGAAAGATTGAGCGCGTAGTTTCACTGGCTCCAAACCTTACTGAGATCGTCTATGCGGTTGGGTCCGGTGACCGGTTGGTAGGAAACACGACCTTTTGTAATTACCCACCGCAAGCGAAAGACGTTGCCAAAGTAGGCGACACACTTCAGCCGAGCATCGAACGCATACTCGCCCTTCACCCGCAACTCGTACTAGTTTCCACCGCCTCCCAACTGGAAGCATTCACAACGCAATTGAATGAACAGCACATCGCCGTCTACATCACGGATCCTCGCGATCTTGAAGGCGTCTTTCACTCGATCTCGAACGTCGGCGATCTGTTGGGTAAATCAGATGTAGCCGTGGAATTGGTGAAGCAGTTGCGCGCGCGAACGCAAGCTGTCGAAAGCGCGGTAACCGGACTTCAGCCGGTTTCAGTGTTTTTCCAACTATCCGGCCAGCCGCTGTACACCGCCGGCAAGACTTCGTTCGTTACCAATCTGATTGAACGCGCGGGCGGGCGCTCGGTCACCGCAGATATAAACGAGGCTTGGCCGCGATTGGGCGATGAAGCGGCCCTCGCCTCGCACCCGGAAGCCATAATTATGCTTTCGGGAGCCATGGGAGCCACGGCAAACGCCCAGGTCGCAAGTGCACTCAGGAATTCACCGGCAGTTAAAAATGGACGCGTTTATATGATCGATGGCGATCTCCTGACTCGGCCTGGACCACGTCTGGTTGATGGCCTGGAGCAGATCGCCCGCGCACTTCATCCCGAAGCTTTTAAGTAAAGACAACGTGAACCAGACAGCCACAACAATCGGTCGGAATGGCGTTGCGTTTGAGCGAAGCGCCCGCGCCACCTTGCGAAAAACTCTCGTCGTTTGCGGTGCACTCGCCGTCATTCTGATTTTGATTTCAATCATCGCGGCGACGTTGGGCAGTGAGCGATTGCCGTTCGTTGACATGCTGCGCGCGCTTTTCACTGCCGGAGCAAACACCGGCGCACTGACCGCAACTCAGCGCGCGATCCTTTTCGATATACGTTTGCCGCGCATTTTGCTCGCCGCCACGGTGGGCGCTTCGCTCGCCGCGTCCGGCGCAAGTTACCAGGCGTTATTGCGTAACGCGTTAGCCGAGCCGTACCTGTTGGGTATTTCCAATGGCGCCGCCGTGGGAACGATGGTGGCCCTGGTGTTCCTGGGAGCAAATGAGTGGACGCGGCCCTTGATGGCATTTGGAGGCGCGCTTGCCGCAACGTTCGTTGTCTATCGTTTGGCACGCGGGCGCGCCGGAGCGACGCCGGAAAAATTGATTCTGGCAGGCGTGATCGTCACGACCTTCCAATCATCGGCAATCGTTTTCATCACAACCTTGATGGATGCGACGCGCATACGTTCGTTTACTTTTTGGCTGCTGGGAGATCTATCACAAGCAACGCCACGTTCGATTTGGATTGCGGTTGCTTCAACCATTGTCGGTGTCGCTGCCCTGACTCTTAAGGCGCGACCGCTAAATCTAATGATGCTTGGCGAGCGCGACGCTTTTGATCTTGGAGTTGAAGTTGAACGCGTGCGCTTGCAGGTTTTTCTCGCCGCCAGTCTTCTGGTTGGCGTTTCGGTGGCGTTAGGTGGTTCTGTTGGTTATGTCGGCCTGGTGGTGCCGCATTTAGTCCGCATGTCGACGAGCGGCGATAACCGTCTGACGATTCCGGCTGCAGCGCTCGCGGGCGCATCGTTCGTGGTGGTCGCCGACACCCTGGCACGGACAGTGATTGCGCCGCGCGAACTTCCGGTGGGCGCCATCACGGCTTTAATCGGCGCGCCGTTGTTTATCTACCTGCTGAAGCGGCGCTAGCTCAAGTCAGCAATTCTTAGGAATACGACGAAATGCTCGAAGCTGGAAATGTCAGCATCAACTATGGGAAACGACGCGCCGTCGTCGATGTGTCGCTGCGTGTCGCGCCGGGAGACCTAACAGCTATTGTCGGCGCAAACGGCGCCGGCAAATCTTCGCTGTTGCGCGCGCTAAATGGAACCATCCGGCCATCGGCGGGCGAGATTGTCTTGGATGGCAAGCCGCTTAGTTCCTACTCGCGCCGGGCGGTCGGCAGACGCATAGCGGTAGTGACGCAGGAATCGTTGTTGGCTTTTCCAGTTTCAGTGTTGGAGTACGTGCTTGGTGGGCGATACGCCTGGTCGGGATCGGGAACGTGGGGATGGGAATCTGAACGCGATCTGGAAATCGCCGCCGCTGTGTTGCGGCAAACTGAGTTGGAGAATTTCAGCGGGCGTCTGATGAACGAACTATCAGGAGGCGAGCGCCAGCGCGCGGTTTTGGCGCGGGCTCTCGCGACCGAAGCAGGAATTCTGTTGCTTGACGAGCCGACAGCCAATCTGGATCTGGCGCATCAAGCTTCAATGCTTCAACTGGTGCGAGCCCATTGCGATGAGCGTGCGGCTGGAGCGGTAATCGTTACGCACGACATCAATCTGGCAGCGGAGTTTGCCAACAAGGTGGTGTTGCTAAAGGGTGGCCATCTCATTGCAGCCGGCACACCGCGCGACGTTTTGACGGAAGAACTTTTAAGCGAAGTTTTGGAAATCAAAGTATTAGTCGACGCGCATCCGCTTTCGGGTGCGCCACGCATTACACCGGCGCACGAACTGCGGCGGTAAGCGAGGGCGGCGAGTGTTTTTCTCGGCCCGCTCTCATCAACCCGGGTGACGGCTTAGGGAAGGCGGTCAGAATCCGCCACTGCCCTCGCAACTGTAGGCGACGCAGACGCTCTGGAAAGTTTTAGCCACTGTTCAAAGGAATGGGAAGGCTGACCGGAGTTGAGTCGCAAGTCAGGAGACCTCGCCGCCGCCCTTTAGTAAAGCTCGCACTGCGACGGGCAGGAGATGCTACAAATGAAAAATAAACGAACGGGATTCTGTTTAGGAAGCAAGCCGCTCATTGTTTTAGTTCTGCTCCTTATCTGCAACATTTTTGCTCACGCTGTGTTCGCTCAAGCCAGCGCAGGCGCAGCGCAAATCACCGTACGCGTAACTGATCCACAAGGCGCAACTCTGCCCAATGCCGAGGTCACGCTTTACACTCGGGACAGTCGTATTCGCATCAGTAGTCTGACGGACAGCAATCGCACCAGCCGATTCGATCAACTCGCCCCAGGCGAGTATTTGATTGAAGCGCAGGCAAGCGGCTTCGCGCGCGCAGCTGCGCGTGTGTTGCATCTGGAAAAGGGTGGCAATGCGTCCCTTGATATTGCATTGCCACTGGCCGGCGTGAGCGAACAGGTCGTAGTAACGGCACAAGCAACAGCGCAATCTACTGATGAGATTTCCAAAGCAGTCTCTGTCGTGGCATCACGTGAGATAGAAGAGCGGAATGAAGCCACCGTAACAGACGCCTTGCGCACGGTCCCGGGATTACGTATTCAGCAACTAGGCGGGCCCGGGCGCCTGGTGTCCATCAAGACGCGCGGTCTTCGTAACCAGGACACCGCGGTATTGATCGACGGCATTCGCTTTCGTGATGCAACTACTGGTGATGCGACGAGCTTCTTGAGTGATTTCGCCGTTACTAATCTTGACCGCGTGGAGGTTCTGCGTGGCTCGGGATCATCGCTGTACGGCACAAACGCAATCGGTGGGGTCGTCAACATCGTTAGCGATGAAGGTGGCGGACCTACTCACGGCAGCCTCCTGGCGGAGGGTGGTGGGCTGGGCCTGTTTCGCGGGCGCGCGCAGATTGCGGGCGGGACAACCCGATTTGCATATAGTGCCGGAGCAAGTCACTTAAACGTTTCTCGTGGAATAGATGGCGATGATGCAGCGCGCAACACCAGCGGACAGGGACGCGTTGTGTTGCGGTTAATGCCAACCATGACCCTCTCCGGCCGTGTCTATGCAGGAACTTCGTTTGTTCAACTAAACAACAACCCGGAGGTCTTTGGCCCGTTACCGCTGACTGGAATCATCGATGCGCGCCCAATTTCACGAGCGGACCTGAGGCGATACGAAATGGGTGTTCCGTTGGTGCAATTAGGTCTCGGCGGTACATTTATTCCCGACGCAAACGACCCTGACGCTTCCGCAGCGAGTCGTTTCTTTGACGGCGCCATCACTTTTGCGCACCGTCCGGTTGAAGCGTTCGGTTACACGATCTCTTACCAGGGACTGGCAACACGGCGTTTAAATAGCAATGGGGTAGCGGGCGTTGGATTTCAACCATTTGGTGGGTCAACGTTCACTCAGGACGATGGGCGCATACACACAATCAATGCTCGAACGGATTTTAGTGTGGGGAAACACAATCTCATCAATGCGGGCTACGAGTTTGAACGAGCCAGCTTTTCAAATCGCTCGACGTCGGCCAACGTTGCCGATAACAATTCCACTAGAGTTGTCGAGGACAGCAGCACTTTCTTCGTGCAGGACCAACTGCGCTTCCTTGAAGATCGTTTGCAATTGTCAGCCGCATTTCGCGTTCAATTCTTCTCCCTGCACGCGCCTACATTCACACCGACTGCGGGTGCGCCGTACGCCGGAATTGCATTTGATTCACCCAGAAGCGCCTACACCGGGGACGGTTCCATTGCATATCTGTTCCGCACCACGCACACCAAGCTCCGCGCGCACATCGGCAATGGCTATCGCGCGCCCTCGATGTTCGAGCGTTTCGGCACTGCGTTCTTCGGAGGTTTTTTCGCCCCTCTGGGCGATCCGCGACTTCGGCCTGAACGTTCGCTGGCCTTCGATGCGGGAATCGATCAATCTCTATACGACAATAAGCTGCGGTTATCGGCAACCTACTTCTATACGCGATTGCAGGAGGTAATCGGTTTCGCGGGCCTCATCGCTCCGGTGAGCGATCCTTTCGGTCGCTTTTTTGGTTATGTAAACACTGGTGGTGGACTCGCTCGCGGTCTCGAGCTTTCAGCTACGGCGTCGCCTAGTCGCACGCTCGATGTCTCCCTGAGTTACGCTTACACCAATAGTGACCAACAAACGCCACAGGTCGGGGGCAGCGGCGTAATCAGTTCGCTCGTTATTCCCGATCACCAGTTTGCAACCGTTGTAACTCAGAGAATTGGACACCGGGCATTCGTCAACTTTGACCTGACAGCCACGAGCCATTATCTCGCCCCGATCTTTCCAAGGGTCTATCGGTTCGCGGGTCTTGTCAAAGCGGACCTGGGCGCGAGTTACGAGTTTCCACTGGCTGAGCAGCGACGCTTGCGGGTGTTTGGCTATATAGACAACCTCTTCAATCGCGACAACTTTGAAAGCGGCTTTCAAACGCCGGGACGCACGGGCCGCGCCGGCGCTTCGTTGAGCTTCTAGCGCGCATACCTGACGACCGGTAGCACTTCAATAAGAGATATCAGCGCCTGGAGTTCCAACGGTGACGATGACAAAGCAAAAGTTTTGCTCAAGCTGCGGCGCAGCCTTTGGGTGTAGCGCCGGAACCGAACATGAATGTTGGTGTGAACAACTGCCGCATATTTCACCTGCCGATAAAGATCAGGATTGTCTCTGCCCACGGTGTTTGTCGGCGGTCATTCATGAAGAAATTTCGGCGCAGTCTGATTCGCAACTAGCAGACAGTGGAGCAACGCCAGGTTCCGAATTCCAAAAATGAATCAGGTTGCAAGGTTTGCGGGTTGATGGGCGCAGTTGCGTCCCTTACAACAACCTGTCCTTGCAACCTGAAACTCGTGGGCCGCCGAATGTGTGCGGCGAACTTATGGATTTCTGGTGAACAAACCTCCAGCCAGAAAGATTGCCCCGACGATCAAATGAATGCCGTGATCCACCTTGCCCAACATCAACGGTCCAATATGC
>DATAOU010000105.1:0-11027 GCA_036265575.1 Pyrinomonadaceae bacterium
AAGAATGCGATGAAAGAGGCGGCCCGCGTCTACGCCAAGATTTATCAAATGAAGGTGCCGATCGAGCTGCTCGATGTAGGTGGCGGCATGGCGGTGGACTATGACGGCTCCAAGACTGCTTTTGAATCTTCGGCCAACTACAGCGCGCAGGAATTTGCCAACGACGTTATCTACACGATCAAGCAGGTGTGCGATGACGAAAACGTTCCGCATCCGACCATCATTCAGGAATCAGGGCGGTACCTGGCGGCCTATCACGCCCTGTTGATTACCAACGTTCAGGATGAAATCGAAACGGTCGTTGAAGACATAACGCCTATTGAAATTGATGATGACGATCCGCAAGTGGTGACAGAGCTCGGCGAGCTACGCGAATCGATCACAGTAAAGAATTACCGCGAGTACTATCATGACGCGCTCGAGCACCGCGAAGAATTGTTCACTCTTTTCAACCTTGGTCTCGTTTCGCTGGAAGATCGCGCCAAGGGCGAGGTGTTGTTCTGGGATGTGTGCGAGCGCGCGGACAAGTACGCACAACAAGCAAAGTACGTTTCCGAGGAATTCGAAGAGCTGCGTCGCATCTTGTGCGCCAAGTACTTGACCAACTTCTCGGTGTTTCGCTCAGTTCCGGACAATTGGGCGCTGGGACAGTTATTCCCAATCGTCCCCATTCACTTGCTCAACAAGCCGCCCACCGAGTACACGACGCTGTGCGACATCACCTGCGATTCTGATGGCGTTGTCGATAAATTTGTCGATTTGCACGACGTCAAACACGTCCTCGAACTGCACGCGCTGGTACCGGGCGAAACCTATTATTTAGCTTTCCTGCTGGTAGGCGCTTACCAGGAGGTGATGGGCAACAATCACAATCTTTTCGGCGCGCCGCACGAAGCGCACATTTATATCGACGACGACGGTTACCTGATTAAAAAGGTCATTCGCGGCACGACGGTGGGCGAAGCCACCGAACGCGCGCGCTATGAACGCAGCATGCTACATGACGGGTTTCGTCGTCTTATTAGTCAACGCGTCAAGGATGAAGAATTGACTGAGGCGCAGGGGACGGAGCTGGCCCAGTTTTACGAGTCGCGCTACGACGCTTATACATATCTTTCCGTTAATGGTGCAAAAACTCGCTCGCGACGCAGCACCGATTATTAATTTATCGCGCCTCAGCACTGATCCGCGTAAGACTCTTTTCATTCTGGCAAGGCGAGAGGTTCAACCTTTATGGTCACTCAGCGAAAACCCAAAGCATCAAAGTATTTGACAACGCCGACGCGGCCCGTTCAGGTCGACCGTGATCGCTCGGTGGCCGGCCTGCTGGAAAAAATGGAGGGCGCCGGTTTTGGCGGCCGACAACTGGCTGAAGCCCATCGCATCTGGCTGGACATGCTGGGCGACAACACGACGATTCTTGTCGCCGGTTCCGGGGCCTTGATTCCGGCCGGCATGCGCCGCTTGCTGGCTTACGTGATCAAGAACCGCTTTGTCGACGTGCTGGTCCTTTCCGGCTCGCTGCTGTTTCATGATCTGCACGAGACGCTCGGCCGCTATCATTTCCAGGCGCACCCGAACATGACCGATGCGGAACTGGATTCAGCGCAGATTAGTCGCATGTGGGATTTGCTGGCGAGTGACGAAGAATATCGTGAAGCGAATGAATGGGTCGCAGGTTTTACCAATCAACTGGACCAGAGCCGGCCTTATTCCACGCGCGAGTATTTGCACTTGCTGGGACGCGAGTTGGCCGAAATTGCGACCGAGGACGGTGTGCTGACGTCAGCATATAAGGCGCGTGTGCCAATTTTTTGCCCCGGAGTCGCGGATAGCGGCATCGCGATCGGCATTGCCTCGGCGCGCTTTGAAAAGAAAAACAGTTTCATGTTTGACCTGGTCCAGGACGTACTCGACATCGCCAACATTACGGCGCGTGCGCGATTGACTGGAGTTATTAATCTGGGCGGCGGCACGTCGAAGAGCTTCATTCAGCAAACTGAACTGTCTTCGTTCATTCTGAAAAACCATCACCAGGGCCATAAGTACGCGATTCAAATCACGACTGATGCGCCCCATCCGGGAGGCCGCTCGAACGCAGTTACATTCGACGAGAGCCTGGTCTACGGCAAACTCGCGCGCGGCGCGCACAGCGCCTATGTAAACTGCGATGCCACCATTGCGTTGCCAATTCTGATCACGGCGCTTTCACAAACTGCGGCGAAGTACTTGAAAGGCCGCAAGCGACCGAACTTCACCTTCGGACGCGAGTTGATTATCGAAGTGCCGTAGTTCGCTGAGTTCTTCCTTATTCCGCTGCGCTAACTTCCTGTTTCGGTTTTTTCCGCGGTCAGACTCACCCTGAAACCATCACGACCGTCAGTCCGCCTTGTCGTTGATTGGCAGGACCGGTTTGCGTCAAGTGAAAGATGAATGCGTCTCCGAATTCCGCATTCTGCAAATCAGCCACGAAGTTAAGATTCGCGACCTGGTTCGCCTCGAGCTTAAGGTTTGCTTCGAATCTGCGTTGGCCTCCCAACAAAACGCCGAGACAACCCTGCGGCGTTGAATGGTCAACGATCTTCGCATCGGGAAAGTCTCGCAGTTCAAAGCGAAAGGCACGAGGCGCGCGTGTGGCAAGCTTTCGAAAGCCAGGCTCCTTCTCCAGGCGCTGCAGCACTGTTCTGCGCACAAATTCGTTTGGCCGGAGGTCCAACGTGGCGCCGATGGTTACTTGCTCAGGCTCCCTGGCGTTTACATTTGCGGTAAGCACGTTAAAGCCGCATGGGCCCGGCTTGCGCGCAGCGCCCGGCCCACCACAGGGCACCACACAAATATTCCGCTGAACTACATGCTGATCATCGGGAACGAAAAAACTTGTCTGGGAAGCTATCAAACTATCAGGAAAGGCACGTGCGATCAGGCATTTGTGCCCCGGACTTTCTGGACTAGAAGCGGGCAGTCCTGAGGGCGGAGTCCAGTCGAAATGTTGTGTTTTTGTAGTACCTTCAATCGGAACAATTGAACCAGTCTGCAAGATCAGCTTGGTGCTCGCATTGTTATTGGGCGTCATAGCAATCGCGGGATTACCGACCCACAGTTCCACCAAGAGCTCCTCGTCACCGGGAAATAAACAATTGCTTTCAGCGGTCTTGCGGTGAATGGTGACGTCGACAGAATTGATTTGGCCCGGGTCCGCTTTGTCGGCGCCTGAAACCGGACCGGTTAGCACAATGTCCGGACTGAGCCACCAAACATTCGCATTGTGCACGCCGCCATCGCCGGAAGTGGACTCCATAAAAATGCAAGTGTCGGCCGCGAGGCCAGGATCATTTGCCATGGGAGACTCCTTTGGCTTCAGAGTTATTGGGGTGCGAGGTTGCGAGCGAAGTATATCAGGGCGGCTAAGACCTAGCGAGATCATTCCCCACACACCGCATGAGCGCGTCTGAAACTATCGAAATCTACTGAGAAACTTAGGTCCGGCGTCGGGCCATGACGATGAGAGCTACACCAATGACCATTAGGGGCGCGTTAAGCCACAACATTCCCAGGTTCGCTACGCGTTTAAGATTCAGAAGCGAAATGACGACCGCGGCCACAAGGAAACCAATTCCAATTCCTCTCAGAGTTGCTGGGGACAACTTTGCTACCTCCATCGACTAATCGGACTTGCGACCCAAAGACTGGAACGCAGCTGAGGCGTTTCCGTTCATGGTGGTGACAGTAAACGCTTCATACTCCAACTGCTGAAACGAGCGCGTCAGTTCGCTGATCCATTCGCTGGTGTGATGTCGCACCACCACGCCTTCCGGTAATTCAAACACTCCGTAGCAATTGAACTTTTCGGCGTCACGCTCATAACGTTTGCGGTTGCGCTCATCAGTGTTCAGCACCAGGTCGCTAAGGTAAAGCAACCCGCCGGGCCGCAACACGCGCTCTAATTCAGACATCAGAGACCGCTGCTTGTCACTCTCCGGAATGCAGGTGAGCACCGCAAAGAGCAAGATAGCGTCGAAGCTTTCATCAGTGAAAGGTAAACGGTTTTCATCATTGCGAACCAAGACCGGATGGGCAACCGTAGCGCGCGCCCGTGCGAGCATCGCTTTGGAGGAATCCACCCCAACCAAATTCTTAAAACCAGCCTGCGAAAGTTCCGCCAGCGTACGACCATAACCACAGCCGTAATCCAGGATGCGAGCACCCGGATGAGAATAGCGCCCAAACAACTCCAACTTGAGTGGATGCGAGAATCGTTTTTCGTTGGCAACACGATCCCAGTAACTAACCTGTGAACCGGCAAAGCTTAGAGACCCCATATTTAACCGAGCCACTGCAGAACTTCTTCCTCACCTGTTGGCGGTGCGCCGCCGAGCACTTCAACAAAATATTCTTCCAGCGAGACGGGGCCTTTTTGCTCACCCTGTTCGGTTAAGCCCACCCCTTTTTTTAATTCGGCAAGTGGGCCGGCAGCGAGCAGTTTGCCTTGCGCGATGATGGCAATGTCGCTGCAGAGCCGTTCGACAATCTCCAATACGTGTGAGGTAAGAAAAACGGTTAGCCCCCGCGCGGTCAATCGCGACAGCAAGTCCTTTAAGGTACGCGAAGCGATCGCGTCGATGCCTTCAAATGGCTCGTCCAGGAAAAGAATTTCCGGACGATGGATCAAAGCGCAGGCCAGCGAAAGTTTTTTCTTCATGCCGTGTGAATACTCGACGATTAATTTTTTCGGCTCGTCGCGCAGTTCCATCAAGTCCAAAAGTTCCGGCAGGCGCTCGGCAATCTGCGGCTTTTGCAAACCATACATGCGCGCCGTAAAGGAAAGCATCTCCGCGCCAGTTAAGCGCTCGAAGAGATTCAAATCTTCCGGCACCACGCCGATTCGGCGCTTTACTTCCAAAGGCTCGAGGGCAATATCGCGACCGAGCACAAGAATCTTCCCGCTGGTCGGAGCCAACAACCCTGTCAGCATTTTAATGGTGGTGGATTTGCCGGCGCCGTTTGGACCAAGGAAGCCAAAGAAAGTGCCGCGCCGCACAGTTAGATTGAGACGATCGACTGCGGCAAAATCGCCGAAGCGGCGCACCAGATCGAACGTCTCAACCGCTTTCGACGCGTCGCCTGTTTGTGAATCCGGCATTAATAGGTTTGTACTTGGGCAGTTACCAATGCGTCAAGCGATGTAAAGCAAACTGTTAGTCTGCGGCGGATCGTTGTCACTCACTTTGAATGCCAACTAACCGCCGCAAACTGACAGTTTGCTTTTACGCTATAGCCTTAAACGCAACTCGATCGGCAAGAATGAAGTTCAGCAGCGAGCAGACAAGCACGCTGATTAGGTTAGCGAGTACGATTGCCACGCCAAACCGACCAACCAGAAGGCTCATAAAGATCAGATTTCCGGCGATTGAGACCAGGCCGTTCGTGACGTTGAATTTCGCGAGCCGGACCAGCGTTTCGTTGATTGACAACGATGGTCGATCGCGCCAGGTCCATAGTTGATGCCAGAAAAAGTTATTGAGTATCGCCAGCTCGACCGCAAGAACGGTAGCCGCCAAGTAGCCAATGGGGCGCGAGGTGTGTGTCAGCGCGAAGAGCGCGCCGACCTGTAAAGCAAAGCCAAGCACGCCGACTACATTAAACTTTAACCAGGAGCTCATTGTTAGGACGATTTCGGCAGAAGCTCAAAAACATCGAAAGACCACTAGTGATTCGCTGCGCCTGGGCGGCTACTACTGTCACTGTTGCGGTAGGCGCTCCAACTGGTAGAGAGCATGCGTGTTCTTAATGGACGAAAGCACCAGCATGATACCCATTGTGACTATTGCGACTATCCCGCCGACGTCGAACAGCAGAAAGCGACGCCCAAACAAATGCGTATGCGAACTGTGAAGCAGGTACAGGTTGCCGATGATCAAAACCAGGCGCATCTCAGTCGGCCCCAACTTCCATTGCGAAATCTTGAAGACGCCCAGCGCATAGGCAGCCAGATAGGAATTGATTGCCAGCATCAGGAATACGATCAGTAACGCTGCCGCCACGCGCTCGCTCATGAAACCGGAGAGTGCCAAACCGAAGATGAAGAACAGCGCGCCAAAGGTGTCGATGATGTGGTCCACATAGAACCCATAACGCGGCCGTTGCCGGTTGCGATAGCGCGCCAACGTTCCATCCAGACTGTCGCCAAACCAGTTGAGAAATATGAAAACGTTCACGAGGTGCAGCATTAGCGGATTCTGCCCGCTGGCCGCGTAACAAACGCCAGCCATAAACATCGCCACCAATCCCAGTAGCGACAGATGATCTGAGTTGATCCAGCGCGGCATGCGTCCCGCCAACCTGAGCAATGCGGCTCGTTCGAGTGGCGCGAGAATGCTTGTCTGCTCCCGCTTGGCATCCTGAAACCTTTTATCCATCAACTACTCCGCTTCAAACGTAAAGCAAACTTTTAGTTTGCGGTGGACCGCCAGCACTCAGTCTTAAAAGTTTTGCTAGCCACCGCAAACTACCAGTTTGCTCAACAAGTGTCCTAGATTCTCCCTGCCAACACAGGTGGTTCCGGCAACGCACTTTCCATTTTGTAGGGCTTGGCGAGTCCCCTCTTCGCTTCATCGTGCGCCGCATAAATGTCCGGCCGCGTTAGCACTTCGCGATATTGGACCAACGCGTCTTCGCGTTTACCTGCCAGATCATACGAGCGCGCCGCGTAGAGGTGCGCCATCGTTACCAGCGAAGGTTCCGCTCGTTCCACGCGTATAGCCGCCAAAAATTCGCGCGCCGCCCGTTCACCTTCGCCGGCAGTCAGCAACACTTCGCCGTACTTGAAATGGATCAGATCCAGCGCGCGCGAAACTGTCTCGCGCACCAAACGATCGTGTAGCAAGTCTTCAAACGTTGCGAACGCCTCGTGCTCGGCTTTTACGGCCGCTTCAGTGTTCTTCGCTGTGCGCTCAACTTCCGCCTGGGCCACTAGCGCGTCCGCCGCTTCCAAACGGAACAAATAATTACGCGGGTATTTCGCACTCAGCTCGCGCGCGTTTGCGAGCGCATCCGCATAGCGTTTCTCGCGAGTGTAGAGAACTATCAAAAGCGTCTTGGCATCATCGCGCGCCCAAGTCCCGTCATGCGAGACGCGTTCGATCAGCTGTAAGCCTTTTTTCTTCGAGCCGCGAAAACCGGTGACGCCGGCAACAACTTTGATTGGCAACGGCAGTGAGCCAACCACATATTCGTAAAGCCCCGCAGTTAAATTAGCATCGATGAAAGTTGGATCGAGTTTCAGCACCTGGCGATGGTGGTCAACAGAGTCGTCTCCATCTTTTAGGGCCGCAAAGTGGCGGCGCTCGACCGCTTCTTCAAAAGAAGCCTTCAGGCCTTCGGTGGCGCCCAACCAATAAAGCGCTTCAACCTCTTTCGGATTCTGTTTCAGGCGGACCTCGGAAAGTCGTTTGGCTTCGCGGGTCAACGAGCGAAACTCGGTGATGACTTTCGGGTCAACCTTGTCGTCGCCACTGGAGTAGAAACTTTCCGAGTTGTACAGCGAAGACTGCAGCCGCCGCGACTCATAGAGCGTTTTGATCCAGACGCGCGCCGCCAGTAGCTGCGGCCCCGCCGCGTGAGTTGGGTAAAGCTGCGTTATTTCTTTGAAATCCTTTTGCGCTTTGTCGTAATCGAGGTTGTAGAGCGCTTCCAGGCCACTGCGACGCAGCTCATCAAACCTGGCGCGATCCGTTTGCACGATCCACGGAGTCATTGCAGCCTGTGCTGCGGCGCTGAGCGCAAACGCAATCAAAATGGTAAATGCAAGAATCAACTTCTTCACTTCTCGTGCTCCTTAATTCGTTGACGTACCTACTCCGCTTGTCGAAACGATCCAAGCAGCCTCAATTTGCAGGTTGGGAAGGGCGGCTTCCCGACACTGAGCTTTTCGATTTTGATCGGCTTCGTTGGATCTCCAAACCTCCTCTCAACTGAAGGCCTCCAAATATTTCACGCCCGCGCCGGTATTAAACAAAACAACTCTTTCATCCGGCTTGACCAGGTCTGCGGCCAGCAATTTTCTGAGAGCCGGCAAACAGGCGGCGCCTTCGGGTGCGCAAAAGATTCCTTCGGCGGCGCCAATCTCTTTCGTCGCGGCGATCAGTTCCTGATCGGTAACTGCTACCGCGGTGCCGCCCGATTCTCGCAATGCATCGAGAATCAAAAAATCGCCGATCGCTTTGGGTACTCGCAGTCCAGACGCGACAGTTGCCGCGCCGGCAAACTCATCTGCGAATCGCTTCCCTGTTTCAAACGCGCTGACTATTGGTGCGCAGCCACTCGCTTGCACCGTCACCATGCGCGGGCGTTTTGAATCGATCCAGCCCATCGCTTCCATCTCTGCAAATGCTTTCCACATGCCGATCAATCCTGTGCCGCCGCCAGTTGGATAAACGATTACGTCCGGCAGTTCCCAATCGAATTGTTCCGCCAGCTCGTAACCGAGCGTCTTTTTTCCTTCCACTCGATAAGGCTCTTTCAACGTCGAAACGTCGAACCAACCTTCGGCGTCTTTGCGCCGCGCGACTTCCGCACCGCAGTCCGTTATCAATCCCGCCATTAAGGTTACCTGCGCACCGGTCTGTTCACACTCAATCACATTGGCTCGTGGCGTGTCGTCGGGCATGAAGATGAAACACTCAAGCCCGGCACGGGCGGCGTAAGCAGCGAGCGCTCCGGCAGCGTTGCCCGCCGAAGGAACAGCGAGCTTGGTTGCGCCGAGTTCCTTTGCCATCGAGACCGCCGCCGACATGCCGCGAGCCTTGAAACTCTGCGTCGGATTTTGCGACTCGTCCTTGATGTAGAGGTGGTCGAATCCAATTTGCTTTCCTAAATTCTTTGCTGGCAGCAACGGCGTCCAGCCTTCGCCAAGCGAAACGATGTTCTCGTCGTTTTCAACTGGCAGGACCTCGCGATAGCGCCAAAGATCTGCGCGCCGGGAAACGAGCGATTCTTTTGTCAAAGTGCGTCCCGCTTGTTTCAGGTCATAACGGACCAGCAGCGGTTTTCCGCATTCACGACAAAGGTTGAGCAACCGCCGTGCCTCGTGCTGAAGATGGCAGAGGGCGCATTCAAGATGCGTAACGTTCATGGATTAACGGGCCTTTCTAAGCATGTTCAAGCCTGTAGTTCCGACCAAGTCGCGCTTTAGTAGCAGTTGGAGCAATCCTATTGCACCGGGCAACCAAGACGGAAGGTGTCGATTCTCTCTGTGGGTTCTTTGTGTTCTCTGTGCCCCCGTGGTGGATCTTAATCAGCGGTTGCTCACCACGGAGTCAGAGTGAACACAGAGGACGGATAGAGGCATTTCAAACTTGGCCGCTCCCAATTACTCGCGCAAGTGACAACCGGGGCTAAAGAAAGTATCTTGGTCATTCAATACTAACAAACTGTGAGGTTTTCAAAGGACAAACATGCCAAATCGCACCGCCGCCATTCAAACAAATAAGGGCACTATTCGCGTCGAGCTTTACGAATCAGACGCGCCCAAAACTACGGAAAACTTTATTACGCTTGCGGGAAAAGGCTATTACGATGGCGTGATTTTTCACAGAGTAATCAAGGGCTTCATGATTCAGGGCGGCGATCCCACCGGTACCGGCCGCGGTGGTGAATCTGCCTGGGGCGGCCGCTTTAACGACGAGATTGACGCGTCGTCAGCGGTATACCAGCGCGGTTACAAGAAGGGCATTGTGGCGATGGCCAACGCCGGGCCTAATACAAATGGTTCGCAGTTTTTCATCATGCATGCCGATTATCCGTTGCCCCCGAGCTACACAATTTTTGGCCGCGTGACTGATGGCTTGGATGTGGTTGACGCAATTGCAACCAGTGAAACCGATCGCAACGATAAGCCAACCGCGGAAGTGAAGATGGAACGCGTGACGATCGA
This sequence comes from Pyrinomonadaceae bacterium, assembly GCA_036265575.1. GTDB lineage: Bacteria > Acidobacteriota > Blastocatellia > Pyrinomonadales > Pyrinomonadaceae > PSRF01. Next base: position 9,932 of record DATAOU010000105.1, read on the forward strand.
AGAGTAAACCTTCCCGGCTCTGCCGTTTGCTGTGCGGAAAGGCTTCGCCTTTCCGTCAGCTTATTTTGAATCGCGAGGCTCCGCCTCAAAGGCTTCGGAGGCGTAGCCTCAAATGTGATAATAACGCCGCCGGAAGGGCACAGCCCTTCCGCACATCAGGTGGCAAAGCCACGACGAAGTTCTTTCAACACAAACCCTTTTGCTTCCCTAACTGCATCCTCCAGCGACATTCCTTTACCCAACCCTGCTGCAATCGCCGCTGACAACATGCAGCCCGAGCCGCGAATGTTAGCTCCGCGAATAAACTGAGCGCGAAACACCGTGACTGTTCCCTCATCGTCGAGCACATCAATCGCTTCGCTGACTTCTGCCTTTTGTCCTCCCAAGTGCCCGCCTTTTATCAAAACAGCACGCGCACCCATACCGCGAATGATCGTCGCGGCTTCACGCATCTTTGCTTCTGAAGTTATCTTCAAACCACTTAACGCCTCGGCTTCAGGGATATTGGGTGTGACTAAACGCGCGAGCGGAAACAACTCCGCGGTGACAACTTCGAGCGCATATTCTTCCAGCAAACGCATGCCCGAGCTCGAAACCATAACCGGATCGACAACCAGCGCGGGTAACTCGCTCTGGCGAAGAATGCGCGCCACCTCCAGCACAACTTCGCGCGTCGCCAGCATCCCGGTTTTGGCACAGGCAAACTGAAACTGTGCCAGCAGCGAATCTACTTGCCCGCGAACAGCTGTCGCTGTTTGATGAACAGCGCCCGTCGCTTGCTGATCATTTTGGAAGGTTATTGAAGTGATAACAGCCGAGGGGCGATAGCCAAATGCGGCAAACGTTCGGGCGTCGGCAAGCACGCCGGCGCCGCCCGATGGATCAAAACCCGCGATCGTTAATGCATTTGGTAGAGACATAAATCATCTCAGCCTGCGGAGCAGGCGGTAGCGTAAAACCTGGGGTGAAGCGGAGCGAAACCCCAGGACAGATAGGAATTAAAAACGTTTGAGCCCGCGGGGCGGGCGACAGCGTTCACATTCCCTAACTCTGCCGTCCGCTCCGCGGGCTTGCCTCTTTGTTGGATGACACACCT
>DATAOU010000106.1:0-13775 GCA_036265575.1 Pyrinomonadaceae bacterium
GTTTGATTTTGAAAAGCCGCGATAGTTCGCGAGCGCTGTTCCCAAACGCCCGGCGCCCACGATGCCCACTCGATGCGGCTTGTCCAAACCCAGAATTTTGGTGATATGTTCGCGCAAATCAGCCACGTAATAGCCGACGCCGCGCACGCCAAACTCGCCAAAATAGCCCAAATCCTTCCTAATTTGAGCAGAGTTTAGATTGAACTGCTCGGCCAGCGCCTGTGAAGAGATCGTCTTTATGCCGGCGCCAGCAAGCGTATTCAGACAGCGCAGGTAAACGCTCAAGCGGTTAGTAGTCAGTTCTGAAATTTTCTCTGATTTCATTTCGCGGGGCCTGGCAGTAAGTATAGACCCAATGCCTGATAGTTTCGAGTTGCGAGTTTCCAGTTCCGAATTCGGAATGCCGACTCGAAACTCGAAACTTGGAACTACCGGCGGCATCAACTACAATCGCGCTCGTTCACGTGATTGCTCAACCAGACCTGCTTCAATGATCGCACATTTATCGGGCACGCTTCTTTCCAAACAGCCAAATTCGGTGATTCTGGATGTCGCTGGAGTTGGCTATGAGGTAAACATTCCCGTCTCCACGTTCTACGATCTCGAAGACGCGGGTTCGAATGTGCAGCTTCGCATCTACACGCATGTGCGCGAAGATGCGCTGCAACTTTATGGCTTCAAGACCGCGCGTGAACGTGAACTGTTCCTGCGCTTAATCTCCGTCAGCGGCATTGGCCCGCGACTCGGCATTACCTTGTTGTCAGGAATGAGCGCCGACGAAATGATCGCTTCGATCAGGACGAACAACCTGGCCCGCTTGACGTTGATTCCAGGAGTGGGACGCAAAACTGCGGAACGGCTGGTCATGGAGTTGCGCGATAAGGTCGCCTCATTATCGTCCGCCGAGCTTGAAGAAGAGCTGGGCGCCAAGAGCGAAACGGGCGCGCCCATTTTGACGGAAGACTCTATGCGGTCGGATGTGTTGTCCGCGCTGGTAAACCTCGGGTATCAACGCAACGCCGCGGAAAAGGCTGTCACTGCGGCGATTGATGAAGGCGGCGATATCTCTGTCGAGGTTATTCTGCGCCGCAGTTTGCGCAAGCTGGCAAAGGTGTAAAGCAAACTGTTAGTTTGCGGTGGCTCGTTGCCACTCACCTTTAAAGCTGGGGAACCGCCGCAAACTAACAGTTTGCTTTACAGCACCTATGTCAACTGAACAACCAGCACGCGTTCGCGATACGCCGCTCAGCGACGATGAGCGTCAGTTTGAGCTGACGGTCCGCCCGGCGAAACTAGGCGAGTACATCGGCCAGCGCCAGGTGAAAGAAAATCTGCGTGTTTACATGAAGGCCGCGCTTAACCGGAAAGAAGCACTGGATCACGTGCTATTAACCGGCCCACCCGGCCTGGGTAAGACAACGCTCGCCAACATCATCGCTAACGAAATGGGCGCGGAACTGCGCTCGACTGCCGGACCGGCAATCGAAAAAGCCGGAGACATAGCGGCGCTCTTGACCAATCTTCAGGAAGGCGACGTCCTCTTCATCGATGAAATTCATCGCCTCTTGCCGGCGCTGGAAGAGAAACTCTATCCGGCAATGGAGGACTATCAACTCGATTTGTTGATTGGGCAGGGCGCGGGTGCGCGGTCAATTAAACTCGAGTTGCCGAAGTTTACTTTGGTTGGTGCAACGACGCGGGCTGGTTTACTCACAGCACCATTGCGAGGACGGTTTGGCATTGTCTTTCACCTGGATTTTTATCCGCACGATGACCTGGAAATAATTTGCAAACGGTCGGCGCAAATCCTGGGAGTGGAGATCGACGATGATGGCGCGCGCGAGATTGCCCGCCGTTCACGCGGTACACCGCGCATTGTCAATCGCTTGCTGCGTCGCGTTCGCGATTACGCGCAGGTTGACTACGACGGCAGGATTACGCAGGCAGTGGCCAACGACGCGCTCAATCGCATGGAAGTCGACACTTATGGTCTTGACGAAATGGACCGCAAACTGTTGTTTACAATCATCGAGAAATTTAATGGGGGTCCGGTTGGCCTCGGGACTATTTCGGCCTCCATCCACGAAGAGAAAGATTCAATTGAGGAAATCATTGAGCCTTATCTGATTCAAATCGGCTTTCTGGATCGCACTCCACGGGGCCGCATGGCGACGCGTCTTGCTTACGACCACTTTGGTATCTCGCCCACCAATCCGTTTAAGCCCAGCCTGTTCGATTCGCAGTAAAGAATTTGTTATGGTTGATTAATCAATCTTTCATAACTCTGCGTTTTCTTAAATGCGAAAGCTATCTTCCTTTTCTCGTCATTCTTTCGGTGTCCGCAACGCCGGTCCCTGGCGCTCAATTATTAGTCACACGTTGCATCAGTTTCACGAAAACGATTTATACACCTCAGCGGCCGCGATGAGTTATTTCGGTCTGATGACTTTGTTTCCCGCGCTGTTGTTGATGTTGGCATTAAGCAATCAGATACCTGCAGGCGCGGAAATGCTGCGACACGCAGCCGATGTTTACCCGGGCTCGAGCAACTTTTTACGCGACACAGTACGCTCGTTGTCGTCCGTGACTACTGGAATAATCATCACGTGCGTCATCGTGACGTTGTGGGCCGGTTCCTGGGTTTTCGCCGTTCTTGAGCGCGCCTTAAACCGAATTTGGGGTACGATCTCGCGGACCTTCTGGCACGGACGCGCCATAACTATCGGGATGATTGGGATCGTTGGCGTGCTGCTTTCTGTTTCCGTGCTAATAACTTCCTGGCTGGTTGCCTTGCGGGATGTTGCCGGCAGATTTTCGCCGCGCCAGATTGAGAGATATCCCATCCTGCTGGCGGTCGGCAGTGTTTTTTGGCAAGGCATCTTCGCGGTCTTGAGCTTCCTTATTACGGTTCTTCTATTCGTCGCCGTCTATCGCTTCCTGCCCCGTTCCGGGGTTACTTTACGCGACACGTTGCCCGGCGCAATCGTTGCTGGAGTCCTGTGGGAGGTGGCGAAGTATGTGTTTGCCTGGAGTCTTGGTTACTTCCATTACGATCAAATTTACGGTTCCGTCGGCGCTGTTGTTGCTGTGCTCACCTGGAGTTACGTTTCAAGTTTGATTCTCTTGTTTGGCGCTCAACTCACTGCAGTGTTCCATCGCGAGCATCCGCACTTTCCTTCAACCCTGTGACCCTCCGCTTGCAGCAATGCACCTTTCAGAATTCGACTACGAGCTCCCTGAAGAATTGATTGCACAGGAACCGTTGGAACGCCGCGATGCCTCGCGCATGATGGTTGTAGAGAGGGAATCGAAAAGCTGGAGCGAAGACGGCTTTTCGTCCTTTCCTGAGTTGTTGCGCGAGGGGGACGTCGTGGTTATCAACAACACGCGCGTGTTTCCGGCGCGCTTGCTGGGGCAACGCTACCCCTCAGGAGGTCGGGTGGAGATATTGCTTCTTCGCGAAATTGAACCATCGCTGTGGGAGGGGTTGGTGAGGCCGGCCCATCGTTTGAACGAAGGAGCACAAGTGCGCTTTGGCGATTCAAGTTTGCGGGCTGAAGTGGTTGCAGCTTCAACGGGAGGCCTGCGTACGCTGAAGCTAAGCGGCCAAAAACCCCTGGCGTCATTGATCGATGAAGTGGGCCAGACACCGCTTCCGCCTTACATCAAGCGCGCCGGCGGAAGCTTAGACAGCGACAAAGAGCGGTACCAAACTATGTTCGCGCAAGAACGAGGGGCGATTGCCGCGCCAACTGCAGGACTACACTTCACCCCTGAAATTACCGAGGCTGTTCGCAAACGCCGTGCGCGCATTGCTGAAATAACGCTTCATGTCGGCTATGGCACCTTTGAGCCGGTACGCGTGGAAGAAATTGAAAAGCACAGAGTGGCTGCGGAATTTTTTAGCATTTCCGACGACGCTGCCAGGACGATTAACGGGGCGCGCGCGGCCGGAGGACGTGTTATTGCCGTCGGGACAACCACTACTCGCGCACTGGAAACAGCGGCGGGAGCGGACGGCACTATTACCGCGGGAAACGGCGCTACCGAGCTAACGATCAAGCCGGGTTATAGATTTCGCGCGGTGGATGCACTGCTGACAAACTTTCATTTGCCGCGTTCCTCGCTGTTAATCCTGGTTTCTGCTTTCGCTGGGCGGGATTTAGTGTTGGACGCTTACCGCTATGCGGTAAAGAACCGATTTCGTTTCTATAGCTACGGCGATTGTATGTTTGTGATCTAGTGCATATCAAAACGATGATGTTAGACTAGAGCCAACCCAGAGTATCTTACTTGCATTTCGCATGGCAGTCTTAAAGAAAATTCGTTCTCGTTTGTGGGCGCCGCCGCCGGAGGATTACGTCCCCGAACGCGAAATAACGACTCCGGTCGCAGTAAGCGCGCGCTATGATATTCGTCCGCTTACGATTTCCAATCTCGACGATTGCTGGCGCCTCGATCAGCGTTGTTTTGTAGACGGCGAAGCTTACAGCCGCGAAACTTTCGAATATCTTCTGACCGCGCCGGAATCAGTTTCCTATCGGGCCGCAACGTCCAGTGGCGCTATGGTCGGTTTCGTGATTGGCTTGATTGAACCGGATCACACCGGACACATCACGACGGTTGGCGTTGCACCTGAACACCGGCGCCGTCACCTTGGTCAACGCCTCATGGCTGAAGTTGAAAAGGGATTTAGAAAACGAAATGTGCGAATCGTGCGGTTGGAAGTGAGGTCACTTAATATTCCCGCCCAGAAGCTTTACCAGCATTTGGGCTACGCAATTACTCAGCGACTGCCGAAATACTATTCAAATGGCGGCGACGGTCTGTTGATGTTGAAATCGCTTGAATGATTGACCGTCTATCCTTTACGCAGTTCAGTCAGGACCTGCTTAGCCACTGCCTTCAAAGTATCAAAAACTCCCGCTCCACTTGAGGCGACTGCCTCCACGACCGGCTCTTCTTTCCGTTTCAATTCCGCCGTCAAATCGGCGGCCGGGATAATGTTCGGCAAATCCCGTTTGTTCAGCTGCAAAACGTACGGCAGCTTCATTAAGTCGTAGCCCTGGGCTTTCAGATTCTCTTCAAGGTTGTAAAGCGATTCGATGTTGGCATCCATACGCTCTTCCTGCGAGTCGGCTACGAACACTACGCCGTCAACACCTTTCAGGATGAGCTTGCGTGACGCGTCATAAAAAACCTGGCCCGGGACGGTGTAAAGATGGAAGCGTGTTTTGAAGCCGCGCACAGTTCCCAGTTCCAACGGCATAAAGTCGAAGAACAAAGTGCGATCGGTTTCGGTCGCGAGACTAATTAGCTTGCCGCGTGCTTGCGGCGCGGTGGCCTCAAAGATGTGTTGCAGGTTGGTCGTCTTACCACAGAGTCCTGGCCCGTAATAAACGATCTTGCAGTTAATTTCTCGCGATGCGTAATTGATAAAGGTCATAAGGCATTCACCCTGGGAGGGGTTTATTGGAAAAGGCTATCGATGTCTTCGTCCGTGATTTCGGCGAAAGGTGAGTCTGAATCGTCTTTCGGGGCATTCTCAATTTCTTCCATCATGGCTGATAACTGCTGGGACACTTGTTTTGATCTCAGCTTGACCAAACCGAGGCTGGAACGGCCATCGAAGACGACGATCAAGAGCATCCGTCCGATCACAGAAATGTGTATGCTTTCATGCGCTCCCTCATGGGAGAGAGTTGGAAATTCTTTCTCGCCGATGAGCTGAGCCATGCCGCCCGTTGCTGCGACGTTACCAGCCGCAAGTGACGCCAAGCTGGTTGTGTCAAGATTTCCGATCTCGCCTTGAACGGCAATCTCCTGCCCGTCTTTATCCACCAGAAACACCACCCGCGCTGACGAATCCATGCGCAGGCGAGCGAGTACAGCTTTAAGCTGGTGGTACTGGCGCTCGTGTAAAGTGATAGGCGTGTCTGCCATCAGTACAACTTTCGTTTTAGTGCTAATGAGGGAGCGACTACGGGCGGGTTATGCCGTGGCTTCGTCGGGCAAGCCGTTGAAAACAAAGCGATTTTCTGGGTTCAAAGTTTGTCCTGGCGGATTGGCTGTTCAGTCGAGCAGCCGCAAGGCAATGTAACATAGCCAACAATGTGCTACAAGTGTTTTCACTTGTTTGCGCTTTGCGCGATTTGTCGCTCTGATCGAAGTTCGAAAAGGGGCAAAATCCTCATTTCACGTTGAATTGCCAGCACAGCTATGTTACTCTCCCACCGCAACTTCGCAGCAATTGCGCCACTATCCACCTGTCATTTTGATTCTTCCATGAGTGCAGTCACCAAAGGTCTTAGACGGTCAACGTCACGTGCCGCCGTTCGTAAAGCTGTGTCCAAAACAGCAGCCAAGCGACGAGCAACGAACGCAAAGACTGCGCGTCCAAAAGCGAAGCGCGCCGCAGCTCATAAGCCAGCAGCCAGAAAAAGCGCTAAGCCCAAGGCTTTAAAAAGCAAGAAGGTTGCGTCAAAAAAAGTCGTCGCAAAGAAGCTCTCGAAGAAACCAGTTGCCCACAAAGCAGCTCCGCGGAAGCCTCAGGTAGCCAAGCACAGTAAGCCATCGCTACCGGGAGTCAAAAAGACTCAGAAGCTCGCGGCCGTTCGCGCCCTTCGTCCAATTCCGGTTGCCCCTGCACCACCGCGTCAGCCGACAGTGGACGAGTCCGCTGCGTTGAAAGCATTTGAGCGTGCACACAAAGAATTCACCCGCGGTCATTTTGGCGAAGCTCGCAACCAGTTTCGGGCGCTGCTTGAGAAATACGCAAAAGTTTCCGAGGTGGCCGCAAGGGCACGAACTTACCTTGCTGTTGCTGACTCCCGAATGAGGACTGAAAGTATTTTGCCGCGAGATGCCGACTCTCTTTACGATCGTGGCGTGATCGAGCTAAACCGCGGTGAATATGTAGCCGCGCAGGAAATGTTTGAGCGGGCGTTGAAGCGCGAGCCGGAGGCCGCTCACATTCATTACGGGCTAGCTGCGACGCGCGCCAGACTGGGGTCACTCGACCTGGCGCTGCAATCACTGCAGCGTGCGCTGGATTTGCAACCAACCTTACGCGTTCGCGCGCAACACGATCACGACCTGACCTCTCTCCGTAACGACCCAGATTTCGACCGCCTGGTTTTTCAACCGCGCCTGTAGCATCCGCCTTCCTGATTATTCCCTGAGCCAGTAGTTTGAAAGCATTCGCCTTTTAGGTATCATTCTGCCGAGCGCGCTAAACTCGCTCACCCTACGTCGGAGAAGCTAAGTTTGTCTTATCTGTCCTCTGGAAAACCCGGCCTTAATCTGGTTGCGCTTGGCGGCGGCACCGGCCTTTCTACGCTGCTCGCTGGGTTGAAACGCCTGGTGGATGAGCGGGACTCTTCGGAGTATTGGATTGAAAACCTCTCCGCGATTGTTACTGTCTCGGACGATGGCGGTAGTTCCGGACGTTTGCGTGACGAGTTGCAAATGCTGCCCCCAGGTGACATTCGCAACTGCATGATTGCGCTTTCCGAAGATTCAACTTTGCTTTCGCGGCTCTTCCGGCATCGCTTTCGCGGCTCTGGTGAGCTCGGTGGTCACAGTTTTGGGAATCTGTTTCTTGCTGCACTTACTGAAGTCACCGGCGATTTCACCGAGGCGGTTCGTCTTTCGTCGGAAGTGCTGGCCAGCAAAGGCCACATCTTTCCGTCAACCATTAGCGATGTTCGTTTGGTTGCGGAGCTGGAAGACGGCTCAGTTGTGCTTGGCGAGACTCAAATCTCGGCATCGCGAATTCCGATTCGGCGGCTTCGGCTTGAACCGGAGCAATGCCTGCCGCTGCCGCAGGCATTGAAAGCTATCCGCGCCGCAAACGTTATTACGCTTGGTCCCGGCTCGCTTTACACCAGCATCCTGCCAAACCTGCTAGTTGCGCGCGTGTCTCAGGCCATCGGAGAAAGTGGCGCCACCAAGATTTTCATTTGCAACTTGATGACACAACCTGGTGAAACTGATAACTACTCAGCGGGGCAACACCTCGAGACGATTAAGCAGTACGCTCCGGAAATTCAGTTTGATTATGTGATAGTTAACGATCGACGCATCACCGCCGATCAAGCTGCTCGTTATGCACAAGAAGGCGCGCGGCAAATCGGAATTGATGATGATTCGCTGGCAGGAGCTCTTAATCAGTCAACCCAAATCATCCGCACTAACCTGCTCGAAGAAGGTGAAAAGGTGCGGCATGACTCCACGCTGCTGGCCCGCGTCGTGATGTCCTGTCACCAACAAGCCGCAACACGCCCGGTGCCCGCATAACCGAATGCAAAAACAGCCCCTGCCGCACTCGCGCCAAACGCCTCAATCGCTGGACGTACTCATTCTCGCCGCCGGTCTCGGCACGCGAATGAAATCCAAGCGCGCGAAAGTGCTGCACGAGCTGGGCGGCTCGCCGCTGATCGCCTATGTCTGCCGCACCGCGAAATCTCTTAATCCTGAAAAAATCTTCGTTGTCGTCGGTCATCAGGCAGGCGAAGTGATGAAGGCTGTAGATACGGAAGTTGGCGGTCTGGCTGAGTTCGCAACGCAGCAGCGGCAACGTGGAACTGCGGATGCGGTGTTATCCGCACGTGCTCACCTTGAAAATCGCAATTCCCTGTTGGTCATTCTGTCCGGCGACGTACCGTTGTTGAAACCAGAGACCCTGGAGCGCTTCATTGCTGACCATCGGTCGAGCGCCGCAGCGTGTTCCATTCTGAGCGTGCGGCTGGAGAACCCAACTGGCTACGGCCGGATCGTAAGAGATTCGAATGACGGTTTTGCACGCATTGTCGAACAACGCGATGCCAGCGGTGAAGAACGCAAAATCCGGGAAATCAACTCCGGAATCTATTGCTTCGACAGCCAAAAGTTATTGGCGGCACTAGATCGTGTCACGCCCGCCAACGATCAAGGCGAGTTTTATCTAACTGACGTTGCTGAGATCCTTCTGAAGCAAGGCGAGAAGGTGAACGTTCTTCTGCATAATGACGCGCGCGAAGTTTCCGGCATCAACACGCGTGCAGAACTGGCAGAGTTCGAAAACCTTCTCCGGCGCAACACCGTTCGCAAATTGATGCTGGAAGTCGGAGTGACTTTTCTCGATCCGTCTCGTGCATACATCAGCGCCGGGACCGCGATCGGTCAGGATTGTGTTATTTATCCGGATGTTGCGATTGAGGGTGATTCAGTGATTGGCGACGGTTGCGAGATTCATTCCGGCTCAAGAATCACTAACTCTCGACTCGGTAACAACGTGCTAATAAAAGACCACTGCGTCATAGTGGATTCAACAGTTGAATCAAACTGTGCGGTGGGACCGTTCGCGCACCTGCGCATGAACACAGTGATCGCTGAAGGCGCCGTAGTGGGTAACTTCGTCGAGGTAAAAAAATCGCGCCTTGGCCGCAAATCAAAGTCTATGCATCTCACCTATCTGGGCGATGCAACAATAGGCGAAAATACTAATATCGGCGCCGGCACCGTAACTTGTAACTACGATGGCAAGTACAAGCATCCAACAATCATCGAAGACAACGTGCGCATCGGCTCCGACACAATGCTGGTCGCGCCAGTAACTGTCGGCAGAGGCTCGGTTACGGCCGCAGGCTCAGTTGTTACTGAGGACGTGCCGCCAGACACTTTAGTTGCGGGCGTTCCGGCAGTGATCAAGAAAAAGTTGAAGACAGAAAAGTGAAGAGGGAAAGAGCCGAGTGTTGAGTCAGCGACAAGAAGTTCAGAGTACAACCTTCAGGTTGCTCTGGGCCCGTTAGAGGCAGGCTAAAGCTTGTACTCTGAACTTCTTGTCACTCACTGAGCACCCAGCACTTTTATTAAAGGAAAATATATGTGTGGAATTGTGGGCTACGTTGGGAACAAACAGGTCGTGCCCTTAATCATCGAGGGCCTGCGCAAGCTGGAATATCGCGGCTATGACTCGGCAGGCATCGCCGTCGTCAACGAGGGCCACGATCTCGAAATACGCCGGGCCGAAGGTAAACTTCGCAATCTTGAGGAAACGATCCGTCTAAGTCCGCTAGATGGCACCTACGGCATTGGCCATACGCGCTGGGCCACTCACGGCCGGCCGACTGAAGAAAATGCACACCCGCATCGCGATTGCACCGGCCGGGTGGTTGTGGTCCACAACGGTATTATCGAAAATTATCTGCAGCTCAAAGAGCGCCTGCGCAAAACAGATCATCAGTTCGTTACTGAAACTGACACGGAAATCATCGCGCACCTGATCGAAGAGTACTTAAAAGAGGATCACAATTTTGAAAACGCGGTGCGCCGCGCCATGTTGGATCTGAAAGGGATCTTCGCGCTCTCGATTATCAATGCCGATGAGCCTGACACGATCATCGCCGTGCGCCAGGGGCCGCCGGTCGTTATTGGTTTGGGTGATGGCGAGTTCTTTGTTGCCTCCGATATTCCGCCGATTCTGCAACACACGCGTGATGTCTTTTTCCTTGGCGATGGCGAGATGGCTATCCTCACCCGCGATGCCGTTCGCGTCACTGACTTTGAAGGAAACTCGGTCCAGCCTGCGATCCAACGTATCACCTGGGATCCGATCATGGCGGAAAAGGGCGGCTTCAAACATTTCATGCTGAAGGAAATTTACGAGCAGCCGCGCTCAGTTCGAGATACAGTGCAGGGCCGCATTTCTTTGGACACCGGCCGCGTGTTTCTCGACGAGATGAAGAACATTACCGAAGCTGACTTTAAAAAGTTTACTTCGATCAAGATTGCCGCGTGTGGCACTTCATGGCACGCAGGCCTGGCGGGCAAGTACATGATCGAGCAGCTTGCGCGAATTCCGGTCGAAGTTGATTACGCATCGGAATTTCGTTATCGCGATCCGGTGATGGATGAGAACACGCTGTTGCTCGTTATCTCGCAGTCGGGGGAAACGGCTGACACCATAGCTGCTTTAAGAGAAGCAAAAGAGCTGGGCAGCAAAGTGCTGGCCATCTGCAACGTTTTTGGCTCGATGATTACGCGCGAGGCCGACGGCACTGTGCTAACACACGCCGGTCCCGAAATCGGAGTCGCCTCCACTAAGGCTTTCACCTGCCAGATGGTCGCGCTCTATTTGCTCGGGCTTTATCTTGGCAATATTCGCGGCACGTTATCGACTGAACAAGCAAAGCACCATGCGCAGCAATTGGCGGAGTTGCCCGTCAAGCTCGAACACCTGCTCAACGAATCGGACGAAATTGAAGAACTCTCAAGAGAATTTTTCCGCGTCACGGATTTTCTCTATCTGGGCCGCGGCATAAATTTTCCCGTAGCTTTGGAAGGCGCGTTAAAGCTGAAGGAGATTTCCTACATTCACGCGGAGGGATACCCGGCCGGTGAAATGAAGCATGGGCCAAACGCTTTAATCGACGAGCGTATGCCGGTGATGTTCATCAACACGCGTGAAGACGGCAACCGCTCGTCAGAACTGCGTTACGAAAAGACCCATTCAAATATTGTTGAAGTGAAAGCGCGAGAAGGTATTGTGATTTCAGTTCTGACTGAGGGCGACACGATGTCTTCAGTAGTCTCTGATCACGTGATTAGCATTCCGCCCGCCAGCGATCTGCTTGGTCCGATTCTTTCAATCATCCCGCTGCAATTGCTGGCCTATCACATCGCCGTGCGCCGCGGCTGCGACGTAGACCAGCCGCGAAATCTGGCGAAGTCAGTGACCGTCGAGTGACCGAGCTCGATTCCTCCAGAAAACCAACACGATAACGAAAGCAATCCCCAAAAGGGCCACAACGCCGCTCAGGCCGAGAACTGTCCAGCGGGTGCTGCCTGCACCCTGAACTATCATGGTTTTGTTCTGTGGCGTAGCAAAGCCCTCTGCGCTCTGTTGGTACGCGACACCATCAGCCCGGCGAATGGCCGCCTCCAGGCGTTCACGGCTGGTCGCCAATAAATTCAGTTGAGTGCGCACACTGTCTCGCTCAATGGTCAGTTGACGTCGTCGCTGTTCGCGCAACTCTTCAGGTTTGGTTGATCCAACGCCGGCCAACGAACGCTCGATGTTCTCTGGTTTGAGATCCTCGTCCAACTGGCGCGCTCGTGCTTGCAGTTCATTTTCTTTAGCCTGAACGTCGCTTAACTGCGCTCGCAAATCCGCGACGCCTTGCGCTGCATCGGAAGTGCCTTCGGCGGAGACGTTCGCGCTGAGTACGGGCAACAGGGCAAGCAATAGAATTAAACTTAAAGTGGACTTCATAGTGCCTCGCTTTGCATTTCTGCAATCGAATCGTCGTGAACATCAACGAGACTGTGCGACTTGAACTCGTGTTTCAATTCTGGAGTCAATCAGCGCATTACCTACAAACTTTGCGATCAAGACTCGGCCCTCGGCGCGTGGAAATTCATAAGTCGTCACAGTCGAATTATTCTCAGTGCTTTCATAAATGGCAGACGGCGTTCCTAAAAGCCGGATCACCTGTTCGGTGCTCAATCCTTCTTTCAGATAAGTTGTCGTTGGACCGACACGCACAATGCCCGGCTTGTGCGATACATACCTTTTTACGCCGCTAGTTTGCGCCGAACCGTTGGCTACTGCAATTAAAATTGCTATTCCGATCACTAAAATTTTTAACATGGTTTCTCTCCTCACTAATTAACGCGCAACCGGCTGGCCAAAAAGGCCATTTCGCTCAAATTGACCGGAAAAACAAGGAAAGACCCGGCTCAATCGCCGGTTGTGGCTGGTGGAAGAAGTAACTGACTTCTCCTGCCAGGTCAGTGCGGGCTTGGGGGAAGTGTTTACTTGCCGCGAGCTTCCATTTCGAGGAGCTTCTTCTTGCGGTCGAGGCCCCAGCGATAACCGCCGAGGCTTTTGTCTTCACGTATCACTCGATGGCAAGGGATAACCAAGGCTACCGGATTAGTGGCACAGGCGCGCGCGACTGCGCGCACAGCTTTATCCTGGCCGATCCCTCTAGCGACCTCGCTGTAGGAATAGGTCTTGCCCGCGGGAATGTTTTGCAGTTCTTGCCATACCTGTCGTTGGAAAGCAGTGGCCCGGATATCGAGCGGCAAGTCTATCCGCGGAGTCTTGTCGTTTAAATGATCCACAACAGCAGCGAGAGCGGGGCGCAGCCGGGTTTCATCTAAGAAAATTTCAGCCGCGAAAAATTCACGTCCTAGTTCAGTCGTGAGTTCGTCATCTGAATCACCCAACCGCACAGAGCACACACCTTTGTCAGTTGCCGCGATTAGTAAGCGACCTAGCGGACTGTCACCTATCGCGTAGCGAATTACCGCGCCACGCCCACCTTTACCATACGTCGCCGGCGTCATACCCAACTGGGAAGACGCAAGCTGATACAAACGACTGCTGGAACCAAAGCCAGCATCGTAAATCGCATCGGTAATTTTCTCGCCCGCCTGAACACGCTGCTTGAATTTGTTGATGCGCCGCGTCTCGGCATATTCGCTCGGCGACATTCCCATGATGCTTTTGAACGTTCGCTGCAAATGGAACGCGCTGACACCAACTTGTTCGCTCAGCGATTCAAGGGTGATCGGTTCGCCATCACTGCTTTCAATCAGCTGACAAACTTCCTGCACCATAGCCAACTGCGGATCCAACGCCGGCGCATCGTCGGGACGACACCGCAGACAGGCACGGAAGCCGGCGTTCGCTGCGGCAGCAGGCAACGGGAAAAATGAAACATTCTCGCGCTTCGGGCGTCGTGACGGACACGATGGCCGGCAATAGATGCCGGTCGAACTGACAGCAA
>DATAOU010000107.1:0-11158 GCA_036265575.1 Pyrinomonadaceae bacterium
CTGCAAAAGGGCCTATGATTACCATGCCGGGCGAAAAATCCAATCGCCCGGCAACTGGGCGGCATTATAACCCAACAGTGAGAGGGCCAAAAGCTTTGTTTGGTTTCCCGGGTAATAAACTCTTAAACGATATCGCTTTTCAGTTGCACATCAGTTCCCTGTAAATCTGCCGCCCTCCAACGTCAGGAGGCGATCGCAACGGCCAGCCAAAGCCTGACTGTGCGTAGCAATGATGAGGATCGCTGGACGAGAAGCTGCGTAGGCCATCAGTTCAGTTTCTATCAAACCACCGCTAATTGAATCGAGGTTTCCCGTAGGCTCATCCGCCAAAACCAGTAACGGCTCGGCGATCAATGCTCGACACACCGCTATGCGCTGTTGCTCACCGCCCGAAAGATCGGTGATTCGATGTGACGCTCGGGACCCGAGGCCTACTCGATCAAGCGCTTCGTGAGCGCTGCGCAACGCAGGGCGCCGGCTCTGTCGCGCCAGGATCAAGGGGAAACAAACATTTTCGGCGGCTGTCAAATCCGGCAACAGGTGATGAAACTGAAAAACAACACCGACCTGGCGGTTGCGGTAGCGCGCCAATTCAGCACGGCTGGCGCTCTCGATTGCAAACCCACCAAGCTTAATGCTGCCATGATCGGGTGCTTCGATACCGCCGATAAGGTGCAGCAGAGTTGACTTGCCCGCGCCCGACGCTCCTACGATTGCAATCGTTTCACCAGGTCGCGCTGAAAAAGAGATGCCTCGCAAAACTTCGAGGCGTTCGCCATCGGGCGAGTGGAAAGACTTACGTAGATCGGTGACGGTTAGTCTAATGTCCAGAGTCGAATGTCCAACGTCCGCTGGCGAACGGTGGGCGCGCTGGCCCAGCGGTTTGTTCTCTAGCGGCCTATCCGTGGTCGAATACGTCGTCCCGTCACCGAACTTTGGACTTTGGACTTTGGGCATTGGACTAAATTCTAAGAGTTGCGCAGCAGTTCAGCAGCATGAAGCCTGGACGCTGCCCGTGCCGGATAAACCGTCGCCAGAATGCTCAGCGTTAAAGCAATCAACGCCGCAAGAATCATGTTGTAACGGTTAAGGTGCAAGGGCACGTTGCTAATTGAATAGACATCCGCCGGCAAACTAATCAAGTGATAACGATTGGCAAGCACAGTGGCGATCGCGCCCAGCAAGACTCCGGCGACCGCTCCGCACAAGCCGAGGATGGCGCCTTCGATTACGAAAATTGTCATGATGCCGTTCGACGTCGCGCCCATCGCGTTAAGGATCGCAATATCGCGACGTCGTTCCATGACCAGAAGAATTAGCGTGGTCGTAATGTTTAGCGCGGCAATCAAAACTATCAGCGCAATGATGATGATGCCGATACGCCGCTCGAGCGTCAGCGCCGTAAATAACGGGCGATTCGCTTCCTGCCAATCAACTACAAGATACGGATTGCCAAGTTTTTGCCTTATCTGCGCCGCCGTTTCTTTGACATTGTAAATATCCGCAACTTGTACGCTTACCATTGACGCCGCGCTAGCATCACCGTTGAAAATAGCGACAGTGTCGAGCGGTAAATAAATCCATGTCGAGTCGTACTCGAATAAACCGGTGCGCGCAATTCCCGCCACTTGTACCCGCCGCCGGCTCGAGCTCGGGGAGGAGAGGGCTGGCTGCGCGCAAATTACGTCTGCAGTATCGCCTATATCGACACCAAGGCGCGTCGCCAGTTCGGCGCCCAGAATGACAGAGGGCAGCGATTGCTCGTCGGCACCACGTTGAAATACGGTTGAGACAGATCCGCGAACGAGCGTGGCAGCAATGTCATTGGTTACTTGAGAAGATGATTGATCGATGCCGCGCAGGACGCCATACGCCGAGCCCTTTGGGCCAATGATCACCGCACCATCATAGGTAGTGCCGGCGGCGCCTGTGACCCCGGCGACGCTCGCAACCTGCGCCCCTACCTGGCGATAGTCGGCCAGCGCCTGGCCGTCCGCGCGCATTACGGTAATGTGCGCCGTGCCGCGAAGTATCTTGTCGCGCATCTCGTCGCGAAAACCTTCAGCGACGGCTAAGGCCACGATGAGCGACGCGACACCCACCGCGATTCCAAGAACAGCAATCAACGTTGTGGCGCGAGCCAAACGGTGCTTGCGGCGCGAGGCGAGATAACGCAACGCCAGGAAAACTTCATACGGCATCTTCGTCAATTGTTGAAAGTTCCGCGGTCTAGCCGCCTATTTGAGGACACTTCTTTGTATCTTCGGGCCGGTTCACGGGAAGTAGTTTTTCCAGGTTAGGTGAGTCGGTCGCACCGCTTTCGCCGCGCGGCCTTATCTCATAAATCGTATCTGTCGCCCGGCGAAAACTAAAACGGCGCTGCAGATCCACTATGGCCGGAATTTCGTCACGCTGCCAACCACACGGCAACCACCAGCGCGGATCGGTATCCACAAAAACGCGGCGTCCGTGCGCGAGGTAGTCTTCAATCCAGGGAACAAGTTGGCTGCCCGGCCAACCTCCGCCGGTCCCTATTGTTTCCCAGCTACCCAGACCGATAGCTTTCCAATAAGTTACCGCGATGGTCTGCGCCCCGGAAATCATCACCGCATCGGGCGGCAGTTTTTCCAACTGATAGCGATAGTTTTTGCTCATGGCCCGCCGCTCGATAAATTGTTGGCTGGCCGGCCGCAGCAAGAGAGTGAACACCACCGCGAACACCAGCACCGCTAGCACACATGCAGCAAACACGACGCGCATGCTGCGAACACGACGCTGCAAAGTGCGAATCAAAAACGCAGCCGACAGCGGCGCGATCGCGGGCATGCCGGTTAAGAAGTAGCGCCAGTTAACGGCAGTACTGTAGTTGAAAAAGAGCAACAGATCGGCAAATAAACCCACCGCCGCAAGCAAAAGTAGTGGTGACAATTTGCGCGCGCGCCATTCACTGATCATCGCCGGCAGCAGCGAAATAAAAACCACTGGACAGCTAACAAAAAAATACGCGAGGTACGGCCACAGATTGCGGATTGTCACTGGATGCCGCGCGGTTTCCTGCCGCATCGACTCGCGCCAGCCATACCAAATTGTTCGATAGTTCGGGTCGGTAATAAACCAATAACCGAACCAGCCAAAAGCGAAACAAGCGAACAGCAAGCATGAGCCGGCCACAATCAAAATTTCACGACGGCGTAGTTTCCACCCGCAGACAAACGGCGCCAGTACCAACCACGGCAAATAGAAACCGATCGTCTCGCGCAGATTGACACCCAGACCCAGTAACGAGGCGCCCGCCAGCACTAGCCAAAGACGGTGTTGTTGCACTCCGCGATAATGAAGAATGAGTGCAACGGCCAACAACAGCACTGACGGCACGTCGGTCATTACCTGACCGCCGTAGAGAACGAAGACCGGCGAAGCCACCAGAAACAGCATTGCGAGGGTGGCGGCATAAAGGGATCGCGAAACGTCGCGCGCCAATACCCAACACGCAATCAACGCCAGCGGAGCTTGGATTACAACCGCATACTTAAAGATTAGGTACGCGCTTTCCGGCTGCACGTTGAAAAGGCGGTGGGCCAACTGATAAAGCGCGTGGTTCTCAAAAATGAATAGATTGCGACCGAGCGCCATCGACGAGGGATAGCCGGCGAGCGACAGCATAGTGTAGTCAAGTCCATCCCAGTCGCCGATAAACGGATCGACGAACCAAAGCACCAGGACAAGTCCCAGCAGGGCCGGGATGGACCACCAGCGCCACGATCTGAAAAATGAATCTTGTTGGGAAACGTGAGAATCCGACGGCGCCTCCAGGCGACGCCCAGTGAAAGTATCAGACGCTGGAGGTGTGTTTGTCGTTAGCGGTGTCGGGTTCAACGAGTTGAGTTTCTGCCGAACGATCCGGTCTTTTTACCATCTTTACGCGATTGCCCTGCGCATTGTACTCAACTTCGTCCATGATGTTGTAGATAAGCAGCACGCCACGGCCGGAAGACTTGAAAAGATTTGCCGGGTCGCGCGGATCGGGAATGGTTTGCACGTCAAAGCCTTCGCCTTCATCTTCGATAGTAAAGCATGCTTCTTTCGGCGATAGCTCCGCGCCAATGCGCACCAGTTTCGTAGCATCGTTTTTGTTGCCATGCTTGACTGCATTCACAAAGGCCTCATCGAGCGCAACGTAAAGATTCGAGCCCTCTGCCGCAGCTAAACCCAATTTCGAAACACGTGCCAACAAGTATTGCAACACGCCATCCATCAGCGCGAGATCGCTGGGCAGTTCAAATTCGATCTTTTCGTGAGTGTGAGCCAGCAAACTGGGATCATCGGCATAACGCAGCTTCTGTGAAAGCGTTTGTTCGACAATTTCCCGTAGCTCGCCTTCGACGTAAGGGTGGCGCTTGCAATTGACCGCGCCCATCTTGAAAGCTTTGACGATGGTGGGCTCATTGCTGCTCGCTTCGACGGCAGCCAATAAATGTTTGCGGTGAAGTTCGCTAACGGGTTGGTTGTTTGTCCGGGAATCGTCGGCCAGGTCGCTTATGATCAGGTCGAAGTGGTCTATGTCGCGGCGTCTGAGCGCCTCTTCGCGATCGCCGGTGGTAACGACTTCATTTCCCAATTCACCCAGGACGCGGGCGAGAATAGCACGCAGTTCATCGTTATTATCGATGATGAGAATCCTACGTTGCTGCATCCGGCTCCGTTCTGTTACTGAGAGATTAGGAGAGTTTCAAAAGCGCCCGGGGCTTCGGCTTACGGGCACTTCTAACGCACTTTACGAGAAGTCTGGCCGCTACGTTCCGCAATATATCATTGGCCCAAGCAAACAAGTAAGGGCAAGGGCGAAGGGCAAAGGGCTAAGAGCAAAGCGTAGGGAGCTAAGTGCAACGCCAGTTGAGGCCAGTTCCACCAGATCTTTGCCCTAGGCCCTTTACCCTTTGCTCTTCGCCCTTTGCCCTCTGCCCTCTGCACTTAGCTCTTGGGCGCCCCTGCGCTACACTACGCCTCCTATCCGACGGCATGGCCAAACACAGCAAATCGCAAATAGCT
Source organism: Pyrinomonadaceae bacterium (assembly GCA_036265575.1). GTDB lineage: Bacteria > Acidobacteriota > Blastocatellia > Pyrinomonadales > Pyrinomonadaceae > PSRF01. Next base: position 5,050 of record DATAOU010000107.1, read on the forward strand.
CTTGAATACGCAGTAGCGAAGTCAATCCTCTGGAGTCTTGGCGCGTTGCCGCGTCGTGCGGCAGTCGCTGTTGGCCTTGGTATTGGCAACCTTGCTTATCACCTGCCGGGTAAGCTGCGAACGACCGGACAACGCAATCTGGAGATCGCTTTTCCGGATAAATCCGAAAAAGAGCGCCGCCAATTGTTGCGGGGCACCTTCGCGAGCCTGGGCCGGCTGTTGGGTGAGTTTAGCCAACTGCCAAAGGCGACGCCGGAAAAGCTGCGCGCGCTGATCGAGTATGACGAAGTCGGCCTTCGGCATTTGCGAGAGGCGGAGAAGAACAAACGTGGCGTGATCTTTCTGACGGGCCACCTCGGTGTTTGGGAACTGCATAGTTTCGGTTGGTCAGCGCTTGAGTACCCGCTCAGCTTTCTGGTGCGTCCACTCGACAATGAGCGCATCGAGGAAATGGTGGAACGAATTCGTACCAGGTTTGGCAATCGCGCGATTGACAAGAAGAGCGCGGCGCGTCAATCGTTGCGCGTCTTGCGCGAAGGCGGCACGCTGGGCATTCTGTCCGACCTTAACACCCAACCCAATGAAGGTGTGTTTGTTCCATTCTTTGGGAAACTAGCGTGTACCACCGCCGGCATCGCCACACTCGCGCTGAAGACCGATGCGGTCGTGATCCCCACCTGTGCAGTCTGGGATAGGAAAAAGAAGCGATACTTTTTTCACGGCGATCCACCGGTCGAGCTAGTCCGCACCGGCGATCACGCTAAAGACATCGAAGTGAATACGGCTAACTTCGCCGCTGCGATCGAGCGTATGGTTCGGCTTTACCCTGACCAATGGCTCTGGATCCACAAGCGCTGGAAGACGCGGCCACCCGGAGAGGCTGAGATTTATTAGAGCCCGCGGCTCTGCCGCCTTCCTTGCGGTAAGGCTTCGCCTTACCGATGAGCATGCATAATCTGAGGCTGCGCCTTTAATCTTTGAGGCCCAGCCTCAGAGACATCAAACTATTTTTCGGAAAGGCATAGCCTTTCCGCACGGAGCGCGGCAAAGCCGCCTCTGCTGCCCACCGCCGACTTACTTGGCTATACTTTCCTGCGAACTTAACCGATTCACATGCAGGCTTCCGCCCCAAAGTTCAACGAAGGATTCACTGACGAAGAAGTCATTGCGCGTGCCTTCCAGTTTGCCGACCTCTCTTCCTATCCCTTCAAGAAAAGATTCTTAATCAAGCTGGCTGACATTGCGTTTTATTCGATTATTAGATTGGTGGGCAGCACGATTCGCTATGAAGTCGAGGGCTGGGAAAACTGGGAAGCGGCGACGGCCAACAATCACAAACCAATCTATACGTTTTGGCACGATCGCGTATTTGCCTCGATCTACTTCTGGCAAAAGCGCAACATTGTGGTGATGACCTCGCAGAGTTTCGACGGTGAATACATTGCCAGATTCATCCAGAGATTTGGGGCCGGGGCGGCGCGCGGATCCAGCACGCGCGGCGGGACCACTGCCCTGGCTGAAATGGGCCGCCTTCTGCGACTTGGCTACCCCGCGGCATTCACCATTGATGGACCGAAGGGCCCTCGCTACGTCGCAAAGATGGGTGGCGTTTTGTTGGCGAAGAAGACTGGGCAGCCGATGTTGCCCTTCACGATTACGGCGCGCCGCTATTGGGAAGCCAAAAAAAGTTGGGACCGAGCGCAGGCGCCTTTCCCTTTCACACGAGCGCGCGTAGAGATAGCGCCTCCGATTTTTGTCCCTAACGATGCGGACGAAAGCATGCTGCAAGCCAAACGCGACGAGCTTCAGCAAGTGCTGGACGAACTCGATCGTCGCGGAAAGAATTGGGCCAAGGAGTAGCATAGAATTTCAGTCTTGGCCGCCGTGCAAACACAGACTAATTCCAAGCCACTCATTCACAGTCAAAGCCGCTCATTTCCCTTGGTTTCCCAGGAACCCCACTTTGATTTATCCACATCCTTGGTTATCTTAGTTCTCTCTTCCAACATCCCAATTTTTAAGGTTCCTGAGGAGTAAGGAAATGAAATCAGTTTGCGCTCTCGTACTCGGTTTACTTGTGGTCGTGTCGGCTCACGCGCAAGGTCTCAAGCCGCCGAAAGAAACCGCCATGGACCGGTTTCTTCGTTATGTAAAAATCGACACGCAATCAGCAGAAGATCAGACCACGGTTCCCAGCACCAAAAAGCAGTTCAACCTGGCAAACTTGCTGGCGAAAGAGTTGAAGGACATCGGCGCTCAAAATGTGCGCGTCAGTGAATTCGGAATCGTTTACGCGACCGTGCCGGGAAACTTAGCGGACAATTCCCAGGTACCCGTCATCGGGTTCATTTCGCACATGGATACGTCTCCGGCCGTTTCAGGTGAAAACGTAAATGTGATCGTTCACAAAAACTACCAGGGCGGCGACATCGTTTTACCAAAAGATCCGACGCAAGTAATTACCGTCGCCGGCAGTCCGGTGCTGAAGGAACTGATCGGCGATGACATCATCACCGCCGACGGCACGACGTTGCTCGGTTCGGATGACAAGTCCGGCATCGCTGAAATCATGACGATGGTCGATACTTTCATGCAAAACCCGCAACTGAAACACGGCACTATTGCCGTCGCATTCACGCCGGACGAAGAAGTTGGCGGCGGCATCGAAAAGTTTGACATTCCAGGCTTCGGCGCCAAGCTGGCCTACACCGTTGACGGTGAATCGCTCGGCGAAATTAGTAATGAAACGTGGAGCGCGCGCACCGCTACCGTCACCTTTCAGGGCAAGAGTACTCATCCGGGAACAGCCAAAGGGATCATGATTAATGCTATGTATGCGCTCGCTGACTACCTGGCGCGCTTTCCGCATGACATGTTGCCGGAGACGACCGAAGGCCGCGTTGGTTTTGTTCATCCTTATACCGGTGTCGCCGACGTCGAACAATCAAGCGTAAAGATTCTGCTGCGCGATTTCGACGTGAGCGGACTCGACGCGAAGGAAAAACTGCTGCGCGACATGGTGGCGCAAACGCAGGCCAAGTTCCCCAACGTTAAGGTTTCGATCGACGTCAAGGAAAACTACAAGAACATGAAAGAAGTGCTGAAGAATTTTCCGGAACTGACCGACAACGCGATTGAAGCTGCGAAGCGCGCCGGGCTCAAACCTTTCATCAAACCGATCCGCGGCGGCACCGACGGCTCGAATCTAACGTTTCAGGGTTTGCCGACGCCAAACCTGTTCACGGGCGGCACGAACTTTCACGGCAAACTTGAATTCAATTCGCGCGGCGGCCTGGAGAAAAGCACGCAGACATTGATTAACCTTGTGCAAATATTTGCGGAGAAAGCGAAGTAGCCTTGGAGAATAAATCCGCCGCGGATTCGCGCGGAGGAACGCGGATTAAAACCCAAAAGCCTATTAGATTTCTAAACTGCCCTTTTTCAGATTCGCGTTTATCCGCGAAAACCCGCGGCTAACTTCTATGATGGCTAATTCTCAGAAACGCGAGTTTCGCAGCGGTTACGTCGCACTTGTCGGCAGGCCCAATGCCGGCAAGTCGACTTTGTTGAATGCGCTGATCGGTCAGAAGATTGCCGCGGTGTCAGATAAGCCGCAGACGACGCGTTTCCGTATTCAGGGAGTGATCACCGAACCCGAGGGCCAGATTGTTTTAGTCGACACGCCGGGCGTTCACCGGCCGGGTTACGAAATGAACCGCCGCATGATGGCGACGGTTCAGGATGCACTGCTCGGTGTAGATCTTGTTTGTTTGATCCGCGACGCGTCAGTCTCGACGGGCAGCGGTGACAAGTTTGTCCTTGAACTGGTCCAGCGATCGCAGAAACCCGCTCTGCTTCTCCTCAACAAAACCGACAAACTTAAAGACAAATCGACGCTGTTGCCGCTGATCGAATGGTACAGCAACGAGTATGACTGGGCGGAACTGATCCCACTCTCGGCGTTGCGCGGCAAAGCTATCGATGTTGTAAAAAAAATGATGATCAAACATCTGCCGCCCGGCGCGCCTATGTTTGGCGAAGAGGAGTTGACTGATCAATCAGTTCGCACGATGACTGCGGAGATCGTTCGCGAAAAGATTTTGCAGGCAACGCAGGAAGAGATTCCTTATGTGACTGCGGTGGTGGTGGAGAAGTGGGACGACGAGCGTGAGGATTTCACCCGCATCCACTGCGCGATCTTTGTCGAGCGCGATTCGCAAAAAAAGATCGTAATAGGCAAAGGCGCGGCGCGCTTGAAAGAAATCGGTATCGAAGCTCGCGCTGACATTGAAAGCCTGATCGGACATCGCTGCCACCTTGAGCTGTTCGTGAAAGTTGAAAAAGACTGGCGCGACAAGCAAAACCTTCTCGATGAAATGGGTATTCAATAAGCGTCGCCGTTTCAATCTGGCCCACCTTAACTGCCGAAGATCGCCAGGATGGAGATGCAACCTGACCTATGAGCAGTCCGATCCAGCAAAATCGCACCTGGTATGCACTCGATGTGGCGGTGATGCCCCACGCGCGTGAAGCGGTTGAGTATGCTTTGATGGAAGCTGGCGCATTGGGCACCGAAACCAACCCACGCGATGACGAATTGTCGACCGTGTCCGCCTACTTCGACGCGCCACCCGAACGTCAACTGGTGCGCAGCGTGCTGGCCGAAGCATTACGAATTTACGAGTTGCCTACATCTTCAATGCGCGAGATGAACTTTCGCGAAGTAGTCGATGAAGATTGGCTGGGTGAATGGAAGAAAAACTGGCGCCCGGTTAAGACGGGCCGTTTCATTGTTGCGCCTCCCTGGAGTGAAATTCCGGAAGCGAATGATGAGATTGTCATTCGGATTGAGCCAGGCATGGCATTTGGAACTGGCACGCACGAAACCACGCGTCTCTGTTTGACGGCAATCGAAAAATATTTTGCCGGCGGCAGTTTTCTCGACGTCGGCACAGGTACAGGCATTCTAGCAATCGCCGCGGCTAAGCTCTTTCCTGACGCCCGCATTGAGGCTATCGATACTGACGCGCAGGCGGTGGAAATTGCTGCTGAAAATGCACGGTTAAACGGCGCACCGAACATTGAATTTCGTGTTGACTCAGTTGACGAGACCACCAGGTCCGCTGATTTTGTTTGCGCGAATCTGACAGCGGACGTTATTAGCTCGATCCTGCCGCAACTTATCGGTGCGACTTGTGGCCGGATGGTGTTATCCGGAATTCTTCAGGTGCAGTTGGAATCTGTGCGGGCGCGACTTCATGAGTGCGGCATTTCTGAGCCGGTGGAAATAATGACCGACGGCGAATGGGTCGCGCTGATCGTGTAGCATAGACTTTAGTCTGTGCAGTTGTGGCCTAGATTTACTCTCTGCCGTTAAAATTATCCCTAACGACTCACACAGGGACTAAAGACTATGCTACTTCCAGGACACAGACTAAAAGTCTGTGCTACTGAATCACACAGACTAAAGTCTATGCTGCCAATATGACGCGTCGCAGATTCTACGCACCACCAACCGCTTTTGATCACAGGCAAAGCTCGGTGACTCTGATTGCCGACGAAGCGCGCCATCTACGTGAAGTGTTGCGCCTGAAACCGGGCGACGAAGTTTACGTTTTCAATGGTGAGGGAAAAGAATTTCTTTGCCGCGTCGAAGAAAGCCGGCGCGACACGGCTCGCCTGCAGCTAGTCCGCGAAGTTGAACCCACCCGTCCTGAATCTCAATTGCAACTAACGCTCGCACTCGCGTTGCTCAAAGGCGAGAAGTTTGATCTGGTTGTGCAAAAAGCGACTGAGCTGGGCGTCACCCGCATCGTGCCGGTCATTACCAAGCATGCTGACATTCGCTTGCGTGACGAATCCGATGCTAACAAGCGAGTCACCCGCTGGCAGCGAATAGCGATGGAGGCGGCGAAACAATCGGGACGCGCAGTGGTGCCCGCCGTAGCAAGCGTGATCTCTTTTACCTCGCTGATTGAAACACCCACCAACAACAGGCTGATGTTTTCCGAAAGAGACGGGCAGTCGCTGATGCAGGCTAAGCAAGACCTCGCGATTGATGCGAATCAGATCACTGCCCTGGTTGGCTCGGAAGGCGGGTGGAGCGATG
>DATAOU010000108.1:0-8589 GCA_036265575.1 Pyrinomonadaceae bacterium
GAAGGGCGGCTTGCCCCCGCTAAGATCGAGTGGTATTCAATGCAAGCGGGGGCAAGCCACCCTTCCCAACCTGCAAATTAAATCAACCTGAATGGTTTTCTGCACTGGCCGTGTCACCGGTTTTATGTCACTCCACTCCTAGCTTGCTTCGACTATGCGAGCGCTCGATTGACCATAGTGTTGGTACGCTCCCCAAGTCGATCCCGCGTTGAAAATTTTCCGGCGCGCATCGGCGAGCGCGTCTCCCAGTAACTTTCCCTTCATGGCTTCTGTGTAGAAAACTTGCGCGAATTCCAGCGCCGCCGCGTCGTCTACCTCCCAGCCGGTGCCGATGTAGTTCTGCACGCCGCGTGCGAAAAACGCTTCTGCCAGTCCCGCCAGTTTCTGATTTGTTTGCTCGACCGTTGAGTCCTGGCCCCGGTTAGTGACTGCTGAAAAACAGGCATTGGCAAAGACGACGCGAGGTACCTGACGGGCCCGAAAAATCTCGCGAGCCGAAAGAGTAACTTTGGAACTGAATACCCAGCCGCTCCTGTTGGGTTTATCTTCGTCGAATCTTGCGTGTCCGGAATAGTGCACGACGTCGAATGTCTCATTCAGAAGTAACGCCAGAATTTTTATCGGGTCGCATTGTTCAGGACCGAGGCAAGAGACAATCTCAATGTCTAACTGACCACGCAATTGTTCCTGTTGCTCTTTCAAAATTCTGACAACTTCTTGTCCTTCCTGGAGGGCGCCCGACAGTCTCAGATCTGGATCAGGCGCGGGATCAGCAATTACCAGTACGCGTAAACTTTTATTGAGGGGAGGCGCAATGCCGGGTGCGCCCGAGAGCATCGTGCGAAACTGCCGTGTCAGTCTCAAATCGGTACCAAAATAAGTGCGGCGATGTTTAGGTCCGTAGCATGCCATCTCCCAGGGAAGAGCGGCCGTATCTTTATCCACAACCAGGGTCAGCGATTTCCCGTCATCGATCATCCGCTCGAAATCTTCAGGGAAAATATATTCAAGCAGCAGCAGGCCAAACGTCTCGTGGCTCTCTTCGCTCTCGCCTTTTCTTAGTTGTGTAGCGATGCCAGTCGTAAAGAAAGGTTGCACCTCGACTTCGCGCACGGGAACGACAGCACTGTTCGTCAGAGCCGAAAAGCTGTAACCGTCTTCGCCGCGCTCGATGGTGATGCGATTGACGAATTGTGATAAATGCGAGGCCCGGCTGGGGGTTGGCGTCACTGTCGCGCGTTTGCCCTTTCGTGTACGCACGACCTCCTCAGTCATCGTAACGTCGATATTTGGAATGTGTTCTTCCGCAATCACGTCTTTGAGAACTCGAACGATGTCGGCATAGCGGGCCTTGTTGTATTCCACCAAATAAAATTTTGCGACACGCTCTTGTGGGTCTACGTGATGAAGAGCATCGCAGAAACCGGAAAGCAGTCCCTTTACTGCTTCCTCGACTTCAAGGTTACCCTCTCCAGAACCGATTAAGACGGTGGCGAAGCTGTTGAGTTTAAGAGCTGAAACCGCGTAACAGATGTTCATTGCGAGGTAGCAGAGATCGTGGTAGTTAAACTTCCCGTACTCGCCCATCCCCGCGAGCAGGACCGAACCAGCCGCAAGCTCCTTGTGCAAGACCGGAACAAAAAATAACTCGCCCAGATTGCCGCCAATCATTCCGTGATCTCCGGCACGGGTAATCCACTGCTGTAGCGCGTTGTCGAGCGATTTCAGAGCGCCGGCCGGAGCAATCCCTTTGTACCCACCGATGACCGCAACCGGCGTCTTTACATCGGTGATGCTACCTCGCGTTACCACTACTTGCAGTTTCGGTTTGGGGTGCGACTCGGTCTCTTGCTTGCCGTTTGGTTCACTTATTTGCGCAGGAGCGTCTGGTTCCATGGAGAGTTCCTTTGTTAGAAGCGAGGTCTTAGTTACAGCTCGCTCGCAGGCGTAAAGAGGACTGTCGACTCGTCTGTAACGCCGAAGAATTCGCGTTGGGCGCTATGCCAAAACCCCGAAATGAGTGGCGCCGAATTGAGAACGGAGCCTCAGGACGCTCAGACTCCAGGCTTTAGCCTGTGTCTTATGCGCGTAAGAAATTCTTGAAGCTCACTGCTTAAGTGAAAATAGTTCTGTTTTTGAAATCGTCTTTGCCTTCAAGTTGAGGTACCTGATCGTAGTTTTCGTCTTCGAGCATCGAGCACAACCTCTGGTGCAGTTCAGCATAGGTGAGGTTGTATTTAGCGTCGGTGATAGCTTTGATGGCGTGATAGCTCATTGCGCCGTGGTAGTCGTTGTTGATGTAGGCGTCGGCAGAAGTTTGATTGCTCTTGCAGCCGCTCAACAAAAGTTCCTTCATCCCTGACTCGGGATACTTCTCCTTTTTTGCGCGCGCTGTGCGCAGGTCGTTAGGTGAAAGTTCTTTGCCGCCAAAGACGCGTGGGTTCAGTTGCCGGTTGCGCCGGTACTCATTCACCATCACGCGCGTAACGGAGCCCGAGTGACAGGAATCCGAAATGACGGTTAGGCGAACACCATCGGGAATGTTCTTAAACAACTTGCGCAACTCGTCATCAACGAGCAGCGTGTCGGCATCGGTGTCGACCGGGCAGATCGCTTCGTCAAATTTGTCTTCATCACCATCGGTGTCCGCGAGGTAAGTTCCATGCGAGGCATTCGTGAACACCAGAACATCACCAGCTACCGCTCCATCCAGCAGACCTTTGAGGCCGGCTAAGATATTCGCTTTAGTGGCATCGCCGTTGAGCAATTGTTTGACGTCGGTGAATGCGAAATGATTTTTGAGCAGGCTGGCCCAGTCGTTTGCGTCGTTTACGCAACCTTGTAAGTCATTCTCATCACCAAAGGGATAGTCGTTGATGCCTACGCAGAGTGCTTTTTTAGTCATGTCATCTTCCTTTATGGTTGAGGTTAATAAGAAGTCTTCTGAGGTGGTCCTTCCTGAATGAGGCTCCGGATGTTGACAGGCGAATAACGCGAATCCTAACGCGCAGACCAAAGAGCATTCGGTGCAGATTAGCGAGTGTGCAGAAGCAGTGGCTCGTGAGAAGTCGGCGTATCAGGAGACGGCGGGACGATATTCCGGCCACCATCGAAAGTCAATAGATTTCTTGCGGCGCTAGCCCAGTGACGTAGACTTTAGGCTGTGGCATTCATTTATAGCACTGATAAAGTCTAATGCCACCTTGCCAGTCAACTGCTCGACGCCGCGTCTTCACACTGATCGTTCCGAAGTGTAGAATCGTTTGAGAATTGATACAGTTTGCTCCAGGTGTGCGCACATAAATGACTGAAGAGCAGGAAGTCTTTCTCCAACACATTCAAAAAAAGGGCCTGAAACGCACGGCCCAGCGCGATTTGATTCTCGATACATTTCTGCGCACCGAGGAACATCTGTCCAGCGAAGATCTCTACCGGCTGGTCCAAAAACAAGACCCGACCATTGGCCAGACTACTGTCTATCGCACTTTAAAACTTCTGACTGAGGCCGGACTCGCGCGCGAAGTCCGGTTCGGCGACGGCGTCACCCATTACGAGCACAACTATAAGCACGAGCATCACGACCACATGATCTGTTCTGAGTGTGGGCGAATTATTGAGTTCTTTTCCGCAGAGCTCGAAGCGCTCCAGGACGCGATGGCCGCGAAGCATCGCTTTCAGGTGACGCAGCATTTGCTGCGCATCATCGGCATTTGCGCCGAATGCCGCCGCGCGCTGCGGGAAGCAGATAAGGACCCGGGCCTCGCGAGGGCCGGTGCGAAGCAGAGCAGCGCTCGCGCCCGTTAGCTGACGTGGATTCAAGTTTCAAGCACAACAGCGAGATACGATAAGTTTCAGCTGACGTAAATCACTTCCGGAAGAAACCTGAACGAAAATGAACGATAAACAAAATGGCAGCGAGGTGTTGCGAATCCCTGCCGCAAAATTAGCGCAGGTACTTTGCCTACTTGTTTTGACCGTAGCTGTTGCGGCTTGCCCCCGGAACGACAGGGGCCCCAACGTCAGTGGTTCCGAGCGACCCGCAGCAACTGCCAGCCCGGCTGCAGGCGGTACGGCTTTCGACGGTGAGCGAGCCATGGCCCACGTGCGCAAACAGATAGAGTTTGGACCACGAATCCCCGGCTCACCACAATTGGCGAAGACACGTGACTACATCATCGAAACGTTGCGGAGCAGCGGCATCAAAGTCTTTACCGACGAGTTCAACGCCTCGACGCCAATTGGCGAAAAGAAGATGGTCAACATCACGGCGGAAATTCCCGGGGAGTCTCAAGATGTCATCATCGTCTCGAGCCACTACGACACGAAGGTCTTCACCAACATGCAATTTGTTGGCGCGAACGATCCGGGATCGTCGGTCGGCACATTGCTGGAGATTGGCCGCGTGTTAGCGGCAAATCAACAGAAACCAAAATTTACGTACTGGCTTGTGCTTTTCGACGGGGAAGAGGCTTTCTGCGAGGAATGGGATCAATGCAGCAAGCCGGACGCCCCGGACAATACTTACGGCAGCCATCGTTATGTGGCGCAACTGCGTAAGAACAACGAACTCGGCCGCGTGCGTGCGCTCATTCTGATGGATATGATGGGCTACAAGGAGCTTGAACTCGGCCGCGACAGTATGAGTACGCGCTGGTTGCAGGACATTGTTTGGCGTACCGCGCACGACCTTGGTTACGGAAAGTATTTTGTGGATCGACCCGAAGGCGTTGGCGGGGACGATCATGAACCGTTTCTGCGCGCCGGCGTTGATGCGCTCGATATCATTCAACTCTCTGGTTACCCGTACTGGCATCGTGCCGAGGACACAGCGGACAAAATTTCGCCTCAGAGTATGAAAGTTGTCGGCGACACAGTCATCACTAGTCTCCCTCGCATCGAACAATATCTTCAAAGCAAAAGTCGCTAGCGCCTCCTTAGCAAAATGACTGCAGACACAAAGCGCATAGCGGTTGTTCCAGGCGATGGCATCGGTCCCGAAGTGATCGCCCAGGCAGTTCGCGTGCTCCGACGGGTTGAGGAGACGCATGGCGCATCGCTGGAGTTGGTGAATTTTGATTGGGGCGCCGATAGGTTTCTGAGTGATGGGGTCACGTTGCCGCCAGACGCGCTGCAAATGCTCACCAATGAGTTTCACGCGATCCTGTCCGGTGCGTTTGGCGACCCGCGTGTACCGTCAAACAAGCATGCGGAAGACATTCTATTAGGAATGCGGCGCGGGCTGGATCTCTACATTAACTTGCGTCCCGTTCGTCTGCTTGATGCGCGTCTCAGTCCGCTACGGAACGTAACGGTTGATGATGTCGACTTTGTAGTCTTTCGTGAAAATACGGAAGGCGCCTACTGCGGCGCCGGCGGATTTCTTAAAAAGGGAACTGCCGACGAGATTGCTACGCAGGAAGAGTTGAATACGCGCCGCGGTGTCGAGCGGATTATTGTTGCCGCGTTCGAGTATGCGCGCGCGAATGGGCGACAGCGCGTGACCATGGCCGACAAGTCTAATGTGCAACGGTTCGGCGGCGACCTTTGGCAGCGCGTGTTCAAGGATGTTGCGGCTGACTATCCGGAGATTGAAGCCAACCATCAATACGTCGACGCGATGGCGATGTTTATGGTTCTCAATCCGGTCCAGTATGACGTCATCGTCAGCAACAATTTGTTTGGCGATATCCTGACCGACCTGGGTGCGGCAATTCAGGGTGGCTTGGGGTTGGCTGCGTCAGGCAATATTCACCCGGGACAGGTTTCCTTATTCGAGCCGGTTCACGGCAGCGCACCGGCGCTGGCGGGGAAAGGCACTGCGAATCCGGTAGGCGCTATTCTGACCTCGGGCATGATGTTAGAATACCTGGGCCACAAAAAAGCCAGCGAAGCAATTGAGAAAGCGGTACGCGAGTCGATCGTTAGCGGCGAGACGACACGCGACCTTGGCGGCGGGCTTTCCTGCGAAGAAGCAGGCGCGGCAATTGCCAAACGGATTAGCGCCGGCTAACCAACCGAATCGATGAAGCGATTATTTCAACCTGGACTAGAGCGCATGATGACTCGCGATAGCGGTAAGCTGGCGCAGAAGTTTGTCGCCGTGCTTCTTGTCGTGGCGATGCTCGCTGCTGTCCGTGTTCCGGCTGTTGTTATTTTGCTAATCGCAGGCGCCGGCGTGCTGATCATGATCGCGGTCGAGCGTTCCCAGCGGCGCAAAACGGATCTCGTTTTCGCTTTCTATATAGCCGCCGATGAAGTGCTGTGTGACGAGGAGCGCAGGTATCGCTTTGAAGTCGCCGACGCGATCAAGGCAGGTGAGAAGGTCGCCAGGTTGCTGCCGGATCCGCCGCCGCTTAGTAGTTTTGCTTTGGGTGCTTTGTATTACTCCGTCGACGATCATAACGCCGCGGTTGAGCATCTGGGGTTAGCGGCTGAAGAGCAAATTCTCAAGGATAGTGTGCACAAAAAACCGTCGCGGCAGTTACGTCGTTTCGTCGCGAGGCTGCGGCAAATTGAGCGGGCGCCGCAGCGCTTTGCGAGAGTGAATGCCGCGATTCAAAATCTGGAGCGACTGCATCGCGAGACAGGTGCGCGCTTGTTGGCCGAAAGCCAGCATCATTTGAAGAGGCTGGTCGAGGCGTACGCCAACGAAACGACGGAACAAAGCAAATTGCCGCAGCCTGATGGCGGAGTGATTTCGCCAAAGCGCCAGCTGAATTCAATTACCGCACCGCCACCGATCTCCCAGGTGCTGAATGATGTTTACCAGGAAGAAGCGACCACTTCCTGAAAGCCAACCACCTCTTGCTCGAAACTCTTACAGCAGAAATCATCGCCATAGGCTCCGAGCTTTTGGCGCCCGACCGCACTGACACCAATAGTCTTTGGCTCACCGAAAAACTCAATAGTATCGGCATCGAAGTTAAGTTGAAAACGATTGTCGGTGACGATGACGCGCGTTTGGAAGAGGCAATCAAAGATGCCGCGCGACGATCGAAGATTGTGATTACAACGGGCGGACTGGGACCGACTGAAGACGACGTCACACGCAAAGTTGCAGCGCGCGCGCTGGGTCGCCGGCTGGCATTGAACGAGCAGATTTTGGAGGAGCTGCGGCAAAAGTTTTTAAGCTTTGGCTACCCAATGCCGGAACGAAATTCGCGGCAGGCGATGGTGATTGAAGACGCGGACGTATTGCCGAATCCGAATGGCAGCGCGCCCGGAATGTTTATCGAACACGAAGGCGCTGCGATTGTTCTGCTTCCGGGTCCACCGCGCGAGATGCGGCCGATGTTTGAGAACCACGTGCAGCCGAGGCTCGTCAGGCGGGCTGGTTCGGTAAAAGTTTTGCGGCGCCTGCTGCGCGTTGCCGGTCTGGGAGAATCTGCAGTTGATGAAAAGATCGCGCCGATTTACACGAAGTACGAAAATCCGCAGACAACCATTCTCTTTAATCAAAGCGAGATTGAAATTCATCTGACGGCGCGCGGGAGGACCGAAACGGAAGCCAACGCGCTGCTCGACCGTTTGTCGGAACAACTCGAAGAACGCCTGGGCCATGCTGTGTTTTCTTTTGCCGGAGAGACGATGGAGCAAGTGGTCGGTTTGAAACTATCGGTCGGCGGTTACACGTTGGCAGTTGCGGAAAGCTGTACCGGCGGTTTGATCGCGCAGCGGCTGACTGATGTCGCGGGCTCGTCAAAATATTTTATGGAAGGCGTAGTTGCTTACTCGAATGAAGCAAAGACGCGGACGCTGGATGTTAAGCCTAAGTTGATACTTGAACACGGAGCGGTTAGCGCTGAAGTCGCGGAAGCAATGGCGGTCGGAATTCGCAAACGCGCGGGGACCGATTTCGGTTTGTCAGTTACTGGAATCGCCGGCCCGGGCGGCGGCACTGAAGAGAAGCCCGTTGGTTTGGTTTACATCGCGCTGGCCGACGACGTACAGACCAAATCTCGCAAGCTGCAAATTCCCGGCGACCGGCAACTGGTTCGCTGGCGCGCGTCGCAGGCTGCGCTCGACCTCCTGCGCCGCCGCTTGATTTGAAACCAGATCTCCCGCCCTGGAGGCTAGTGCTGAGGTGGAGGTTCCGGTTTTAGAGACATAACAAGAGTTACCTCTGCGTCTGCTCCTGCTCCGACTATGACGATTTGCTTTACTGTCGGCATCCGGTTCATCGTGCGGCCACCTCTATCCCCTGATACCCATACACTCATCGGGCCAATCACTAGCTCATATTCTCCGGGTATCAGACCCTTGATCACAAAATGTCCTCGCGCATCGAGATCGGCCTGAGAGAAACTGTTTGGGCGATCACTTGTTGATCGGTACAGTACATAGAGATTGACACCTTCGAGTGGTCCTCCCTCGATCTTCACTTCTCCGCGCAGAATGCTACTGCCGTAGCCAAACGCCAGCCTGAGTCCGGTAACATTTTCACCGGCGCGGACGTCTATTCCGTCTCGGACTTCGACGCCATTCCGCTCGATACGTAAGAGCCTAAGTCCTGCAGGGCCTCCGGGTCGCACAAATGATTGCAGACTTACTCTCCCGGGAAGAATTCCGGCGAGATGAAACCCGCCATCT
>DATAOU010000109.1:0-10025 GCA_036265575.1 Pyrinomonadaceae bacterium
CTGCATCAATATATCGCGCACACAACCGCCGACCAGCAGCGCGCGACCGCCGGCGTCACGAATCACCGTCGCGAGACTCATCACTTTCTGTGGAATTTGCGACATCGAGTCCAATGTCCAATGTCCAATGTTCAAAGTCAACAGCCAAATAGCGCTCAGGAAGTTGAGAGTACAAACTTCAGTTTGCCGCCCCTTCACAAAAGCACAACCTGAAGGTTGGACTCTGAACTGCTTAAATGACTTTGGACTTTGGACCTTGGACTTTGGACTAATCTTCAGGCGATTCAACGAGGATCTGAACGCCGCGCGTCGACGGAATGCAACTAATGATTTGCGCGCGGTCGATTTTAGTGAGGTCGGTGCCGGCGGCGTGCCAGAGCTTTACCCAAAAAGTGCGCGTGTCGCCGTGAATGGCGAACGTCGAACCATCGTTCATCACAGCTACGGGTTCGGCGAGCACACCATCGCGCAATTCTTCCAGCAACTCAGGAATGTACTCCTTGAATTTCTCAAACTGGACAATGACATCGCGGTCCTCAATTTGGGCCGGCGGTAACTCTACGGGATCGTCTGACTCCAGCAGCAGCCGCGACTCGGTTTGTTCGTTACGTTTCTTAACGATGGGCATGATTCAATTAGTCCAACGTCCAATGTCCAAAGTCCAAAGTCCTTTTAGCTAATCCTGACGTTGGACTTTGGACATTGGACTTTGGACTATGCTTTCAGTCTTTTCAACAAATACTCTTCCAATTCCGATATCTTCACTCGCTCTTGTTCCCACGTGTCGCGGTCGCGAACCGTCACTTCATTGTCCTCGAGCGACTGATGGTCCACCGTCACGCAGAACGGCGTGCCTATTTCATCCTGTCTCGCGTAGAGTTTTCCAATGCCGCCCGTATCGTCATAGACGGCGCGCAAAGATGGTTGCAGCGAACGCTTAATCGACCGCGCGAGCGCAACGATCTCAGGTTTGTTTTTCGCGAGCGGCAAAACTGCTGCTTTAATTGGCGCCAGCGCCGGGTGTAATTTCAGAATAACGCGCGTCTCACCTTTGTCATTCGTCTTTTCGGTATAGGCATCCATCAAAACTGCCAACACCGTGCGATTTACGCCCGCCGCCGGTTCGATTACGAATGGATAAAAGCGCTCCTTGGTCGGCTCGTCAAAGTACGAGAGGTCCTCGGTCGAATCTGGATTCAGGCGCTTGCCTTCGGCATCCTCAGGCTTCTTGGAATGCGTGCGCAAATCGAAATCGGTCCGGTTGGCGATTCCCATGAGCTCGTCCCATTGCTTCTCAGCATCTTCACGCTCGGGGAAAAAGCGATACTGAACATCAACCGTGCGCTTGGCGTAGTGGGCCAACTCCTCTTTTGGCTGTTCGTACAGCCGCAGATTGTCACCGGCAATTCCCAGCTCAAGGAACCAGTCCCGACAAGCATCGATCCATTCCTGATGAACTTTTTCGTCTTCACCCGGCCGTACAAAGTATTCCATCTCCATCTGTTCAAACTCGCGGGTGCGAAAGATGAAATTTCCGGGCGTCACTTCGTTGCGAAACGATTTCCCTATTTGCGCTACCCCGAAAGGCAGTTTGCGCCGGCTGGTGGTTAAGACGTTGTTGAAGTTGATGAATATTCCCTGCGCTGTCTCGGGGCGCAGATAGACCAACGAAGATTCCTCATCCTCGGACGCGGCGCCGACGTGCGTGCGAAACATCAGGTTGAAGGGGCGCGGCTCGGTTAGGTTGGTTGAGCCGCAATTGGGGCATTTGCCGTCAGTCAATTTGTCTGCGCGCAATCGGGTCTTGCATTCGCGGCAATCAACCAGCGGATCGCTAAAAGTATCTTCGTGGCCGGAATACTTCCACACTAACCGGTTCAAGATGATCGACGAATCCAGGCCTTCAATATCGTCGCGCTCATAGACCATCCAACGCCACCAGGCCTGCTTAACGTTGTTGCAAAGCTCGACACCCAGCGGCCCATAGTCCCAAGCGCTTCCCAAGCCGCCGTAAATCTCGGAAGAGGGATAGACAAACCCGCGCCGCTTGGCGAGGGAAACGATCGTTTCGATGTTAGGAGCTGGCATAAGAGCGTGAATCGTAAATCGTAAATCGTGAATAGTAAAACGGGCAGCGTCGAGCAACGGAAAAACGCAGCTGGCGCGATTCTTAACGATTTACGATTTACGATTCACGATTTACGAAAAAAGGAGCGCTCAACCAGCGCTCCTTTTCTCACAAGTTAAATTTGACCGCGATAGGTTACCTGCTTGGCGTTTGCACGTTAACATCAATTTTTTGCGTGCCGCCTCCGAACAACCGTCCTCGGAAAGCAAACAAAACAACCACCACAATAATCACAAAGATCACCAAAACTGCGACGACGCCTGCGCTGCCGCCACCACCACCATCACCATTGTCACCCATGAGTAGCCTCCTGTTGTGGGAGTTAAGTACTGAAACGAAGCGAACGAATTTACCGGCTCGGTGCCGGAGCCGCGGGCGCCGCTGGAGCTGCGGGCGCCGGCGCCGCGGGCGCTGAAACGTTGACGTTTACCCTGGTGCCGCCCCCTCCGAACAACCGGCCTCTAAACACAAACAGCACCACTGCCACGATGATCACAAAGATCACCAGAACCGCGACGACGCCTGCGCTGCCGCCACCATCACCATTGTCACCCATGAGTAGCCTCCTATTGTGGGAGTTAAGAACTAAAACTGACGAGGGGGATGCGGCAATGATTACCACAGGCGTGCAGACGGGTCAATCACCGTCACAGAAAAAGAAAAGGAGACAAGCCATTGACTTGTCTCCTTTCTCACGAGTGGACCAGAGGAGTCTGGTTGTTGTTCAGTTCATTAACGACGGCCTCGACGACGAGGCGCCCTGCGTCCCGGCGATGCAGCTGCTGGCCTGACATCGCCCGCCTGAACCGTTGGTGTAGGCAATGGTGGTGTCGCCCCCCGAGGAACGATCCACAACTCGACGCAGTCTTCTTCGCGGAATCCACCGTTGAGAACAACGATGCGAGATTGATCAATTCCGCGCTGCGCCACCAGGTAATCGCGAGCGCGTGCGCCAAGCAGATCTGCCTGACCGATGCGGCTCGTTCTACCGCCATAAGCAATGACGTAGGTCGTGGTTGACGGATCGTTCTGCAGGTCAACCGCGAGGTTGTCGAGACGAGCCTTTTGATCATCGAACGAGCAACTGCAGCAAACGTCAAACTGCCGTGAAGGATTCTCGCGTGGCGGCGTAGGCGGCACGTAGGTTGTCGCCTGCGTAGTTTGGCGGCAGGCGGAGTCGCCCGAGCCGTCATCCACTACCAGAATCGCGGTAATCTTTTGTCCCGCCAGGCCGGTGGAATCCACAGTGATCGTCGGCGTGCCCAGGCCCGAAAGAATCTTGGCGTTGGCAGGGCTGACGGTCCAGGTGTAGCTGAGTGTCGAAGTGCCCGTGTAGGCGACGTCGGCGGTGTAGGTAATGATCTCGCCTTCGTTGACCTGCGCCGGAGCTGATACGTTTACAGGATATGGGCAAGGAGACTTCATTGGCGGCGCTGGCCGGTAATTAAGCGCAACGCATTTGATGCGGCCCGCGGCGAGGTCGATCTCGCGCGTCCAGTGCTGACCGTTCGGCAAAGTGATCACGACAGTGTGGACGCCAGGGTCGCGATCGAACTCACGATAGTCAGTTGAGGTTAGACCTTCAGGACGGCCATCGATTTCAATTGGTAAGCCGCCGGGTGTGCTCAAGATTTTGATGGTGCCGTATTTCGCCAGGCGTCGCTTCTTGGCATAAGCAGTGGACGCCGGATGGACCATGCAGAAACTAACAGCCAATAACGCGGCGAACGCGAACTTGCCGTAGCGGCGATTGTTTCGAAGGATTTGTCTAAACATTTTGATTAGGCCTCCTCCGTATTTGCGATTTGCACGGCCAACTTGCCACGCGCATAACGCCGGCGCAATCCCGCTCCGAAAGCAGCCAGGCCTGAGCCAAACAACAAGAGTGAGGCGGGCTCGGGAACTTCAGGCGTTCCGGGAGGTGTTGGTGTAGTCGGAGGCGTTGGGGTCTCGCAGTGATCACAACCGTGAATGAAGAAGAACGGAATCGCTGCCAGGAACAATAACGGCCATTTCGGGAAGCCGCCACCTGGAACAGTGATCTCACCGCAGTCACAAATCGTTCCTTCGACATCGCCTTGATCGACGACTTCAACACCGCCTTGTGGCTCGGCACTGACGGCGACTCCGGCGAGCAATGTGTCCGCAGTGTTGGCAGTGGGAGCGTCGCCAGTCGAGTTGTCGGGAATGACATCCACGCCGGCCGCAGTTGATTGCTGGGCGGTTGATGTAACCGGTGAAGCGCCATCGCCGTCAGCCACGAGCGAACTCGTGTTCTGAGAGACTGTGCGGAGCCGAAGCTCTGGAGGATTTTGATAGCCGCCAATCACTTGAATCACCTGGCTAATTGCCACGGGCGCCGCATGAGTGGGCGCGCCGCAGACCAGCAGGAGACTGAGTGTTAGGGCAATTGGGCGAAAGGCTCGACTCATCATCGGTTGAAAGTCCCTCCTCGGAATCTTCCCTTGCTCTGAAGGGAAACGATATACAACGTTTAACTGTGAACTTCTGAAGCGAAAGCGCAAGTTTCATCGCGTTCTGCTTGAAATAGCGCAAGGCGCTTTCGCTGGTTGATAGGAAAAGATGGTTAATACAAAAGCGATTCCAATTTCGGCGGGCCTTTTACTGCGGGTAAGTCGAATAAAAAAGGAGGTTTGCGCGAAGCAAACCTCCTTAGGAAAAGCAGCAACGGGCTTGAAATTTCAGGTTTCAAGTTCCCGGTTGCAGATTGCTAATTGCATTCTAATCCGCCTCGCTCGCGCTGGCGGCCTCTGCCTTCTTACCTTCATCACGCAAGACCGCTTTCCGGGAAAGCTTGATCTTGTTGCCTTCTTTGCCGATGCATTTGACGAGTATTTGCTGGCCTTCCTTTAACTCGTCGCGCACATCTTTCACCCGGCGGTCGGCGATTTCCGAAATGTGCAACAGGCCGTCTGTTCCGGGAAAGATTTCCACGAACGCGCCAAAATCGACGATGCGGGAAACAGTACCCATATAGGTTTGCCCAATTTCAGCTTCAGCCGTGATGCCGCGAATGCGGGCCACGGCTGCTTCAGCCGCCGCACTACTCGCCGTGGCAATCGAAATTGTGCCGTCGTCCGAGACGTCAATCTTCGCGCCGGTTTCTTCAACCAGCGATCGAATCATCTTGCCGCCTGGTCCAATGACGTCGCGAATCTTATCCGGATTAATTTTGATTTGAATGATTCGCGGTGCGTGCGCCGAAATATCTTCGCGCGATGTCGCCAACGACTGTTCCATCACGCTGAGAATGTGCAAGCGTCCTTTCTTTGCCTGCTCCAACGCCTCGGCCATGATCTGCGAGTTGATGCCGCCGATCTTGATGTCCATCTGCAAAGCAGTGATGCCGTCTTTAGTACCGGTGACCTTGAAGTCCATATCGCCGTAATGATCTTCGGCGCCGGCGATGTCAGACAAAATCGCGTACTTGTTTCCTTCCATCACCAGACCCATGGCGACGCCTGCGACCGGCGCCTTCAAAGGCACGCCCGCATCCATCAGCGAAAGTATGCCGCCGCAGACGCTGGCCATCGAAGACGAACCGTTTGATTCGGTAATGTCTGAAACGATGCGAATTGTATAAGGGAACACTGATTCATCAGGCAACACCGCTTCGATCGCGCGACGCGCTAATGCGCCATGACCAATCTCACGCCGGCTGGATGAACCAAAGCGGCCCACCTCTCCGACCGAGTAATGCGGGAAATTGTAATGCAGCAGGAAGCGGCGTTTTACTTCGCCCTTTTCCAGATCATCCATGAACTGCTCGTCTTCCTTGGTACCGAGCGTCGTGGTTACCAGCGCCTGCGTTTCACCGCGGGTGAACAGGGCGGAACCGTGAACGCGCGGCAGCCAGCCAACTTCGCAGGTAATTGGACGAATTTCTGAGAAGCGGCGGCCATCGGGACGACGCCGCTTGTTGAGAATGTCATCGCGGAAGATGGTTTCCTTCAAGTGATCGAAGACCTTCTTGGCCATCTGTCTTAGCTCGGCCTGGTCCTCGGGATAACCCTCGACCACTTCCTTCTTCAACGCATCGACAGCCGCATAGCTATCGCGCTTTTCCTGAGTAGTTGTATCAAGCGCGGCCCGCAGGCGATCGGCATAATTTCGCTCGATCTCGCCTTTCATCTCTTCATTGAGTTCCGGAGCCACGACTTCGCGCTTCTGTACATCAAGCGCCTTGTACAATTCTTTCTGCCAGCGGCAGAGGCGATTGATTTCCTTGTGCGCCAACATCAGGGCTTCAACCATAATCTCTTCGGAGACTTCGTTGGATCCCGCCTCAACCATGACGATGGCTTCTTCAGTTCCCGCCACAATCAAGTTCAAGCGCGATTCGCGGACTTCATCGTAAGTCGGGTTAACGATGTAACGACCCTCAATCAGGCCAATGCGCACGCCCGCAATCGGATTCATGAACGGGATGTCGGAAAGGTATAACGCGCATGACGCGCCGGTGATGGCGATTACATCAGGATTGTTGTCAGGGTCGGCTGAGATGACGCTGGCGATGACCTGAGTTTCGTTGCGATAACCTTCCGCGAACAACGGACGACAGGGGCGATCGATCAAACGGCTGGTGAGTGTTTCCTTTTCGGTGGGCCGTCCTTCGCGACGGAAATAGTTTCCCGGAATTCGTCCGGCTGCATAATTTGCTTCACGGTATTCGACGGTCAATGGGAAAAAATCAATTCCTTCCCGTGTGGTTTGCGCGCCCACGGCGGCAACCAGCAGCATCGTGTCACCATACTGAATAATGACCGAACCATCTGCCTGCTTTGCGACTCGGCCGGTTTCGACCGTCAAATCCTTATCGCCTAATTTTATCGATTCTTTGAGGTATTTCTTGACTGGCATTTTTCTTGTCTCCTTCGACAATGGCCTGAAACCTGTTCAGGCACGCGAGCGTTGTGATTCGTAGTTTTGCGAATCACGCGCCTCGCGATTTGCAATTTTGTTTCTCAGTTTGACTACGCGACGTGACGCGTTGTGAATTATGAACGCAAAAATAAAGGCGGCAAGAGCCCGGGTAACCGTGACTCATGCCGCCTTTTGTGCGTTACGCTAAGGCCGAACGCGTCCGCCTGCCTGGGAGTATCGCCGTCACGTTCGGCACCTTTGGCAAGCTCTTCGATAGACGCGGGCTTTCGAAAAATACGAGACCCGAAGTGATCTCGTTATAAATGAGTTCCTTGTTAACGACGCAATCCCAGACGATTCACTACCTCATGATAGCGTTCAATATCTGTGCGCTTTAGATAATCCAGCAAACTCCTGCGCTGCGAGACCATCTTAAGCAGGCCGCGCCGCGAGTGGTTGTCTTTCTTATGGGTTTTGAAATGCTCGGTAAGCTCGTTGATTCGCTTGCTAAGTAAAGCCACCTGAACCTGAGGCGAGCCCGTATCCGCATCGTGGCTGCGGAAATCGCTGACAATCTGTTCTTTCGTTTCTTTTGCTAATCCCACTACTTAAAATGATCCTCCCTGACAGCAGTAAAATCCGTCTTTAGACAGTAACCGCTAAGATTATGTGTCGGAGTAAGTTAGCACGCACCCCGCGCGAGTGTCCAGCCGCGGCACCCGCCAGAGTAGTGCCCAAATTAATCGGGGGCGTAACCCCCTCGCCCCAAGGTGGTTGACGCCCCAAGGGTGGTCTTGGCTGATGGCTAAGCCAACCAGCCGCTGGCACCCCAAGTCAGATCGAGCTGCATTCCACTTCGGCGGATGCAGGATTGTTTGTATTCACTCGATAGATAAATCATGTTGAGGGAACAGAGCATTCATGAATCGTCGGGTTTTATACAATAGGTTGGTCTTTCCGTATGTGTGGTAGCGCACATATAGGCAACATCACCTAAATTTAGGAAAAGAAATTCCCCCTTGGCGACGTGTTCGACTTCCGCTGGCCGTCTGCTAACATCACCGAACACATGACCAATGAAAAGAAACGGATAGTCATTGTTGGCGGCGGCTTTGGCGGGTTGTTTACGGCGCTTGACCTCGCTGGCGCGGGCGAGGTCACACTCATTAGCGACGAGGACCATTTTCTGTTCGCGCCGATGCTTTACGAAT
This sequence comes from Pyrinomonadaceae bacterium, assembly GCA_036265575.1. Taxonomy (GTDB): domain Bacteria; phylum Acidobacteriota; class Blastocatellia; order Pyrinomonadales; family Pyrinomonadaceae; genus PSRF01. The sequence continues at coordinate 8,224 of DATAOU010000109.1, forward strand.
ACTTGAGCGGCGAAGTCGAAGAATGGCACATCGCACCGCGGTACAAAGAATTACTCGATGAAAGCGTCAACCTGATTCAAAACAGAGTCGCGGACATCGATCTGGAAAACCGTTCAGTGTCGTTCGAAGCTGGCCACGACCAGTTGAACTACGACGTGCTCGTGCTGGCGGTCGGCGGCGTAACAAACTACGCCGGCGTAGCAGGCGCGGAGCAGTTCTCAATTCCCTTTCGCAAGATCGCGCACGCCGACGCCTTGCGGCAACGAATGGTCGAAGCCCTCGACGCCGTAGCGCCTGACTTACCTCCGCAGGATGTACGCAGCGCGCTCACATTTGCGATCGTTGGCGCCGGCGCCAGCGGGGCTGAGCTGTCGACCAAGATGGCTGACTTGCTTCGTGATGCTTTCCAACGTCGCGCTTTGCATGGCGAGCCGCGCATTCTGCTAATCGAGATGGGCGACAAGGTCGTTCCGGGTATGGGTGAAGAGATCCGCGCGTTCGTCGAAAATGCGTTGCAGGAATCGCGCGTGGAATTGCACACGTTAACTCGCGTCCGGCGAGTCAGCGAAAACAGCGTGACTGTCGAGCACAATGGCGCGCAGACGGAGATTAAAACAGCTGGAGTGGTTTGGACGGGTGGCGTATTAATGAATCCGTTAATACAAAACCTGAAAGCAGAAAAAACTGAGCGCGGTTTATTGCGCGTGAACCCGATGCTTCAACTCCTGGACCACCCGGAAGTGTTGGCGCTGGGTGACATTGCTTATTTTCCTGACGCGACGCCGACGTTAGCCGGAACGGCCCAGCTTGCCTTGCAGGAGGCCCATCTCGCTGCGCGCAATGTAAAATCATTCCTTGCCGGCGAACCGCTTCAGACCAAACACTTTGAAGAACTGGGCGAAGCCGTGAGCCTGGGCACGGAGCGAGCCGCAGTCCTGGCCGGCGGTAAAGTTTTCGGTGGACCATTGGCGCGGCAAGCTCGGTTTGCGATGTATACGGCCCGGCTACCAACCTGGCACCATCGGCTGAGAGTGGGAGCCAGTTGGTTCCTCGGGGGAACTCCTCCGCGTCCCTTATTGCCATTGGGTATTCAGAGGTGAGTTGTGACAGAACGAGCAAGGGCTTTTAAGCGAACTCTGATTTCAATCGCCTGCGCCGGTGCTGGTCTGTTATTTCTCGCGTGCGCGGGTCCCAACCAACCAATTAATCTCAACCGGCATGACGGCGTGACGCCGTCGCCAACGCCTACATCACCTCGGAATCCAAGCCCAGCTCAGTCGCCTTCGGTACAGCCTGCTGAAACTCCACCACCGGAAAACACCGAACCTGCCAGCGACACCACGCTTGTCGGCAGTTTCATTGGTCGATTGAAACTGATCATTCCTGTCCAGGGAGTGCGACCGGATCAATTGCAAGATACGTTCATGGACGCCAGAACCGAGGGCCGGGTACACGACGCGATTGACATACCGGCCGCAGCCGGGACCCCGGTGCTCGCTACCGCCGATGGCGAGATCGCGAGGCTCTTCCAAAGCGAGCGCGGGGGGACGACTATTTACCAATACAGCGCCGACAAGAAACTCATCTACTACTATGCTCATTTGCAGGGCTATGCGGACGGCTTGGCGCCGGGAAAACTTGTGCACCAGGGTGAAGTTATCGCGTACGTCGGCGACACTGGAAATGCCGGCGCCGGAAACTATCACCTGCACTTCTCGATCTCGGTCATTCCCAATCCCGCACGCTATTGGGAAGGCACAAATATCAACCCGTATCCCCTGCTGAGAAATAGTCGATAGGTG
>DATAOU010000110.1:0-1638 GCA_036265575.1 Pyrinomonadaceae bacterium
TGTCATTGATTAAGTCTTGCAGTGACTGCTGTTGGTCAACCGGGTTCGCTTCAATCGGATCGGTATAGAAAACCGTTTTGCCGACATTCCCGAGAGCGTCGTTCATTGCATGGGCCAACGCATGCACCGTTGCTGACGCCTCCTTGCCGGCAATGACAATACTTGCGCCTTTGTGTTGCTGCAGATCTCTCACGATGGTTTGCAGGTCCGACCAATAGAGCGTTTTGGACGCGCTATTACCCGCACTCGTCTCCAAGCGCGTCTCGACCGTAACCCCCTGAGAGTTTGCTGAATTTCCCTGACCACGGACGTTGTCTGCAAAAGCCCGCGCATAATTCTCCAGCGCGCTCGGCTTAACTGACCAGCGATGATCAGCCTTCGCGCCGGTCGCTGTCGGAGTTGTCTCGATCACATAAAGACGATTGATTTCTTTCTGGCCTTCGCTGACGCGGCGTCGCGCTGCAAAGTCGCGCGCGTAACGCAAGGTGCCGGGCATGGCCGCGAGGAAATCTGCGTCGAGCGACAGAATGCGATCCGCCTTGCTGAAGTCGTAGATGGTGTTGACCGGTTGACCGAATGCCATGACGGCGCCGGCGCGTGCGTTGTCGTTATTCGCTGGTTCGTACTGATGCCACTTGGCCTGGGGAAATTCAGTCAGAATTCCTTTGAACTGGGCGGCCAGAGTGGGCGACGTTACCGTTTCAGTCAGAAAGCGTATGCCCGCGCCCTGTTTCGGTCGCTGTTCATCTAATGCGGTGCGTATCTCGCCAACAAAGGTGGACCACGTGCGCGCTTCGTCGCGATACAACGGCGTCTGTGAACGATCGGGATCGTAAAGACCAAGAATGGATGCTTGCGCAAAAATGTCGGTCGCGCTCGAGCCGCGCTCCTGCGGGTCGCTGTTGCGGCTGTTCGGATGATCCGGATTTCCCTCTACTTTGGTCGGGCGCCCCTCGTTGCTGCGCGCAAGTAAAGGTGTGGCGATTCCGCCGAGCGACGAGGCGGTCGCAAAGAACAACGCCTTGCCAGGCACTTCTTCTTCGGGCTGGTTAACATAAGGAACAATTTTTTCGGGAGCTTGAAACGCGCAGCCGCTGAGACCGGCGAGCGCCAGCGAGGCGCCCATCAACTTTAGGAACGTGCGGCGTTGAAATGGATCGTTCCATTCTTCGGCAGCCTGGGGAAACTCTCGAGCGACAAGTTCACGAAACTCCGGCGTGTCGGCCAGCTCGTCAAGCGAACGCCAGTACTTTTTGGATTTTCCGGCGCCGGTAAGCCGCGGTTGAATTGAGTACAACCCGCCTGCTGCCGGCGGCGGCACAGATCCATCCTGATGGTCCAGGATGTACTGGCGCATCAACTTGAAATTTATATGTCGGTCTTCACTCATAAGTAGCACCGACTTTAGGCTGTGTTTGCCGTAGCAGAGACTTTAGTATGTGTTTGACCCCGCCAGGCTTTCCTGACAAAACGACAACCTTCAGTATGTTTGTGATAAATCCCTTCAAATCTTCTTGTGCCAACAGCACCGACTAAAGTCCGTGCTACTAGCGATGACAGGTCGAGCAACTGGTCAACACATTCGGCGGTTGAATGTGATACTTGGTTACCAGTGAGCGGCCTTCGGCGATCTCTTCA
>DATAOU010000111.1:0-5131 GCA_036265575.1 Pyrinomonadaceae bacterium
CATAGCAACGCTTTTTTCCACTCGAGGCAGTAAGGCTCCAACAAGTATTCCTGCTCGCGAACACAGTCTGCACTGCTCATTTCCCCTGCTTCTACACGTTGCCATAATTCGGCCATGCGATCGGGTACGAGCATTGAGAGATCTCCGCTCCGGAGCTTCGGGCGTCAGGCGCAGAAGCCAATCACAGAGCACATTGCATCAGATGAAATTCGCCAAGTGCAGTTCAAACTCTGCTCCGTCGAACTTGGGCACGCAGATCGAAACCAAGCAAGATCACATCAGCCACTATTGATCCATGGCAGTTTCCAGGAGTTGATTGAGCACTTTATCTGAGTCGAAATAGGCTTCGGCGATATCCTCCGCGGCTTTCGCGTGGCGTTGATAGTTGGCTTCAACCTCGAGAATGCCAGCTTCAGCTTCGTCAAACGTACTGAAACCGATTACGCCTTCGCCGGCTGGTAACACTTTGCTGAAGCCAGTATCTTGGACAACCACCGGGCGACCGGCAGCGAGATAGCAGGCGGATCGACAACTAAACCAGCCAGATTTTCCTACCACATAGCCACCTTTGGCGACGCTCCATTCCGCTTTTGATTGCTGAATATATCGACGGTAAGTATGAAAATCAGGACAAACCTCCGAGGCATCGACAATTTTCCAGCCGGATGTTTCCAAAATATCGAGCGGAACCGAAACCGAAAAATCGCGGGAACTCTTCACCCTCGGTTTGTATAACGCGACTTCAAGCGAGCTGGGAAAAACTTTTCGCGGCAGTTCGATGAATTTCATGAATTCAACATCTTTTTGCCCGTAGCGCTCGTTGTGGTAAGTGAGCGTCTCATAGCTTGACCAATTCATGATGGTGGTAAATCCATGTCCGCTCGGTGAGTCATCGCGCCAGTGATCGAGAACAATAGGATATTTTGTGGTATTCCACCTGCGCTCTAGTTTTGGAATTGCATCGTTAGCACTTAAGGCTTCACCAAGAGTAAAGAATACGTCGTGCGCATCTAAACGTTGCTTCATGATTTTTGAATCGGCGCCGGCTGCCGCTCCGATTTGGCAGAATACCGGATCGGTATCCACATAAACTAACTTCTTTATTGTTCGATAATCCCACGGGTTTTCGAGAGTTCCAGCCACGTTGATCAGTACATCTGCCGTTTTAATAACTTCGTTTCGTTCTGTACTCGAAAGTCCAAACCATTCAGACTTGGGCGGAAAATGATAAGCCCATTTGCCATCGAGGCCGAATGCCGACATGACCTTGCTGAGATGCTCGACAGTCGGTTGTGGATTCCAATCCGTCCAGTCCCCTCGTAGAGGACCTTCGACATCGTTATAGGGCCAGCATCCTGAATCTTCTATGTAATACACGTCGTGTCCAAGCCGCTTGACGCCTAATACGAAGTTCAGATAGTCCCACGCGACACCGCCCAGTAAACGCTGGTGACCAATGAATCCTGTGACGATCACGCGCAATGAAGAAGTGGGCATCTTTCTAAAGCGGGCCGCGAGTCAGGCTTGGGGAAATTGCTCATCTCGAATCCCATGTCGTCACAGACCAACTCTCTCGATTAGACTGCGCAAGACCTTCTCTGCCGCAAAATACTCCTGCGCAATTTCACGAGCCGCCCGGCTGTGTTGGTCATAGTCGCTCTCAATCGTGTTGATTGCCGTAAGGATGTCCTCCATGTTCCGAAACGCAAAAAGGCCGCGGCCGACCGGCAGGATGTTACCGAAGGCGGTGTCCTGAGTTACGACCGGTTTTCCCGCGGCTAAATAGCAAGCGCTCCGGTCGCTAAACCACCCGCTCCGAAGACGAATGTTTTGGTCCTTTGCGACCGTAAACTCACCCCGTGAGCGAAGGATATATTCACGATAAGGCGCAGTGTCTAACGAGAGCGAAATTGCGTCGATGATTCTCCACCCATGCGATCTCAACTGGGGAATCGCCTCTTGATCTTCTTCATCTTGCCATGCCAAGGCAAGTTCGAATTCTTGTTCGGTCCGTCGCGGCAAATCAATGAATTTTAAAAACTCAACGTGCTTACTCCAGGAGTACGTCTCGCCGTTCCAGTCAATATCTTTGCCCGGTTGCCGCCACTTCGCTATCGTCGTGAAATAGGGGCGACTTTGAGGAGGACCGTTTAGCGTTGATCCCGACTGCGCGTCGCCCGTCCACCAATCTAAAACAATCGGCTGGCGGATTGGTAGATACTCAAAGCGCGTGACGGGCACGCCACAGTCCGGCGCGCCGAGGTTCTCGCCATAGGTGAAATGATGCGTATGCGCCGAGAGCAGGTCGATTCTCTGCCGATTATCTTGAGCGACTTCAATCTGTGGGAGGACAGGATCGGTCTCGAGATAAATGCGTACGGGAACACGAGCGTGTTCTTCGAACAACTGCGTCGACCCGGTTAAATTAACTAATGCGTCGGCGTTCTCGAATGCGTTCGAGACTTGCGTCTCGGATAACCCAAAAGTTCTGTCACTTAGCCGAGATTGGTAAGCCCAACGATCCTGCAGACCGTGCGCAGACATGACTCGAGCAACATGATTCACGGCGTATTGCAGGTTGATTTCATAGGCGTTCTCGGCCTCATGATCGGCGTTTGTCCGCAGAGGGTGATAAGCCCAGCCGCCAGTGTCCTCGATATAATAAATTTCGTGACCGAGCCGCCGGAAACCTTCGAGAAAATGTAATACTTGCCACGACACACCGGCCAACGGCGTGCGCCCCAATATCCCCATAATGATGAGTCGCAACTTTCTGCTCATTGTCGACTTCGGGGTCAGCCCGCCAGTCCGTAATGGCATTATTCATCCAGGCAGCACAATTACGCCCGGAGCGAATCCATGACTCAATTTACGACAAGGCTTTTTCTAGCAGAACTCCAGTAATCTTCGTTGCGTCGAAGTATTCCTCCGCTAGAGATCGACCGCACTTGCAATGATTCTCATAGTCGGCGACGACTTGTTTAACGCATCGTGTCGCTTCCTGGAGGCCGCGAAAGCGAAATAATCCGGAGTCATCCGGCAGAAATCGGCTGGTCCCCGTGTGCTGGACAACAGCCGGCTTGCCGCTGGCCAAATAACAAAGTGTTCGATTGCTCAGCCAAGCATTTTCGAGTTTCAAACAAGCGGGTTTAGCGCAACTAAATTCACCAAAGGAATCTTGAATGTAGCGCTGATAATTCCATGGGGTCGCAGCCACTCTGTGAGCATCAACGATACTCCAGCCTCGGCCTGCGAGACCTATTCGCTGCTCATCGTCCGGCAATAGGTCGAGAGCCAATTGGAACGGGTGGTCTATAAGTACTGGCATATCCAGAAATGGCAGGAAGCCGCTCCGCTTGTCATCCAGATGCGCGTGCGCGTCGTCCTCTATCCAGCCGCCGGCGTACCAATGCGCTACGGTGGTGAACGGCGCGTCGGCAGTTGCCTCGCACACCGGCCACCAGTCGAGAGCCACGCATGGAGAAGTATAAATCCAATTCAATCCGAGATCCGGAATCGCTGTTCCCCGCTGCCCAACTGTCTCGCCGGTGGTAAAGTAAACATCATGCGGCGTCAGATGAATGCGTCCATTGCTGACCCAGGCCTGCGATAAACCCGGATCGATATCGAGAAGGGCTGATCTCCTGAAGCGCTTTACCACATGCAAAGGCGTGTCGTAGCGAAATTCCAGCAAAAGATCCGCGCATGCGGCGGCATCCACGTCCATACATCCCAGCGCGGCTGCATCGAGAGGCGAGATCTCATCAGAGGAGTAGAGAGCTAGACAATTCGCGAGGTCGTAGCGTTCCAACCGAAGCTTTAAGGCGGAAACCTTCGCTTGCACTTCGGCAACCGGAGAATTTGCCGGTATGGATTCGAGCCAGATTACGTTACAGCCGATTGCACGCAGCCCCAGCGCCCAATTCAAATACTCCCATAGATGACCACCGCCCTCGGGGTACTCCAGCGTTCTTACGGGTGCGATGCAAACCGTGATACTCATCTCTTTCGTGAGCGTCAGCGCTGGCCGAGATGGGCTTCCAAATTTCGCTTTTCGACATGAGGATGAACTGTCGCGAACGTAAATGGATCTCCGATGGCTTTTGCCACATCCGATCTGATGAAAGCGACTTGTCCTTTTTCGATACCAAGGAGCAAATCGCAGTGTTTTAACGTGGAGAGGCGATGGGCGATGATGAAGACGGTTCGGCCGATGCTGAGACGTTCCATGATCTGCATGATTTCTTTTTCTGTCTTTATGTCGATGGAACTCGTCGGCTCATCCAAGATAAGAATCGGAGCATTCTTGAGAAAAGCTCGAGCCAAGGCAATTCGCTGGCGCTCTCCACCCGATAGTTGCATGCCGCGCTCGCCAACCGTGGTAGCGTACCCGTCCGGCAGCCGGGCGATAAACTCATGCGCATGAGCCGCTTTTGCGGCCTCGATGATTTCATGTTCCGAAGCGTCGGGCCGTGCATAGGCGATGTTCTCGGCGATGCTCGTTGAAAACAGCACGGATTCTTGAAGTACGATGCCGAATTGATGACGAAGGTCCGCGAGCTTGTAGTCTCGCAGGTCGACTCCATCAAGCAGGATCTGGCCTTGAGTCGGCTCGTAAAACCGCGTCAGCAGACTCACGAGCGTTGACTTGCCTGCCCCCGTCATACCCATGATACCGACTCTAGTCTTCGCCTTGATTTCAAGCGAGATGTCGCGCAAGACCGGGTGCTCCCCATCAAATGCGAAGCAAACATTCTGGAACGTAACCGCTCCTTCAGCATGGGGTAGGGGAATTCCATGTTTCTTTTCCACTACGTCTGGCGCCTGATCCAAAAGCGAAAAAGCGCGCTCCGCGCTGCTCAGTGATCTTTGGGTGCGTGATGTCATTTCGCTAAGAGAGTTGAGAGGTCCGAATAACTGCGCCAGATAGGACGTGATCAACATCAACGTGCCCAGCGTTAGTGCCCCTGATTGGACATGTTGGATACCCAGAAATAAAACGGCGGCAGTTCCGGTTGCCGTTGTAATTCCGATGACCACGTCATACGCGCCTTCTGACCACGCGCCGCGAACGCGCGCCGCGAGACTCTCACTCGAATGGCGAACGAAGCGGTCGCGTTCGCGTTCTTCC
>DATAOU010000112.1:0-6694 GCA_036265575.1 Pyrinomonadaceae bacterium
TTGTCTGCGTTTCTCCGGGCAGGTTCGGGTCATCGAATTTGTCTGTATAGCGAAGGCGCTCGTGCGGCTTTAGCTCGACATAGGTTCCGCCGAAGGAATGGCTCTTACCGGTAGTGAAATTGGTGAACGACATCTTGTACGCGCCGCCGACTTTCGCATCCATCTGGTGGACTTTTCCGGTGAATCCGTTTGGCGGAAGCCATTTGGCCATTGCATCCGCATCAAGGAACGCGCGATAGATTTTCTCAGGCGTTGCGCGCAGCACGCGATGAAGCTGGATCGTATTTGTGGTTGTGGTTGACATAGTTGTGTCCTTTCAGTTGTTGATTTGGTTAGTTCGTTTGTGCTGATAGTCTTTAGTTGATGCTTGGAACGAGTAGAATGCGCTTCCGGCCTGTTCGGAGTCTAAACCTCACAAGGTGCGTCGAAATTCCATGGTCCAGTTTGTTTCCCACGTGCCTCCTGAGTCTGGTGAATAGGCTTGTTCCCAATGCGCGGAGGTGCCGGTGATCTGAGACCAAACAAACCGCACGCGCATCGGTTTTCCGTTGATGGTTGTGTGGCCATAAAAAGTGCCGACCCCTTTCTCGAAACGACCCTGAACAGGCGGATCTAGCTGACCATGAGGGCTGCGTCCATCGAGCCACCAAATTGACCATTGTGAGGTTTTCGGATCGTACGAACGCAGCGCGACGGCTCGATAGGTGCCGCTGGGTGCGTTAATGGTGTGCTCTTCCAGATTCGCCCTGCTGTCCATGAGCGTGCGGTGACTCACTGTTCCGTCTGCATCCAGCCATTGGCGACCATCTTCATTTATCCGAAGATAACGATGGTGAACGCGCCAGTCGCCATTGAGAAAATCGAAGTCGTGGACGTTACTCTGCATCGCGGCATCTTGCGCGGGGTTGCCGGTATCGCGGTTGAAATTCATGATCCAGTTTGTTACCCAGTTCTTTCCGCCGTCGGATGAAAGAGACTGTTCCCAGCGAGGGGATGTCTGTGTGATGTTCGACCAAACGAACCGCACGCGCATCGGTTTGCCGTCTTGAGCGTAGTCGCTGTAGAACGTTCCGACACCGTTTTCGAAACGACCTTTCACTGGCGGATCGAGCGGACCGGAAGGGTAGCGTCCGTCGAGCCACCAGATCGCCCATTGGCCTGTCTTCGGATCGTATGCGCGCAAAGCGACGGCGCGATAGGCGCCGTACGGCGCGTTGAGCGAGTGCTCTTCCATGTTTGCCCCGCCGTCCATGAGCTTGTGATTGGTGCATGTGCCCTCGAAATCCACCCACTCCTGACTGTTCGGTTTCAAGCGATGATGATGCACCCGCCATTCGCCGACGAGAAAATCGAAATCGTGCGCTCCCGTGGACGGCGAACTTGTCTCAGGAACCTGAGCGGCGGCAGTTGAATTCATCGCAGCGGCTACAGAGCCGGCCACGAGGAATCTGCGGAGGTTTTTCATAACGATGGGCGAGCTACGGCGTAATCCTTCAGTCACCGAACGAACCACGAACTAAAGTTTGTTTTTTTCCGCGCGCCGCCGTGCTTTCGCGTTTTAAGTGATGCTCGGCCCAGAGTCGCCAGGTCTTTCCGCCGTCGCGAGATTTTTCGCCACGCCAGACAAAAGAATCTTTGGCGATGTCATTGAACGACCATCGATCCAGGGACCCATCGTTGGCCGTGCTCTCCAACACAATGCGATCACCGATAACGCCCCCGGACGCCGTTTTTACGAGAAAGGAAGTTGGATCCACCCAAACGGCGCGCCACTTCCCCGATTTCGAATCGAAGAATCGAATGTCTGTCACCAGTTCGCGCTGGCCGCTGCCTCCCTCGGCGGTCCAAGTCCAGACGTCCTGAACGGCATGGCCGTCGAGGATCCAGCCAAACATCACTTCCCCTTTTCCGCGACTGATCGTTCCGTCTTCGGCGAAGTTTGCATAATCGCACTCCCATGTACCGATAAACTGGTCAAAGACATGCGCCTGTTCTCCAATTGAAGGATGAGGGCTGGCTGCCTCGAGGACGGTGATCATGTCGCGTCGCGAATCATTCGTCATAGCCGCTTGTTTTGGTGGTTCGATCGCCCAAAGCGCACTGCATAAACTTGTCCACCCAAGGAATGTGACGCCCAGGACACCAACGAGCAGACGTCTTTTCTGCTGTATACGGTGGAGTCCGATGATCACGAGCTTTTGGGGATTACCTCCGCTAACCCCTGTTTTTTCGCGTTTCATTGCTTCGATTTGCATCTTGTTCTCCTCCCGTCTCCTCGGTTGATGATTTCGCTTGGATTTCCACCAAAGTTTCTTCAAGACCAAGGCCGTTAAGCCGCCAGTTGAGCTGGCGCCAACTGCTGTCAACAATGCGGTTGTTATACAGGCTGGGCACATAGTTGGGTTCATTGCACTTCATCTATTACGACGACTGAAGAACCGCGTTTTGGACAGCTCCAGGCGCTGGATTGTGAGGCTGGCTTTTACGGCCAAACAATGAATCTTTCATTCTCATTGAATTGCGGGCGGCAGCCAGGTTGAGCGTTATCGTGTCGGGATCGCAGGACGTACTCTGGCACTTCGATACCATCCGTTAGTCGAGAATCGGGTATGGGCGGTTGCGCCTCCAAGCTTAGAGGAAGGATCCCCGCCCAGACTGGCAGACTATAGTCCTCTTCATCGTCGAGAGGCGGGCCAGTCCGAATCTTTGCAGAAGCCTCCTCAATAGAGAACTCCAGTACCGCGGTTGCCTTCAACTCCTTTTCGCTGGGGTTGCGCACGTCATTCCAACGGCCCGCTATCAAGTGTTCAGAAATGATGCGCAAAGCGCGCGTTTTCTGAGCCGGCTCATCAATCTTATGGGCGGTGCCGAACGCCACGACCGATCGGTAGTTCATGGAATGATGGAAGGCGGACCGCGCCAGAACCAGGCCATCCACAAGAGTCACGGCTATGCAGCCGGGGATACCGGTTTCGAGTCTCCCGAGCATGCGACTGGCGGCCGAGCCGTGCAGGTAAAGTTTTTCTCCGTCTCTGCCATACAAAGTCGGAATGACATATGGCTGGCTATCGACAGAGAATCCGACGTGAGCGAGAAAGCCCGCATCCAAAATTGCATTAATCGTGTCCACGTCGTGTGAACCTGTGCTTGGCAGGCGACGAAATTCAGTGCGCTTTGTCGGCTTCATCTTTCATGCGTGTGTCTAACGCGATCCAATTCACTTCCCACGTCTTGCGTCCGTCGTCCGAGAATGCCTGTTCAAAACGGCACGAATCCGGAGTGATGTCAGATATAACGAATCGAACAAGGATGGCTTGGCCGTTCAGCGTTTCCTGGGAGAAAAACTCGCCGCGCCCATTCTTGAACTCACCAATAGTGGGTGGACTCAGAGTGCCGCTCCTGCTGCTGGCGAAATTCAGGTTCCACTGGCGAGACTGGGGATTGTAAAGACGCAGGTTCAGACCTTCGATATGACCGGTTGGCCCATCGACCTCAAGCTCCACCAGATTTGCGCGGCCATTCCAAATTTTCCGGACGACGCTAGTGCCTTCATATTCGACCCATTTCGTGGAGCCGGTTAATGGATCCACGAGGCGCCATAGATGCGTTTTCCAAGTGCCTATCTCGAAATCAAAATCGTGTTGTCCATCATGTTCCGTAGAAGCATTTTTAGGAGTGGGTTCGGGTGGATCAGAAATCTGCGGTGGAGATTCATCTTTCACTCGTGTGTCCATGGCGATCCCTTTCACTTTCCAAGTTTTGCCCCCATCGTCTGAGAATGCGTCTTCGAAACGACACGAACCCGGGGTGATGTTCCATATACGGGATCGAAAAAACATCGCACGGCCATTCAGCTTTTCCTGGAAGAAGAATTCGCCGCGGCCATTCTTGAACTCGCCGATCATGGGCCTGATGAAGGTGCCGTCCTTGCTGGTGGCAAAATAATCGCTCCACTGATGAGTTTGGGGATTGTAAAGACGCAGGTTTAGAAATTCGAAGGGACCTGCCGGGCCCTCGGCTACCAGCTCCACTAGATTGGCGCGCCCATCCCATACCTTCCGGACAACCACGATCCCCTTAGATTCGACCCATTCCGTGGAGTCAGTTAAAGGATGCCGGAGACACCATAGGTGAGTTCTCCAAGGGCCAATTTCGAAATCAAAATCGTGTTGTCCATCGTGTTCGGTGGGAGTTTGTCGAGGGGTCGAACTGACTACTGGCGCCGAAGGTTTCTTGTCGTTCTCCGGTCGTTCCTCCGCGAGGGTTATAACTTTGATGACAAGAAACGGCACAGCGAAGAACGCGCCAGACCGAAGATAGCTCTTGCTCATATAGCGTTGTCCTTTACTTGCCTTATGCCTCACTGCTCTGTCGTGCTCTTCACGAATTTGAGCGCGGCTGAGTTGAGGCAGTAGCGAAGACGGGTCGGAGGCGGACCATCGTTAAACACATGTCCAAGGTGCGAACCGCAGCGCGCGCATCTTACCTCATCGCGTGTCATCCCATGACTGGTATCGGTAGTTACGGTTACTTTGTCTGTGGCCAGAGGCGCATAAAAACTGGGCCAACCGGTGCGGGACTCAAATTTCGTGTCCGAGCCAAACAGCCGGTTTCCGTACGCGGCGCAGAGATAAATTCCTTTTCCGTGATTGTTCCAATACTGATTCTTGTATGGCGGCTCTGTTTTGGCTTCGCGCAGGACCTGAAATTGTCCGGGAGTCAGAACCTTTCGCCATTGCTCAGCACTTAGTGTCACCTTTTGGGTCATCGGAGTGGACTCGATGTTGCCGCTGGATTCGTGTCGCTTCTGCGTCTTCCGCCAGGCTGAGGCGAACAGATAACAGGCACAGCAGGGACAAGATCAGATATTGCATTCTTTTTCTGCCATCAGCTTAAGGTTTCTTCAGACCGAGTTTCTTAAGCTTCGGTTCTATTATTTGTCGGACGTACGAATTGTTTGGGTTTTTCCGGCAGAAGTTCTGATGATTTTCTAGCGCCGGACGAAATGATCCCGCTCGAGTAATCTCAGTTGCGATCGGTTTTGAAAATGATTTTTGCGCCTGTGTCTTCGATTTCTCGGCTGCTGCCCGTTGTTGATCATCGGCGTAAGAGATGACCGAACGATATTGCTTCCCAACATCCGGTCCCTGTCGATCCACTTCCGTTGGATTTGTGTGCGCGCCAGAACAGATTCAGCAGCTTGTCGTAGCTGGTTTTGGCGGGATCAAACGAGATCTGGACTGTCTCGGCATCCTGCATATACCCCGAGACAACCGAGGTCACACCGGGTGCCTCTTGGAAAACTGCCTCGGTGCACCAAAAACAACCGCCTGCGAAATAGGCGACGTTTGCCTGGCCGCTGTGCGCCTGCGGACAAAATGCCATGCCCAGCAAGAAGATCAGCGGCAAAACTGGAAACAACGGCTTGGATTTACAGTTGATCAATGACGAACCACAAACCTTCCACATAGTACATCAACCTTTCGGTACCGACTGATGTAGCAATGACCACTTGAGAGAAGACGATAATGCCAGTTGCGCTTTGGATTAGGCGTGCAAATTGAACAGGAATTGTAGGAACCGGGGGAAATCGGCATGTCCAGGAGCGAATCGGCTCTAAATAAACGGCGGCGACGTTCGGTCATCGCGTTCGAAATGATTCGGCTCGACCGGAGCGCAGCCGAACCGTTGCACGAGCAACTCTATCGCCAAATTCGCGATGAGTTGAAATCGGGCACCTTTGCGGATACCGCGTCTCGTCTTCCCTCCTCTCGAGCTTTGGCTACTGACCTTGGAATCTCAAGATTGACGGTTAATCTCGCGTTCTCAAAGCTTCACGCAGAAGGCTATCTCCGCTCGAAGGCCGGGTCCGGAACGTTTGTGGCGAATCCGCTCCCTGAAAGTTTCCTGACTGCTGACAAATTCACCCGACGTACGGCGGGAGGAATCCGCCGTGGCGGACTAAAAACGTATCGGCTGGCCGAGCGTGGAGCTCGCACCTCCGGCCGGGCAAGAGCGATTCCAGATCAACGGGCGGGGACGCAGTTTGATCTCGGCGCTCTGGGCGCCGGGGTGGGCATTTCCCTGGTTCCCGGACTCCCGGCAGTCGATGAATTTCCCATCGATATTTGGGAACGGCTCCGATCCCGCGTGCTTGCACAAAAGGGTACTCATCTGCTGCGGCATGCATCGAGTCGTGGCGATGCGGACCTGCGAAAAGCCATTGCCACGTACCTCTGTGATTTTCGAGGCGCGCGCTGTCATCCGGATCAAATCCTGATCGTCGGAGGCATGCAGCAGGCGATGCTAATCAGCGCCATGGCGCTCCTGGATCCGGGCGAACCTGTGTGGATTGAAGATCCCGGTTTTCACCAGGCGCGCAGAGTCTTTATTTTGGCAGGCGCCAAAGTGGTTCCGAAGCGGTTGGACCAAGAAGGAATTGTGATCGCGCGAGCGCCAAAGGAAAAGCAGCCAAAAATTATCCACGTAACGCCTTCGCATCAATATCCGCTGGGCGTGACCATGAGTTTCGAGCGCAGAACGTCCCTGCTCGATTTTGCGCGGGCGCACGGTGCATTTGTCTTTGAAGACGACTTTTACGCGGAGTTCCGCTTTACCGGACCGCCGCTCCCTTGCCTGCAGGGAATCGACGATTTCGGACGCGTCATTTACGCCGGGACTATGAGTAAAATTC
>DATAOU010000113.1:0-15934 GCA_036265575.1 Pyrinomonadaceae bacterium
AAATCGCGATGGTCCTTCTGGCTTTCTTCGTCCAACGGCACGCGCACATTTGTGCGCTTCATCGCAACCAGATCGTCGCCGCTGAGGTGATAAATTTTCTGCGACTCAATCGCCGGACGCGGCAGAAAAATTGTGTGCGACAGCACCTTGGTCGTCGTCAACACGCAAACCGCGGCGACCAAAGTCGTCAGCAACACTTTGCGGCGCGCGCCGGTGTCTGCCAATGTTTTGCCGCTGTACCAGGCGGCGAAAAAGCAACAACCAATAACCCCTGCCTTGACCAGATCGTTACCTTGAGTAAGCCCGACAATGCTGTCGAAAAACCAGGAGCGTCCGGCCATGCTGTTCATGCCGGAGAGTAATTGCTGATTTAAATTCGTCAGTCGCGCGGTCAGTTCCGCGAACAAGGCCGAGAGCGCAATGCTGTAAATCACTAGGGCCTCCTATCTCTGCGGCCGTTCTCACAAACAATCGAGCGGCGGGGTTATTCCTTTGGCGCGCCAGTCAGGAAATGACTCGCTGTTGTCTGCGCACCTACGGGTTATGTTCTACAGAGATAGAAAGGCGTAAAAGGCGAGATTTGCCAGAAAAATCGCGGTTTAGGTAGATGCGAAGCGGGAGTTCTAGTCGGCCATTGGCGCCGGTCTGAGCGGGGCTGTTAGCGCGCGCGCAGGTCGCCTCGCTGGAACCGATTCGGCCTGAGGTTGGAGTACACCCGGGGCAACACTTTTTAAGTACTCAATTAGGCGGGCAGCAAAGACGGTGCGGTCAAACTTCGCCGCGTGTGCGCGCAGTTCGGCGGCATTCCAACTGCGCGACTCGAAGTCTTCTATTGCCTGCGCCAACGAGTGGGCTTCAGGTTGATCAAAAAAGACTCCCGTGCGGCCTTCTATTACTGTTTCCAGCGCGCCACCAGCTCGGAATGCAATTACCGGCCGTCCAGCTGCATTTACTTCAAGCGGCGTCATGCCAAAATCTTCCTCGCCGGGAAACAACAGCGCGCGACAACGAGCCGCATGGCGCGCCACCGCCTCGTCAGACTGCCGGCCGAGAAATTTAATTGACGGGCCGGCAATCTTTTCTAACCTCGCGCGATCGGGGCCATCACCGATAACCAGGAGTTTCCGGTTAAGTTTGGTACAAGCCTTCACCGCCAAATCGATCCGCTTGTAAGGGACCAACCGCGATAGCACCAGGTAATAGTCTTCCTGGACGGTATCGGGTTGAAAGCGACTTACGTCAATCGGCGGCGGAATGACGATCGACTCGCGGCCGTAAAAGGTCCTGATGCGTTGCGCGACTGTTTCGGAGTTGGCGATAAAGAAATCGGGACGGCGTGCTGCACGCAAATCCCAACGTTTCAGTAGAGAGAGCAATAACGGCAAGAGTCGTCGCGACAGAGCGCCGAAACCGGCACGCTCGCTATAGTCTTCATAACGCCAAACCCAACGCATGGGTGTGTGACAGTAACAAACGTGGATTGCGTCTTTACGGGTACGAATTCCCTTTGCATAACCAAAACAACTACTAACGATTAAGTCGTAAGCCGACAGATCAACTGTTTCGACTGCGAAGGGATAGAAAAGAAAGTAGTGACGAAAGTGCCGGCGCAAGCCCGGCAGATGTTGCATCCAGGATGTCTTGATTTTTGCTTGTTGTAAGCCGGCAGACAAGATCTCGGGAACGGCCACCGTCGAATGCAGGCTCGCATCGGGCAGCAATTTGTAAATTTCCTCTGCTACTTTTTCTGCGCCACCCATCTGCGCGAAGTTGTCGTGAAAGACCGCGATTCTCGACATTGTCATCACTTTCAAGAGTCTAGTCAGATGTCCGATAAACGTTTGTCGCGGTGCTACGACTAAAGCTTATCGAACATGGGAACCAATTGTTCTCTCACCGGGCGCGCTGTTGTCGGAGCAGTCTCCATGTAGACCGATTCGATCCGCGCCATGAATTTGTGAACCGGAAAGCTTCGGGTAACGTGTTGGCGTGCCTGCGTCGCAAGCTGCGCGCTTAGTTCACGCTGCTCAATCAGCGAGGCGATGCCGTCAATCAGTTTTTCCTCATCGCCAAACGGCACCAGCCAGCCGTTCTTTTCGTGCGTGATTAGTTCCGGCAAACCACCTACGGCCGTGGCCAGCACAGGCACGCGCGCTGCCATGCCTTCGAGCGCCACCAGCGGAAAAGCTTCCGAGCGCGAGTTCATCACTAACAGATCAAGCACATCCATAATCGCAGGTACATCGTTTCGTTGGCCCAGAATACGAACGCAATGGTCGAGTCCCAACGAGCGAACTTCCGCCGACAATTGTTTTTGATAGCCGTCGCCGCGATTGAAAAGTGTTGAACCCACCACCAGTAAAGCGAGGTTCGGAACTCGCCTGCGCACTTTCGCGAAAGCGCGGATCAATTCAAGTTGCCCTTTGACGGGTGACAAATTGCCAACAATGCCAATCAGGTGATCGCCGTTTCGCAGTCGCAGTTCCTTGCGTATTTTGCTGCTGGCTGAACTTGCATTCAGTTTCGAGGCATCGACTGCGTTGTAGACGACTGCAAAATTGACTCGCTGCGCAAACAGTCGTAACAACTTTCCTTTAAATCGATCAGCCGCCGCTTTCGCTACCACAACAATGCGCACTGGCGGCAACAACAGCGTGAACAATCGTATGCAGGTGCTAAGCGGATGCTGTGGCAGCAGATCGTGAACGTGCCAGATAATTGGGATGCCCAGCCCGATCGTTGCCGCTGAGACGACCAGTCCGGCGCGCACGCTGTTCGCGTGTATCAGTGCCGGGCGTTGCTCGCGCACACTCGCACGAACCTGGCCCATCGTCGCAACGAACGATGAAAAATAGCGAAGCAGCGCTGCCGGTCTCCAGGTAAAGCGCGCCTCCAATTGATCCACGCCGGCGCAAGGGACGTTTAGGGTCCGGGCTTCTTTTTGCAGTTGTCCACTCGAAGGCGACAACAACACCGGTTCAAAGCGGTTGCGATTCAGCCGCGAAAGAATTAACAACAGGACGCGCTCGGCGCCGCTAACCTGGCCAGTGTGGTTGTAAAAAAGAATTTTCAATTTGCTTCTCGTGCACGGCCTTCTTCGGCGCTAATCCAACCAATGACTAACCAACCGATTGGCGCCACCGCATAGAGTGAAAACGTCAAGCCAAAAATATTGTTGAGAATGAAAACCGGCATCATCGCCGCGATGATTCGCGCCGTCACCGCTGTGGATGAATCAGGCTGTGCCCGGCGTGTCTGGCGAAATGCAAATAAGGTTGCGCGGCCGAGGATCCACAAAAACAACAGCGCCGCCGGTATGCCCCCCGCAACCGCCAGCACCAGGATGAAATTGTCGATGGCTATGTCGTCGTCCGAACCGCCGGCAAATTTCAACGCACTCAACGAACCAGCACCCGCGCCGGAACCAAGTGGCCGGTATGGGATAACGTTCGTGATCAGGTCCCGCCACACTTCCAAACGCACATACAAACTTTCCTCGCCAGTTGGCTGCAGGGTTCCGCGCTGCGTGTGCGACAGCAGCGTTCCAACTTTGTCCGTCTCTTCCCTGGACCACATGTCATCTTCCGCAGGCGGCTTGGCGAGAACCATGACCAGCACCAACGGCACCAGCAGCATTGCCAGCCGAACTGTCAAGCCGCGCATGTTTCGTGCACCCAGCAGAATCAGACAAGCAATTCCAAGTAGCAGTCCGAATATCGCAGTTCGCTGACCAGTGAAAAGCAATACGGTCGACAGGATCGCGCCGCAAACAAACCATCCCGCGCGATTGAGCAGGCGCGACGCGCCGGCGCCCAAGCCAAAGGCGATTAAGGTCCCCATCGAAATGTAACGGCCCCACTCTTCGGCGCTGGTAAAAGTCGCGAGGGGCCGCTTCACATGGCCCACGCCGATCGACGCGTAATATTCAACATTCTCAAGCCAGTACTGCTCGAATTGAGGGTAACCATAGATGAGCTGATAAATTCCATACACCGACGCAACCATTCCGAGCACAACAATCGTTTTGAACGCCATATGAATGAAGCGCGGATTGACTGCCTGGCCGAAATAGAACCAGCACAGTGGCATGAGAATCAGCATTGCGCCGGACATGCCAATCATCAGACCGCCTTGCAACGGATTGAAGATCTGCACGAATAAGATGGCAGCAAGAATAGAAACTGAGGTTGCCAGTGGCGTGGCTCGCACGATGTTCAAACGGTATCGTCGCAGCATGAGGCCGAGCGCCATCAGTGCCACGATGGGTGTCAGCACGTGAATAGGATCGAATTGAGAATAGTCAACGATCAGGTACTGGACGCGCCGAATAAGTCCGCGAAATGGCTCAAACAACATCATTGCGAGCAAGCCTGCTTCAAGGCTGATCGCCAGCGGCAGGGCCATTAAGAAAAGCAGGGACGCGAGAATCCAGCCGCGCAAAACTTGTCCGCCGCTAATGATGGCGAGGACTGTGAACACGCAGATTGCCTGTAGTGGCGCAAGCCAGACGAATAGTGAGCGGCGCGGCGAAGGCTTTCGCGACGCTGCTCGCACCTGCCGCACCGCCAACTTTCGCGACGCTGATTCTCGCAACTTCGGTGTCGGTGCCTTTCGCGATGTCGATTCTCGCCCCGCCAACCCGGCTGTCGCTGTTATTTCCGAATAGACTGCGCTCATCTAATTCAATTCTGATTTCTGACTTCTGATCTCTGACTTCCGACCTCTTGACTTCTGATCTCTGACTTCCGACCTCTGTCTTTTGATCTGAGATCTGAGATCTCAGATCTGACTTCTGACTTCTGGCTTCTGGCGTATGACATTTGAGATCTCAGATCTCAGATCTCCGTCGCCGGCACCCGCACACGCCACAAAGATCGCAACTCCGCCACCGGCAGATCGCTGTACCGCGGCTTCAAGTAACTCCACATGCTGCACTCGCGCTGTCGCATTAGTGCAATGAACGCAACTATCATCATCACGCTGTAGCCCAGCAACGACGCAATTGCTGCTCCTGCGATTCCCATTCGCGGCAGCAGCGTCAGCAATGCGACGACGGTAACAACCGCGGAAGACACTCGAGCAATCGTGCTCAAACCGGGATGTCCAAAACCATTCAGCCCACTGACAGCAATTCCTCCAGCCGTCAGCACCACCGAGGCAACCAGGAGAATGCGGAACGTTCCGCCCGCGGCGCTAAAACTTGGTCCATAAACAATCCGCAAAATGTGCGGCGCGGCCAGCCACAGCGGAACCAGCACGACCAAATGTGTGTAAACGGTTAATCGCAGACTGCGTGCAAGTAGATTGTCTGCCCGGCCGCTATGTTTCGCGGCTGCGACTTCCGGCATAACTGCGTCCGAAACCGAACCAGCGAGGACGGCGGTAATTTCAGAAAGTCGCACCGCCACAAAATAAAGACCGATGGCAGTACTCGACGCGAGCCCACCGAGCAGTAGTTGGTCCATCCTGAGCGTCGCAAAATCCGCGACTGTCCCGGGATAACCGCGCAAGCCGTAGTGCAGCGCATTGCGCCATTGTGGCCAGCTCGGCTGCCAGCGCGGTCTCAGTTGCCGCCAGACGGCAAACAGCGCCAGGAACATTGCTGAAAACTGTCCCGCCATCGCCGAAAACGCAGCGGTCTCAACAGTCAAATGATTCAACAACCAAAGCACCAGATACGCTGCTGCCTGGACCACAAACGTAATCAATCGTGAAGTGCCGGCCCAACCAAAACGGCGCGACCCTTCCAGTAGCCCCATCATCAAAAATTGCACGAGGGCCGCCGGAATGTTCAGCAGGTAAATGCGCACCAGCCACATAACTTCCGGACTGCGCTGACCAACCAGATGCGGAATGATGACTTCGGCCAGCGCCAGTGTGCCCAGGCCCACCACGAGGGAAAAAAGTATCGCGTTTGAGAAAAGCATCGAAACGCACGAGGGATCTTTCGCTGCCCAATAGCGGTGCGCCTGCATCAATCCAAATGTCGCCAACAACGCACACACCGGCGGCCATAACATCACGATCAATAGATCGCCGCGACCAGCCGGCCCCAGCGCCCAGGCACTTAGCAGACTCGTCAGCACACCACACACCAACCCCAGGACGTTGGTGCTGAAAACCATTTTTACGTTTCGGAAGAACATGAAACTCAGGCCGCGCCTTCCGCCGTCAGGATTGCTGGAATCGTTCGCAGCAGAATTTTGCAGTCGAGCGCCAGGGACCAGCGATCGATGTACTCGAGGTCAAGTTGCATCCATTCTTCAAACGAGAGGTTGCTACGACCAGAAACTTGCCACAAACAAGTCAGGCCGGGCTTCACACTGAAGCGGCGCTTCTGCCAGGCCACATTCAATCCCAGCACGTCGCGCATTGGCAGCGGTCGTGGGCCGACCAGACTCATGTCGCCAAGCAGAACGTTAATTAGCTGCGGCAACTCGTCGATGCTCAGCTTTCGCAGGATGCGGCCGACCCGAGTCATGCGCGGATCGTTGCGTATCTTGAACACCGGACCATCCTTTTCGTTGAGGTGCTCGATCTCTTTCATGCGAGCTTCAGCATCAATGGCCATTGTTCTGAATTTGATCATGCGAAAGCGGCGCTTGTTGTAGCCCATGCGCTCCTGGATGAAAAATATCGGTCCGTTCGAATCAAGTCTTATGGCTAGCGCGACGACCAGAAATAGCGGCAGCAGCAACAGCAACAATGCGACCGAGCCGACGAAGTCAATCACGCGCTTGGCCTCAGTGCGCCAACTGATTGAGGGAGCGCTGTGCAGTGAGACCAGCGGTGCTCCTTCAAACTCCCAGGCACGCGACCGCGCCAGTTTGTGCGGAAACAAATCCGAGAACAGGTGCACCATGATTCCCTGCTCTTCCAAAATCGTGATTGCTGCCTCGATGCGCGAGTACTGCGACTTGATGGGCAGGGTTATGAAAACTTCGTCGATAACTTCGCTGGCGATAACTCGCGGCAGATCCTCAACACGACCTAACCAGGGCACGGTGAAGACTGCTGGATCTTTCAAGCGCCGCTCTTCGTCGACGTAGCCCACCAGGCGATAGCCGAAATCAGTGCGCTCGGAAACCTGTTTGGCCAGCCACTCAGCGCGTGGTCCATTTCCTATCAGCAGCAGCTTTTTGATGTTGTGGCCGCGCAGTCGCAACCGGCGCAGGTTTAGCCGCAACAGGACGCGCATGGCGCCAATCAAAGTGATCGCAATGGCCGCCACGCAGAGAGTGGTCTTGAGGTTGATCGTTTTCCAGCGCCCAATCTGCGCCACAATCAACAACGCCACCGAAGCTGCGAACACTGCGCGGCTGATCTCTTTCACCTCGTCGGCGAACGTGGCCAGGCGGTGTGAACGGTAAAGTCCCTGGAGCTCAAACGCGATGTACCAGATAACCAACAGCAGTCCGGCCAGCAGCGCGTTGCCGAGTTTTATTCGAGTGGAGAGGAAATCAACCGCGTACGCAGGAACACTGGGCTCGTCGGACGGCGCATAGTTAATGACAATCGCCAGCACCAGCGCCGAAAGCATCAGCACCAGGTCGGTCATCTTCAAAAAGAAGTTTGCCAGTTGTCCGTAGCGAGCTGTCATAAGCGAAAGGGGAAAACATCTCGATGACCGGCGCGACGCTGCGCGCGAAAGTGGGAAACCCTGCTAGCGCATCAACGGATAAAGAAACGTCGTCAAGCTCGCAAGCTTGACGTATCTTTCAATCTTGCTGAGGCGGTTTCGCGGAACGAGAATCATGTCTCCCGGCTGCAACGTCAGATCGTTTTCCAAATCGCTGGTGCGTTTTAGAGTTTTGAAGTTGAGACTGCGAACTTCGGCGGTATCAGCGTTAAGTTTGCGAAACACCAAAATCTGCGACGACTTGGCGCTGTCTTTGAAGCCGCCGGCTAACAGCACCGCCTGAACCGCAGTCAGGTTTTCTCTCAATTCAAACTTGCCAGGCTGCGCAACTTCACCAGAAACGACCACATAGGGTTTTTGAAATTCTTTCAGCACTACCGTCAGCTCTGGCGATTCCAGGCGTGAACTCGCTCGCGCCAGAATCAGGTTCCGAACCTGCTCCAGATTGCGGCCGGCAACTTTCAGGTCACCGCCCATCTGCAACGAGATGTAACCATCCGGCTGAACACTGACTGTCTGATTAAACTCGGGTGTGTAGCGATACTCGATGTCCAGTACATCGCCGGGGTGCAGCACGTAACGCTCTTCAGCACCGAAGACGGTTAGTCGCGGACGTTGTGCCGGCGCCGGCGTTTGCGCGTACGCAACCAGGCTAGCGCTGATGCAAAGCAATGAGATAACAAAGATTTTTCTGAGCATCCTCATGATTTATTTACAGGCGTTGATAGATCCAGTTCGGCACCGGATATCGTCTTTGATTGAGAACGAAGCCAAGAAACTTGCCGTCTGCGCTTTCGATCATTTTTTGACTGCGCTTGATTTGAGCGCTTCGGGTTTGACCTGCTTTGACTACGACACTTGTCCCGTCAACCAGCGGCGCCAGCGTCGTGGCATCCGCCGAGACAGCCAGCGAGCCGCAATCGATCAGCACGTAATCAAAATTCCAGCGCAACGCCTTGATGCACGCGAGGCGATATTCGGGATTAGAGTCAAAATCATTTGCGCGTGAACCACCGCGAGCGGTTACCGTTTGGCTCTTTGTGGTACTCGAGATTGTCAGCAGGTTCTCTAACTCGGTTTCTTCGCAAAACCTCGCCACATAATTGGCGTCGGCTAGATGCAGTTCGCGCAAAGCTGCGGCATCAATGCGCAACACTCGCTTGTTGGTTTGCAGCGCCAGCTCTTTCGCTATCAGATTCACGACATAGGTGACGCCTTCACCGGGCGTTGCGGCCGTGAAGGCCACGACGCGATTGCGCAACTTGCCATCGTCGCCAACCGCTTGAAATAATGTTTTGATTAACTCCAGGTAGAAGCCCAAAGTGATCGCCCTTTCTTCGTAAAATCTGAAGTTCTCAAATCTCAGTTCTCAAATCTCAGATCTGAAATTTCACTCTCAGTCAGCCCATTCGAGCCGCGGCTCGCCCGAAATCTTCGGTCTCGCCAGGCGCGACGGCATCGTTTCCTCTTCCGCCACGGTTCCCGCGAGCGGCACCCTCTCTGCGTCGTTTGGTAATGAAGCGAGCACCGGTTGTCCGGTTAAAGTCTCAAGCTCCTGCGCTGTCAACACCGTGTCACGCATGAACTCTGCGATAACCACACTTCCCAAACTCAGAAAGGCACCCAGGAACAACCCCAGCAGCAGGTTCATTGGACGGTTCGGGCGCACCGGCAGGCTCGGTTGAATAGGCGCCTCAGCTACCGAGACATTCGTGATCTTGTTCTCGTCCAACTCGTCCGTGATGCGTGCTTCCTCTTCCTTCTTCTGGTAGAGCTGATAGTTATCGTCGGCTTGTTTGACTTTGCGAGTAAGCTCTTCGTATTCGCCCGTTATGCCTTCGAGCCGCGACAACTGCGCTTCGTACTGCGCCACTTGTCCTTCGAGCATCTCGAGCCGTCCCTGGGCGCCGGCTTGATCGACACGCGCGCGTGCCTGTTCCGTCTCCAGCGTTTGCCGCAGCGGATTAAGGTCCGTCGATTGTTCGGTCGCCGTCTCGCCGTTAGCCTTGTCCAGTGCCGCACGCGTAGTTCTAATCTGCTGATCGACTTCCCTCACCAGCCGGTCGTCAGCGCGAAACTTGGTGAGCAACTGTGTCCGTCTGTTCTGCAATTCGACCATCATCGTGTTCAGGTGTTCGGCTGAATATTGATTCGGCAACGCTCGGCTTTGCGTCAGAATGCGCGGATGGACCGTTCGCAATTGCTGTTCAAGTTTGCCGAGGCGTTCATTTAGTTCGCTGAGGGTGGCCTTCGTTTCCATCAAACGCGACTTGGCATCGGTCAGTTTTTGGACGGTCTGCTCTTTTTGTTGAGTAAGCGAGACAACGTTCATCGACTGCTGAAAAGTCGACAACTGCTTTTGTGCGTCGCGCAGTTGATCTTCAGATTGCGTGGCCTGGTTTTTGAAAAACTCATGCGTGCCGGGCGGTCGATGCAGCTTCAGGTGCTTTTCCAGATAAAGGTCCTGGACTTTACGCAGCACAGTGGCAGCCATTTCGGGAGAGCCGGATGTGTATTTGACTTCGATGATGTTGGCTTTTTTGACGGGGGTAATTACCAGGTCCTTTACCAGTTGCTGAGTTGCTTCTTCGATCCGTGCCGCTTGTGTGGCGGGCGCTTGTTTCAAGCCGAGCAACACCGAAAGCGAGGCGCGCGGTTGATACAAACCGCACTCGGTTACCACTTGTTTCAGCAAGTCATCGCTGGTCAACAACTCGATTTCGGAGTTGATCTGATTCTCAGAAACTTCATTGTCGAAATATGTGCCTGCAGTTCCGGTGGTGCGTTCCGGCGTGATAGGCACGTCTGAGCGCGCATTCTTAACCAGGATCTTCATGCGCGACTCGTACTCGTTCGGCATCAGAAAGGTCAGCACTGCAGTGCCCAGCGCTATCGTCAAAAAGGCCGTCACGATCAACGCCTTGTGACGGAACAGAACACTCGCGATATCACGCACAGAGAACTGAGCCTGCTCCGATTTGTTCGGGGTAAAATTGTTCATAAGTAAAGTTCTGCAAGTGATTTAAACGGGGAATGAGGGGCTGCTTCCGAATTTTCTGGAAGTGACAAACGTCCGACAAACTTCAGTTTGTCGCGGCCTGACGACAAGCTAAAGCTTGTCGGACACCAGCTCGAGGTATTGAGGTGCGTTGCTGAGCTTGAGCTTTAAACCCGCAGCAGTGCTGCTTTTTTCGCCGGCCGATTCGCCGGTTACGGAAGTTAAGCGATACGCCCCCGAGGTCAGCGGGACGCTTACGTTATGGTCTAACCAGGACGTACTCCAGGCGGCAAACTTTGTCGCGCCATTACAGCGGAAGGCCAATACATAATCATTGGCGCCTAACTGCGGGCCGGTAATTCGTTCGCCAAATCCGCAACCAGAGAAAAATCCGGTTAGGGTTTGCGTTGCCCGATATGCGGGCTTAGGATCGTAGAGCGGGTCGCGCGCGGGATAATGTGACGGGAAAACGGTTCCAAAATGATGTTCGATCTCGCCCGCATTGCGGCCATCGTCACGCCAGTCATACCAAATGGAAAGTGCTATTCCCTGGGATTGGTTAATGAGCATCTGGCGGGCCAGGAGTGACGCCTGGTTCTCTTCGCCGATGTTGAATGAAGCGGATGAATAACCCCATTCGCTCGATATTACCGGCACGCGCTTATCGGGCGCATACCTCTGAATGAGCTTTCGCAAACGCGCGTAGTCGTCAACCACGCTTTCGGGATCTGACTTACGATACGGATGAACTGAAACCGCGGACCAGTAATTCAAAAGACCCGCGCGCAAGCACTCTTCAAGAAACGGAAAATCGAATCCCCAAACTCCCGGACCAATCACTTGTTCATCCGGCGCCACTTGATGAATTGCTTTGCTGGTTTCCAGGGCCAGTTTCACGTAATCCGAGACTTTCGGCCCCGGCGTCCAAAAAGCGGTGTTCGGTTCATTGTAGATTTCCCAAACGATGCCACGCCCGCGATAACGTTTCACCGCCGCCGCTGCCCAGCTTGCAAAGGCCTGCCTGCCCTCATTTGTGAAAGGTGCGTGATCACCGTCGTAGAGCCTGTTGGTGTAATCGAGAATGAAGAGCGGTCGCAGGTGATGTTCATCCAGAGCGCTAAGCAAACGATCATAAGCGCTAAAGTCGTAAACGCCTTTGCTGGTTTCGGTGCTCTGCCAAACGAAATCCATGCGCACCCAACGAAACCCGGCTGCGGCTAACATCGCCAACTCACCCGGCTTCGGATCGGTGAAATGGATATTGACTCCAAGTGCGTCAGGAATGGCGGGCGCTGAGGTGTCACTCGGCCAGGGCTCGGTCGGGTGCGCACTGAGCGCACAGCTCGAGAGCGCTAGAGCGAGCGAACAAATGAAAATAAGTAATCGCATTGCGGAGAGACTCTTGAAACTCGTGATAAGAGAAAACAGCGAATGCGAACTCTTATCCTAACGCCATTGAGCGGCATTAAGGCAAGCCCCCCGCCACAACCAGAGTAAGGGGTGGTGGAGTTCGGCTCATAAGCGTCAAGAAGTTCAGAGTCCAAGCTTTAGCTTGCTTCTTACCCGCGGAAGCAACCTGAAGGTTGTACTCTGAACTTCTTGATCGCTTGCTGCCTTCTGCGTAATCTGTGGATTATTTCTTTCAAATAGATTCAAACTCCGACCCTAAGTCATGACAATAGCTTCAGTAGCTGACATCCGCGCAAACTTTCCCGCGCTCCAGCGCAACCACAATAAACATCCCGTCGCATATTTCGATGGACCGGGCGGCACACAAGTCCCACGTCAGGTCGTCGAAGCGATGTCTGACTATCTCTACAACCACAATGCGAACACGCACTGGGCATATCCAACCAGCGAGGAAACTGACGCAGCGATTGAAGCAGCCCGGCAAACATGCGCCGGCTTTCTAAACGCTTCGCCGCAAGAGATCGCTTTCGGCGCAAACATGACGACGCTGACATTTCATCTGGCACGGGCGTTGGGAAAGAGATGGCAGAGTGGCGATGAAATCGTTGTGACAGAACTGGACCATCACGCGAACGTCGCGCCCTGGGATTATTTGAAGATTGAGCGTGGGATCAATTTGCGAACGGTGAGAATGGAACCGGAGACCGGCCAGCTCGATTGGGAAAGTTTCGAACAGTCCATCTCAAAGCGCACTAAGTTGATTGCAATCGGCGCCGCGTCAAACGCGCTGGGAACAATTAACGATGTAGAACGCGCGATCAAACTGGCGCGCTCGGTGGGCGCACTGGTCTTTGTCGATGCCGTTCATTACGTGCCCCACGAGCCCGTCGACGTTCAGGCTTGGGACTGCGACTTTCTGGGAATGTCGGCATACAAATTCTATGGTCCACACGAAGGCGTTTTGTTTGGCAAAGTTGGGTGGCTCGATTCGATCGATTTTCCCAAACTGGTTCCGGCGCCAAATGCTGCGCCGGAAAATGTTGAAACTGGAACGCAGAATCACGAAGGGATCGTTGGCACGGCTGCGGCTATTGATTTCCTCGCATCACTTGCGCCGGCGGAGACAACACCACAAAGATTGGCGCACGCTTTTGCTGAATTGCACCGGCGCAGCGCCGCGTTGACGGAGAGACTTTGGAACGGATTGGCCTCGATCAATGGCGTTCGACTCTATGGCCCAACGCCGGACCTGCCGCGAACGCCAACTGTAGCTTTCACGATTGATGGTGTGGCCTCAACTGAAGTTGCGCGGCGGTTGGCGACACGCGGACTGTTTCTGTCGCACGGAGATTTTTACGCGACTACGGTCGTGGAACGCCTGGGGCTTGGCGCTGAAGGTTTAGTGCGCGCCGGTTGCGCCTGCTACACCACCGAAGATGAAATTGACCGCTTGATTGCGGGAGCTGAAGAAATCGCGGGCGAATAATCAAAGATCAAGGTCCAACGTCCAACGTCCAACGTGCAAAGTCCAAAGTCTAATGTGCG
The DNA here is from genome assembly GCA_036265575.1 of Pyrinomonadaceae bacterium. Lineage (GTDB taxonomy): Bacteria > Acidobacteriota > Blastocatellia > Pyrinomonadales > Pyrinomonadaceae > PSRF01. Next base: position 13,593 of record DATAOU010000113.1, read on the forward strand.
CCAAGCTCTAGTAGTTCAGAGTACAAGCTTTAGCTTGCGTGCGCTCAAAAGCGCAACCTAAAGGTTGTACTCTGAACTGCTTGAGCCTAACTAAATTGCACCCTCGACTTTGGACTTTGGACTTTGGACTTAATCCCGAACTGCGTTGATAAAATCTGCCAGCAACCCATAGGCAGTGCTTTGCAGATTTGGCCGGTGCGAAGTGACGGTGAGGCCCGGCATCATGTCGAGTTCAAAATGAATGGCCAATGACGTACCCCGCACATTTCCGAGGGGCTCGAGTGCTCCAACCTGTTCCGGCCTGACCGTCGCCAGGATTTTTCCATCCTGTTGACGACTGGCACGCGCGACAAGCTTGAATGGCTTCCCTTCCGCACGAGCTCGCTGTAACTGATTTGGAGTCAAGTCGCGAATGCCCGAGCGCGCCACTTCCACCGGCTTGAGCGGCACATTCATCAGCACATTCGCCACCGCACACACTTTCATCGTCGCATCCCAGCCATCAATGTCATGACTCGGATCGGTTTCCGTGACGCCTAATTCCTGTGCGGTTTTCAATCCTTCTGCGAACGTGCGCCCGGCTTCCATCGTCTCCAGAATAATGTTTGTGGTTGAGCTGAACATGCCGCTGAAAGCGCGCAGCTTCACCGCGGGTAATGTTTCCCGAAAGAGAGAAAAAACTGGAGCACTGTCCAGCACGGTCGATTCGAAAAGAAATCGTTTGCCTTGGGCTCTTGCAAGCTGCTTCAACTCTTGAAACCCATAAACAAGGACGCCTTTATTCGCGGTGATGGCGTGCGCTCCTGATTGCAACGCCGCTCGCAGATAGTCGATCGCGGGTTGTCCCGATTCCGGATTAAGCGAAGTGGTTTCAAAGACAACATCAGGTTTCGTTGCTTGCAACCATCCGTTGACATCTTGCGAGGTTGAACCACTTTGGAGACTGTCGTTTGAGCCCAGACTGGAGAGCTCGAATCCGCCGGCGTTCGCTTGCCAACCAATAGTTCGACTGGCGACCCCTGTGACGCGATACTCAATGCCAAACGTTTCGCGCAGCTCTTCGGCCTTGGCGTTCAGCAAACGAGCAAGCGCGCGACCGACTTTTCCAAAACCAAGGAAACACAAATTGTATTGTTTCATGCTTACTGATTACGCTTGAGCAAAGTTATACTACAACGACGAGACAGCTGGACAGGATTAACAGGATGTACAAGATGTAAAAAAATGCTGAGCGCCAATCTGTTGTCTTAAATCTGAGTTCTGTTCTTATTCGTCTTTGGAATCTTGTTCATCTTGTAAATCCTGTCAAGAATTCATGCAACAATATCACGATCTACTGCGATCAATTCTGGAAAACGGGAGCGAGCACCAGGACCGCACCGGCGTTGGCACGATTTCGCATTTTGGTTATCAAACGCGTTTCGATCTGCGCGCCGGTTTTCCCATCGTAACGACGAAAAAAATTCCCTTCCGTTGGGTTGCCGAAGAACTGTTTTGGTTTTTGTCCGGCGATACGAATGAAGCGAATTTGCGAGCAAAAGGCGTCGATATTTGGGCTGAATGGGCCGATGAAGAGCACACTACCCGGTTCAAAAGAGAGGCCGGTGATCTTGGTCCGGTTTACGGTTACTTATGGCGTTCGTTTGGCGGCAATTATCCCGAGCGAAATGGGATAGATCAGATCGCAAAGTTGATCGACGAAATTCGCACGAACCCAAATTCTCGTCGTTTGATTGTTACTGGTTGGGACCCACGCCAAGCCGATAATGTTGATCTGCCGCCTTGCCACACTTTGTTTCAGTTCAAAGTTAACGAAGGATTACTACAATGCCAGCTTTATCAAAGATCGGCCGACGCTTTTCTGGGTGTGCCTTTCAACATTAGTTCTTACGCTCTGTTGACGCACATGGTGGCGCATGTGACTGGACTGGAAGCCGGCGAGTTTATTTATACGCTGGGCGACTACCACATTTACAAAAACCATCTGGAACAAGTCGAGACGTTATTGTCGCGAGAGTTTTACCCGTTGCCCAAACTGGAAATTCTCGATCCGGAAAAGAAATTGAAAGGGCTCGAAGGTTTGCTGGCGATGCGCTACGAGCATTTGAAGCTTGCGGGTTATCAATCACACGGAAAAATCGCCGCGGCAGTGGCGGTGTAGCTTCTGCGGCTTTGCCGCGTTCCGTGCGGAAAGGCGCTGCCTTTCCGAAAGTCCTCTAATTGTTTTTGAGGCTATGCCTCCGTTAAGCCAGAGGCGTAGCCTCAGTTGATAAAGCAAGCTTCGGAAAGGCAAAGCCGCATCATTAAAGTGAAGTCGGCGGAAGAGCCCTATGATCATCGGA
>DATAOU010000114.1:0-5927 GCA_036265575.1 Pyrinomonadaceae bacterium
GCGTATGGATCAATTGCCGGCCTCGTTGCGTTTAGTGCGTTTGGATTAAATCTGCTGAGTCCGCGCCTGGCGACACTCGTGCGCACTGACATGCCACTGGCATTGGTAATCTTCCTCATTGGGCTGCTGATATGGCAAAAAATTGAAAAGCAGGAAGAATGGAAGCCGCGGGATCGAGTTTACCTCTTCGCATTGCTCACCATCGCAACGCTGATCAAGGGTCCGATCGTCTACGCGTTCTTACTTCCCGGAATTACCCTGTTTCAATGGCATACGGGTAGGGCGCCGCCGCCGGACGCGCCGCTCAGCGCCTGGTCTGGCTGGTGGCCATGGATCGCTTCACTAACTGTTTTTTTGTTATGGGCCAGCGGCGGCATCTTGTTTCAGCCCGGCTTTTTTGATGAAGTCGTTATGCGCGAATTTTTTGGACGGTTTGGCGAAACCATTCACCGACCACAGCCGCTTTATTTTTATTTGCCGCATCTGGTTCACAAATTTGCTCCGTGGAGCGTCCTGCTGATCGCGATTGCAATTTTCGATCTTGCGTCGCGCCGATGGAAAATTGGCGCTGCATTTCGCAAAATGTCGCCGGGGACTTTCTGGCTGCTTTGCTGGAGTCTCGGCGGCTTGATCGTGATGTCGCTGATTCCATCCAAGCGCGTCGATAGGATCTTTCCGGTTATTCCGCCGCTTTGTTTGCTGCTGGCAGCACAGGTTTCTAGTGAGGTCGGCTCGCTGCGCCGACCGGACGGTCCGAGCCGTACTGCGTGGCGTCCCTATCTGGCTACCGGGCTAGTGTTCGCGATTTTCTTTACTGGCGGTTATGCAACCTGGAAGGTAGTTACCGGGTATCGCGATCATCGTGACGCGCTCGCTATTTTTGGGCGCGACCTTCGTCGCGAGGCGGAGGCGCGTCACTGGCGCTACGAAGCCGTTTCTGCGAAACACGAAGGGCTGCTGCTCTATTTGCAAAAAACGCACTACATCGAGCCGGATCGCGCGGTCGCCGAATGGAACGTTGGAACTCTCGATGCGCTTGTAGTCTCAACAGAAAAAGCTCCACGCCTCATACCCCAGCTTCGAGGAGCTACTGTCTCTCAATTGAAATCAAGTGACAGAAAGAAAGAGCAGGGGACAGGTTATATTTTGATCACACGCTGAATGCTTCCAAACTCAACTCGTGGTTCTGTCATAAATAGGGAATGCAACGTTTTGGCAAGGCGCGACCTAAGCTTGTCCTGAGCGAAGTCGAAGGAGGCGGGCCGAACAGGATAGACCGCTCAGGCAGGCTGTTCATATTATTTATTTGATCTCACGCTAGTCGCCCTGCTGAAACCAGCCGTAGCGCTTGCCATTCCAGTAGATCAACGCGCTGGCTGCCTCACTCTTACCCACGAGAAGCGCGTCACCGCGGAGATGTGGGACAGTTCCTTCACCGGCTTCGCGAGTGCCTCGGCCTTTGGAATAGCAGCGCCAGGAATCCATCCACTCGAAGTCATCGCCGCCATTGCCGATGGTAGTCCCTGCTCCGAGAACTGTTACCCTGGCGGTCGCACCGCTAATGATCGCAATGCCGAGTTTTCCGGTCGAACGCTGCTTCACCAGGACCGCAATGTCGGTCCTGCCGTCGCCATTGAAGTCTCCGCGCAGATAGAATGGATTTATGCGAAAGGAGAGCTCGTACTCCTTCGCGAGCAAACCGTTCGTGACGCCTCTGTTAATCACCTCAGGAATGCCATGCGGATGTGCAGTCACGTACGGCCCTGGCGACGAAGCGGCACCAGATTGGGTTACTGATCTCGCATTTAGATCAATCTGGTACGTGTTGCCGCGTTCAGACGTAACCAGGAGCACGGCGTCCTCGACACTCAGAGCCTTGATGAAAACCCATTGGACCATCCTCCTCCAGCCCTGGCTCAATGCGGTTCGTAAATACCGTCAACTCCCAGAGCTTCTTATTAGTCTGAACATCTCACGCTTCGATGTATGCGCGGCGACCATCGTCATTCGGTGCTACGTAGCGAATACCGTCGTGGATCACTGGCTCAACCCTTGGCGGTGCGACACGCGTGGCGGGCATCAAACACGGAAGAAGCGCGATGGCAGAAAGGACAAGAATGAGTCGTGTCATAGGAGTACCGGAGTCCTAACGAATAGTCGCTCGGTTACTTGCCGGAGTCTTTCGGCTTCTTGATAAAACCAAAGTAAAGACAAAGCCCGAACAAGATGAAATGAACGAAGGAGCGCCTCTCGCTGATTTCAGGCGTCACGACAAGATTGGTGCCGAGCAGCGGCACCGATACGCTGGCAAGGTAGAGATAGAATTGAATCCCCGCGCTGACAAAGAATGCACCTGTCAGGAATTTGCGAAACTCCCGGCTGCGCCAGGCGAAATAGAGCGTCGGCATGCCGAGGACGACCAGTGCGATGAGAAGTGCGACGATCATGTTCATCCAAGGTTCACTGCAAGATGAAAGACATAAATGAGGATTGCTGTAACGAAGAGTCCAATCAACCAACCCAAGTAAGCCAGACGGAATGGTGCTGCGTGCGCGGAGAACGTAGAATCGCCGAGCCTTTCGTATCTCTTGGCAACGAAGAAGAAAATGCTGCCCCATGACCAAATTGGCCAACGCAGCGATAAAGGCCAGAAACGGCCTGTGATGTCCTGGCGCCCTAATCGCTGCCAGACATCTGGATTGCTGGCGTGAAGTTCAATCATCAGATTCCGGTGCCACACGCCAAGCCCGAGGCCGATTACCGCAAACGCTATTATGCATAAAGCTAGAAACATGCGGTCTAACGAGAATTAGACGAAAAATTTCGTCTATTTCGGCTTTTATGCAGGAGAAACTGCCGATAAAAAGAAAGCATAAGTTCCTCGTTATCAAAACTGGGCGAAGCGAGCAAGCCTGGATTACGGTGCTCGCATATTGGATGAAAATGCAGCCGACACGGCTGCCACGATCACGGCAGAGGGAATCCGAAATGCTGGCTCGACTTTCAGGCGGTTGAATCTACTCTCGCGCCCATGATCAGGGCAGACGCCGTCATTGTCACCATGATCGGAGCCTTGCTTAGTGCTGGCTCCGCACCCGCCCAGGTCAACATTGAACAGATCGTTACACAAAAGATTCAACCGATTTTGCCGAAGAACGGCAGCGGAGGAGGGGTTGCGGTTGCAGTCCGGATGAATGGTAAGACTTCGTTCTTCAACTACGGCATGGCCGACAATGCGCAGAATCGACCGGTCGCGGCCGACTCGATTTTCAATCTCGGTTCCGTCGACAAAATCTTCGCAACCACATTGCTTGCGCAAGCCGTTAGACAAGGGGAGCTCAGCTTGGACGATCCGGTCGCCAAATATGTCACGGAGTTACAGCGCAGCGGCGATATCCGCCGGATAACTTTGGGACAGCTTGCTAGTCATACATCAGGCTTACCGCGCGTGCCGCAGCAATACGAGACGTGGCATAAGGGCAGATACACCTGGCCGGATTTTGTTCGCTTCCTCAATTCCTGGAAGGCGGATCCAAAACATGAATCTGGGCAACAATATCTCTATTCCAACGCGGCGATGGTCTTGTTGCGTGTAGCGCTCGAACGGCGGTTCAACACCCGGTTCGCAACTTTAATGCACCAGCGGCTAACCGGCCCGCTGGGGATGACATCGACTGCACTGCCGTTGCCGCGCGATTTGCTTGGCCGCGCTGTGCAGGGGTACGGCCCGATGGGAAGGCCGATTGGCTGGCCCGGGTGAGGAAGGGGGAACTTTCAAATGGCCAGGCGCCGGCGAAATCTATTCGTCGCCGCATGACATGGCTACCTTCCTGGCTGCGAATCTCGGCGAGCTTCCCGATCATCGCCTGATCGAGAATGCCATGGCTCTCGCTCAGCAGCCTGTGTTCACGGTCGGCCCGCGTTTGAAGTTAGGGCTGGCATGGCAGAACGTCAGTGCTGGCAACTTTACTATCATCGACAAGAATGGCGGACTAGATAGCACCTCAACCTATATAGGATTTGCTCCGCAGCGGCAGCTGGGCGTTGTTATTCTGATCAATCGCGGAAAGCAACACGCCACAGGCATTGGGCGGCAAATCTTGCACGCGTTGGCACAAGACCAATCAGAGCCATCAAACGAGGGCGAGCCAAACCCGGACACCGACTGATAAGACCGTTGAAGGCTTTGTTACTCTACAGTTATTACTACTTTACCTCGAGCGTGGCCTTCTTCGACGTACCGGATCGCCTCCGGGATCTGGCTCAATGACTTGTAAGTTCTGTCGATGACCGGTTTCACTTTTCCGGACTGCATCATATCAGCAAGAACATTTAAGTCCTTTTGGCTGGTATCCGCCATCATCATGCCCATTTCTTGGCTGATGAACTTTGAATACACCATCGCTTGGAGCGGACGCATTAGAATGCCGAAAAAGCCCTGCTCGTTTGCGCTTCCGCCTCCGATCATGACGTACTTGCCCTTGGGAGTTAAGACGCGCCTGAATTCGGACAATGAATGGTTCGCGACGTTGTCGATAATTACGTCGTAACGTTGGTCCCCTTTGGTGAAGTCCTCCTTCGTGTAATCGATGACGCGATCAGCGCCGAGCGATCGCACAAGATCGACATTGCGCGTGCTGCAAACACCGGTGACATCCGCGCCTAACGATTTGGCGATCTGCACTGCGAACGTGCCTACGCCGCCCGATGCCCCGTTGATCAAAACGTTCTGCCCGGGCTCGACCCTTCCTTTGTCGCGCACACCCTGCAACGCGGTGATCCCTGCGATGTTTATCGAAGCCGCCTGCTCAAACGTCAGGCTAGACGGTTTCAGCGCGATGGCCCGACTCTCGCGGGGACAAACATATTCCGCAAAAGCGCCGCCTCTTCCGCCGAAGACTTCATCGCCTGGTTTGAACTTCGTAACGTTTTTACCGACCGCTTCAACGGTCCCGGCAAAATCAACGCCAAGGCGCGTGTCCTTTGGCTTGCGCAGCCCGACGCCCATTGCACGCATGACTTTGGGTGTGCCCTCGACGAAGTGCCAATCGTAGGGATTGACCGAAACCGCGCGAACTCTTACCAACACCTGCTCGTCGGTTGGAACAGGTTTTTCTATGTCCTCGACCTTGAGATTGGCCAATCCGTAATCGCAATAGACGATCGCTTTCATCGGGTTAGTTGGCGCTGCGGTCTTGCCGCAGTCGTTAGTCGATCGCCAGTAGGCGACAAACACATAAAGGATTGCAAGCAGTAACAGGACAAGAATCACACGAACAATCCACTTCAGTAGTCGTTTCATAAGCGGGGTGAGTTTGAGGTTAGCGGGAGATAATGATCATCTGCGAAAAGACTAAACGACGCCAGCCTGCACTTGACTGCGTGCGACCGGTCTCAATCCTTTAAACAGCAGCCAAAAACTCACGGTCAATTCAAACAAAGCCATCGGCGAATCGAATATGTAGTCGTTAACGATTTTGTTGAAGTGTGGGAAAATGAGAAAAATGAAAGAGCAGAGTACGCACCAGGCGGACGAAATTACGCCAAAGATGGAAAGCCCTCTTGGGATGTAATTCGATTTGAGCCACAACCAGGCGCAAACGGTGGCGGCCAATCCGAAAAAAGGCAGACCGACATAATAGGCGTCGAAATTCGCGCCGAGATGCAGTCGGGCCATCGCCTGCAATCGATTCAGCTCAAATGCTTGCAGGTAATTCGCGTTACCCAGGAGCCGTAATGCGGCCAGTAGATTGAGTGGGGCAAGTAGCCACAGCAATGCGAAGACCAGGCGGAACAGTGCGCCGACCAGAGCGAGGCCGGGATTAACCGGTTTAAGAACGACGTAAAGCGCGCTGAGCAGAACAACAACCCCCAAACTGTAGGTCAGAAAACAAACAGCGGCGATCCGAAGCTGCGTTTGGTGCGCC
>DATAOU010000115.1:0-8515 GCA_036265575.1 Pyrinomonadaceae bacterium
AACGCACTATCAATCTGCAGACGTTTATTTGAATGGTTCGGAAATCGACAACCAACCGCTTTCAATTCTTGAAGCTTTCGCCTGCGGGCTACCGGTAGTAACAACCGATCCGGGCGGCATTCCGGACATGGTTAGCGATAGCGTGAATGGCTTCGTAGTCAAACGCGGCGATTACTACGCGCTTGCCGAACGCGCAATGCGCCTGTTCGCGGATCCGATGCTCTCGAAAACTATCACTCAAAAGGCGCTGGCCGAATGCGAAAAATACAGTTGGCGTGCAGTGGGCCAGAAATGGATTGAGTCCTATCAGAGCCTTTCAGCTAAGAGTTCGCAAGCGCGCAATCAATCTAGCCGGTTCGCGAAACTGCGCAACATGAGTGTTGCCGAGTTGCGCGTCAGAAGCGCGCAGTCTATCGCTGCGTTGTCTGAAAGAAGAGGCTGGTCAAATTTGGCAAAGCTGCCAGCAGACGGTTACTTGTTGAAATCGCTCTCCAGCAGTGTTGGCAAGACCATTCGTTCAACAGCCGATTTGTTTGCCGAGTTTCGTGCGCGCAAGCGGAATGCATTCTTCGCCGCGTTTGCTGATCGTGAAAAAAGTACTGCAGACTTTAGGCGTAGATTCCCACAGGCCGAATCTCAGATCGTTGCTCAAGCCGATCGCATACTTAGCGGGCATTTTGAGTTGCTCGGTTTCAAAGACCTTGATTTTGGCCAGCCGATCAACTGGCAGGTCGAGCCTCTTGCAAAGAAATCTGCGCCGCATGTTCATTGGAGTCGTTTGGATTATTTGAACCCGGAGTTAGTTGGCGACAAGAAGATTACCTGGGAGCTAAACCGGCATCAGTACTTTGTCACCTTGGGGCAGGCCTATTGGTTAAGCGGCGATGAGAAGTACGCTCAAACGTTTGTCGCGCATCTCAACTCATGGATGGACCAGAACCCACCGAAAATGGGAGTCAACTGGGCCAGCAGCCTGGAGATCGCCTTCCGCTCGATTTCCTGGCTGTGGGCTTTGGAATTCTTCAAGGACTCTCCCTCATTAGATTCGCAAATCTATCTGCGCGTCCTGAAGTTTCTTTATGTCAACGCGCGGCATTTAGAGACATACCTTTCAACTTACTTCAGCCCGAACACACATCTGACCGGGGAGGCGTTGGGATTGTTCTACCTTGGGACCTTGTTGCCTGAGTTCAGGGAAGCAACACGTTGGCGCCAGCGTGGAAAGCAAATCTTGATTGAACAGATGTCTCGGCAGGTGCGGGCAGACGGAGTCTATTTCGAACAGTCCAGTTACTACCACCGTTACACAACAGATTTCTACACGCATTTCCTGCTTCTCTCGCGCCTGAATAATGAATCGTTGCCTGCTCAAGTTGAATGCACGCTGCAAATGTTGCTGGACCACGTCATGCATATCACGCGTCCCGATGGCACAAGCCCACTTTTTGGCGATGACGATGGCGGTAGACTGCTGTTTTTGGACCGATCCCAGCCGAACGATTTTCGTGCTGCTTTGTCAAATGGTGTCGTGTTGTTTCGTCGGGGTGATTACAAATACGTCGCAAGTGCTTTAGCTGAAGAGACGTTTTGGCTGTTTGGAACTGAAGGTGCGCAAAAGTTTGACGAACTTGAAGCGGCCGCACCAAGTAGCGACTGTACGGATTTTCCTTTCGGCGGCTACTACGTCATGCGAGACGGTTGGACTGCGCATTCAAACTACCTGCTATTCGATTGTGGGCCTCATGGCGCCGGCAACTGTGGTCATGCTCATGCGGACGCATTGTCGATTGAAGTCGCATCGGGGGGAAGATCTTTGCTCGTCGATCCGGGAACGTTCAGTTACACCGGTTCTAAAGAATGGCGCGACACGTTTCGCAGTTCGGCGGCGCATAACACACTGACAATCGACGGTCGGTCGTCTTCTATTTCGTCAGGCCCATTCTCCTGGTCAACCGCGGCCACGTGCGAACCTCTGTCGTGGGTAAACGCTCGTCGCTTTACATACGTTGAAGGCAAGCACAACGGCTATGAACAACTGCCAGTGCCGGCTACACACAGTCGCGGCATTCTTTTCCTGAAAAACGATTACTGGGTGATGCGGGACCGCGTTGCTTCTAACGGCGAACACAACTTGGAGTTTAGGTTTCATTTTGCTGCGGATACAGCGCCGGAACTCGGCCCTGAAAAGGGAGCACAGGTACCTATCGTAAGAAACAACGAAAGGCCCGGACTGCAACTCTTTGCCGCTTCCGAAAGGGGCTCTTGGAGCAAGGAAAATGGCTCAATTTCGCACTGTTATGGAAGCAAGACCGCGGCACCCGTGTGCGTTTTTTCCGCGCGTTCAAAGGGGTCGACCGAACTATTGACGTTGCTGCTGCCTCTTTCGCCAGGCACGCCGCAATTTGAAGTGCGAGAGGTTGAAGCGATCGGTGGACGCGCGATTGAGATAACTGGCGAACACTATCGCGACTTCATCATGCTGCGCGACGAACAACGAAATGTGATTGAGACCGTGCGAGTCGTTTCCGATTTCAAATGGACCTGGGCCAGATTTAGCCGCGCCAATGAACAAATTGCAGAAACACTGATGGAGTTGGTTGTAATGGGAGGACAGCAACTGCAAGTCGATGGAAGGGAGACTCTCAAGTCGGCGCGGCCCATCGAGTATGTGGTCGCGACACGCGTTGGAGATCGCTTCCGGTTAGAGACGCCCGAAGGCGCGATTGACCTAAGTTTACCGGTGCACGACCTGGATTCGTTGTTCGCAGGCTCGCACGAGCGAATGGAAGTTCGAAACTAAACCTTATGTGCGGAATTAACGGCATAGCCTTATCAAGCAGATCCCGGCGCACAGTTAGTGTGGCGATGCTGGAGCGTATGCGCGACCTATTGACGCATCGCGGTCCGGACGATGCGGGTCTGTTCATCGATGGGGGAGTAGGTCTGGGCCATCGAAGGCTGAGCATTGTGGACGTGGCCAGTGGTCACCAACCGATGACGAACGAAGACGGGACGCTTCACATAGTTTACAACGGCGAAATCTATAACCACGCTGACTTTCGTCAGTCGTTGGAATCACGTGGACACCGCTATGAGACGCATTGCGACACGGAGACAATTCTTCACCTTTACGAAGAACATGGGCAGAGTTGCGTGGAGCACCTGCGGGGCATGTTTGCCTTCGCCATCTGGGATCAACAAAAGCGCGAGTTATTCGTGGCGCGCGATCGCTTGGGAGTAAAACCGCTGTACTACGCGCAAACCGGTGATGGTTCACTTTACTTTGCTTCGGAAATAAAAGCCCTGTTGGAAACGGGCGAAGTAAGAGCTGAACTCAATTACAAGGCGCTACCTGACTACCTGGCGAACCATTCGACGTCGGGAGACGAGACGCTCTTCGCAGGAATCAAACGTCTGTTACCCGGGCACACCTTGCTTTGGCGCGACGGGATAATCCGAATCAACAATTATTGGGACGTTAGTTTTGCAAGAACAGATAACGAGAAGCGCACCGATAGCGATTACGTAGCCGAGTGGTCAGACCTCTTTCGCGAATCAGTACGCCTGCGACTAATGGCCGACGTACCGCTGGGAATGTTTCTGTCGGGCGGAATCGATTCTTCAGCTATCGCCGCCGTCATGAGCGGTATGGTTGACGAGCCCATCAAGACTTTTTCCGTCGCGTTTCAGGAGCGTGAAGCGAATGAACTGGAATACGCGCGGCTGGTGGCGCGCGCATTCAAGACAAATCACCACGAGGTTGTAGTTAGCCCACAGAATTTCTTTGCTGCCCTGCCTAAACTTGTGTGGCACGAAGACGAGCCGCTCGCGCATCCGTCCAGCGTGGCGCTCTATTTCGTCTCGCAACTTGCCGCACAGCACGTGAAAGTTGTGCTTACAGGTGAAGGAAGCGATGAGTTGCTTGCCGGATACGCTCGTTATCGCAAGACGTTGCTGAATCTGAGCTTCGGTCAACGTTACCAGGCACTGGTGCCTCGCGATATAAGAACCGCAGTGAAGGCCCGAATCGCTGCCCTGCCGCCTGAATCACGTTTAAGTCAAAAACTCCGTCGCACTTTTCTCGCGCTCAACAGCGATGTGGAAAGCATTTATTTTGACAACTTCGCAGTGTTCTCGCGGGCGATGCAAAGCGATCTGCTCACTCGCCAAGCCCGCGAGCGGATTCGTGCGATTGATCCCTATGCAGGGATGCTCGACGCCTTTTCCAAGACTGACGCGACCTCATTACTCGATCGCTTGCTCTACGCGGACACAAAAACCTATTTGCATGAACTGCTGATGAAACAGGACCAGATGAGCATGGCGGCATCGATTGAAAGCAGAGTACCGTTTCTGGATCACAAGTTAGTGGAGTTTAGCGCACGTTTGCCGGAACGGTTGAAGCTGCGCGGCGCTACCACGAAATATATTTTGCGCGAAAGCATGAAAGGCGTACTGCCCGCTGAAATTCTGAGGCGGCCCAAGATGGGCTTTCCTGTCCCGGTAGGATCCTGGTTCCGAGGTGAGTATGCGTCAACCGTCGAGGAGTATCTGCTAAGTGAACGAGCACTGGACCGCGGCATTTTTGACTCAGGCTTTGTGAGGACGTTAGTTGCCCGTCATAACGCGGGAGAGAACCATGCTGAGCGATTGTGGGCGCTGGTGAACTTCGAAATGTGGCAACGACAGTTTTTTGATAACGACCGCTGCGCAGACGTAGCAGAGTCTCAGCTCGAGTTTGCGCACGCCTGAAACAGCAATCAAGAAAACCGCTAATGAACATACTGTGGATCAAAACTGAACTGCTGCACCCGGTTGACAAGGGCGGGAAGATTCGCACCTACAACATGCTTAAGGGGTTGAAGCGCGATCATCGCATCACGTACCTAACGTTGGATGACGGTACCGCGGACAGTTCTGCCCGTGAGCGCGCCGCAGAGTATTGCCACGACCTGGTTTGCGTTCCGCACAAGCAGCGCAGGAAGTTTACTGCCGGATTTTATGTCGATCTGTTTTCGAATCTGCTGTCGCCGCTTCCTTACGCGATTAAAAAGTATGCGTCCAACGAGATGCGTTACGAAATCTCGCGACGTGCCGGAGGCTGTGACGTTGTAGTTTGTGATTTTCTGGCACCCGCCGCGAATGTGCCTATGACCCTGGACAAGCCAACGCTGCTGTTTCAGCACAACGTTGAAGCAATGATTTGGAAACGCCACTTTGAAGTCCAATCAAACCCGTTGAAGAAGGCTTATCTTTTTATGCAGTGGCAAAAGATGAGTGCTTTTGAACGGCGCATGTGCCGCAGCTTCGATGCCGTGGTGGCGGTTTCGCAGGAGGACCGCGAACAAATGCATTTCCAGTACGGCGCACAGAATATCTTCGATGTGCCGACGGGAGTAGATACAGAATTCTTTCAGCTGAGTGGAGTTGAAAAGAAGACGCCGCACAATCTCGTCTTTACCGGCTCGATGGACTGGTTGCCCAACGAAGACGCGATTCGCTATTTCACTGAACAAATCATGCCGCGGATTAAATCGCAAATTCCTGATGCAACGCTTACCGTCGTTGGCCGAAATCCTTATCCGAGTTTGCTTGAGCTGGCAAGAAACGATGATTCGATCAAAGTCACTGGCCGAGTTGACGACGTACGTCCCTACATGGAGCGCGCCGCTGCGTACGTGGTGCCTTTACGCATTGGTGGCGGCACACGTTTGAAAATCTTTGAAGCCATGGCAATGGAGAAACCGATTGTATCGACCACGATCGGCGCCGAAGGACTGCCAGTAACTAACGGCGCTGAGTTGCTATTGGCGGATACGCCTGAAGCTTTTGCTGCTGCGGTAATTGGAATCTTGCAAGACCCTGAGCGTGCAAACGAGCTGGGACAGCGCGCAGCCAGGATGGTACGTGCAGAGTTTGGCTGGCAGAAAGTCGCAGAACGTTTTGCAAGCATTTGCGAGGGAACATTGGTGGCAAAGGAGCCAAATGTTGGCCTCAAAGTCTGGGACCGAATTCAACCACTCACGGATTTCTGATGAGCACTTCTACTTTAGCAGAACCAATTACTCTTGCCGCGCCGGCCGCATTTGGCTGGCAGGAAAGCGAAAGCGTGTCAGTGATCATTCCCTGTTACAACGAGGAGAAGTTTATTGGAAAAGCATTGGCCAACCTTGTCGGTCAATACCCAGCGGACTACTTTGAGATTGTGGTGGTTGACGGGATGTCGGACGACGGCACTCGTGCCGTAATTACCGAGTTTCAGCAGACTCATCCCGACATTGCGTTAACTATTATTGACAATCCGGCGCGAACTATTCCCCGAGGGCTCAATCTCGGTATCGCGGCCGCGCGCGGTGGAATCATTGCTCGCGTCGATGCGCACGCGGCGCCATCTGCCGGATACATTCGCCGTTGCGTTGCGGTCCTGAATGATCCTCGGGCAGCGGTTGTTGGCATGCCTTGTCGCGTCCGGCCCAGCGCCGAAACCTCAATGGCCCGAGCAATCGCCGTTGCAGTTTCTCATCGCTTTGGAATTGGAGATGCAAAGTATCGCCTCGATCTCGCACCAGGTTTTGCAGAGCCAGAGGAGGTCGATACTGTTGCGTTTGCGTGCTTCCGAAAATCTTTATGGCTCTCGTTGGGTGGATTTAATGAAGAGTTGTTGACTAATGAAGACTACGATTTCAACTACCGGGTCCAGCAGCGCGGAGATCGAGTAGTGCTCGATCGCAGTGAACACTGCGACTACTTTGCGCGCGCGACCTTATCGTCGTTAGTCAGACAGTACTTGCGCTATGGATTTTGGAAAGCGCAAATGTTGAAACAACAACCTCGTTCCTTGAAGCTGCGCCACACCGTGGCTCCAGCATTCGTTCTCTCAATCATATTCCTCGCCGCTCTTGGTTTTTTCAGCCCTTTCGCACTCTACGGATTAGCTTTTCTGTTGGTTATCCATGCGTTGGCGGGATTTGGTTTTGCATTTACCAGCGAAAAGTATGGGAGAAGCGCAAGAATGATTGCTTTGCTCCCGCTGGTTTTTTTCACCATTCACATTTCCTGGGGGGCGAGCTTCCTGGTTGGACTCGTGCATCCATCGCCTCGAGGCTAAGTCAATTATGAGAATAAGCGTTTTCGGTATCGGTTACGTTGGTTGCGTCTCAGCGGCCTGCTTCGCGAAAGCTGGTCACGACGTTATCGGCGTCGACCTCAATTCGACGAAAGTTGGAATCATAAACTCAGGCAAGAGTCCTATCGTCGAAGCCGGGCTCGAGAATTTGATAAGCGAAATGGTTGCCGCAGGTCGCTTGCGCGCAGTCACTTGTCCCTGTGATGCGATTCGCGAGACCGAAGTTTCCCTGGTTTGCGTGGGCACGCCGAGTAATGCGAATGGAAGTCTCGATCTCAGTCACATAAAACGCGTGTGCGAAGAGATCGGCGCGGCGATGAAAGCAAAGAACTCGCGCCACACCATTGTCATTCGTAGCACGATGTTGCCGGGGACTGTTGAAGGCGTGGTTATTCCGACGCTGGAAGAGCATTCAGGCAAACAGGCAAATAAAGATTTTGGCGTTTGCATCAATCCCGAGTTCCTCCGCGAAGGCAGCTCACTGAAAGATTTTTATGCGCCACCATTCACGCTCGTTGGCGCTGACGACAAAGAGACCGCGAGGCTGGTTGGCAAACTTTACGAGCGCATTGAGGCGCCACTATTTGCGACGTCCCTTAAAACCGCCGAGATGGTCAAGTATGCCTGTAACTGTTTCCACGCGCTGAAAGTTAGTTTCGCAAATGAGATTGGCAATATTTGTAAGGCAGCCGGAATCGACAGTCATGAAGTGATGAACGTCTTCACACAAGACACGAAGCTTAACTTGTCGCCGTATTACCTTACGCCCGGCTTCGCTTTCGGCGGCTCATGCCTGCCGAAAGATTTACGCGCTATTAACTACAAGGCAAAACAGCTTGACGTAGAAGCCCCAGTTCTGTCAGCCATTTTGCCGAGCAATCGCCTGCAGATTGAGCGTGCAGTAAACATGGTGCTCGCAACCGGCAAGAAGCGCGTCGGAGTTTTGGGCTTTAGTTTTAAGGCTGGCACGGATGATCTGCGGGAATCGCCAATGGTGACGCTGATCGAAACGCTGATCGGCAAGGGACTTCAACTCGCGATTTACGACAAAGATGTCTCGCTTGCAAAACTTTTCGGCGCCAATAAGCAGTACATTGAGCGCGAGATTCCACATATTTCGCAACTGATGCGCGCTAGCGTTTCCGAAGTTGTAAATGATGCGGATGTTTTGGTCATCGGGAACAAGGCTGAAGAGTTTCGCAACATTGAGTCCGAGAGGAACGGGCAAATCGTTATCGACCTGGTGCGATTGTTTGAGGAACCAGTCGGTAATGATGGGTCGTACCAGGGCATCTGCTGGTAGCTCGGAGTGGCTTTGAGAAACAAGAAACAACTTCTCTGTGGTCTAGTCATCGCTATTGTCGCGGTGCTCGCGCTTTTGCCGGTTTT
>DATAOU010000116.1:0-10976 GCA_036265575.1 Pyrinomonadaceae bacterium
GGTCGATCAGTATTTGCGGACCCGCTATGGTGAGTGCAGCCGAAAGGACGAGTGCTGGGCCTTTACCAGGACTATTTGTGCAGTGGCCAGCCCCAATGGCGTTGTCGAGCCAAGACTCTAGCTTGTAGAACCCGGTCGCTACCGCTCCCGGTTCTGTATTCTTCCACCCACTAGGAGAACACTTACAGCAGCACCTTCACATTCTCTACAGGCCGTCCGAGGACCGCACGACTGCCGCGTTCGACAATCGGCCGTTGAATCAAATCCGGATGTTCCACCATCAGTGAAATAATCTCGTCGTCGCTAAATTCACCTTTTCCCAACCCAAGCTCGCGATAGATGGCTTCGCTCGTGCGCAACAGGTCGCGCGGCTTGATCTTCATTTTGCGAATCAATTCCGCCAGCTTCTTTTTAGTCAGCGGTTGGTTGTAGTAGTTGACCTTTTCAAAGTCGACGCCACTCTCCCGGAGCAGCTTGTCCATCTCGCGACACTTTGTTCAGGTGGGTTTTTCGTAGATTGTTATCATAAGACGTTCTTTGTGCTTTGTACTTCGTGCTTTGTACTTTTTCTTTCGTTCGGTCGTAACTTCAATCCCTGACGAGAGCATGAGAAATGCAAAGTTCAAAGTACCAAGCTCCAAGTTCTTTCTATTAAGGAAATATCCCTCTTACCTTCGTCGCCTCCGCTACGCGATCCACTGCCAAAATGTAGGCGCCGGTGCGCATGTCGGTGTCATAACGCTGCGCCGTTTCATATACGGACTTGAACGCCGTGCGCATCGTCTGTTCCAGCGTCTCATTAATCTGGTGTTCCGACCAGAAGAACGAATATTGATCCTGCACCCATTCGTAGTAACTAACCGTCACACCACCCGCATTCGCGAGAATGTCCGGAATCAGGAACACACCCTCGTCTGCCAGTACACGATCAGAACCAGGCGTCGTTGGTCCATTCGCCAACTCCGCAATGATCTTTGCTTTCACTCTGCCGACGTTTGCGAGCGTGATTGCGTTCTCTAAAGCTGACGGCAACAGAATGTCGCAGTCAACGCCGATGATATCTTCGGGCGACATGGATTTCGCTCCCGGAAGGCCGGCGAGAGATGTTGTTTCCGCTTTGTGCCGCAATGCTGCCTGAATATCGATGCCGGAGTCGCTGAAAACGCCTGCCTTGGAATCGCACGCAGCCACAATGCGCGCGCCGTCTCCCGCCACCAGACGCGCAATGTTCGCGCCGGCATTGCCGAAACCATGCACCGCAACGCGCGCGCCGTTGAGATTTATTCCTTTTACACGACAGGCTTCGCGCAAAGCATATAAACAACCGCGCGCAGTCGCTTCTGCTCGACCCTGCGAACCCCCGAGTGAGATCGGCTTGCCGGTTACGACGCCCAATTCCGTATGACCGCGCACCATCGAGATGGTATCCATGATCCAGGCCATAGTTTGTTCGTCGGTGTAAACGTCGGGAGCGGGAATATCGCGGTCCGGGCCAATGATGGGCGCGATTTCAAAAGCGTAACGGCGCGTCAACCGTTCCAGCTCATTCTTCGAAAGACTTTTTGGATCGCAAATGACTCCACCCTTGCCGCCGCCATAAGGAATGCCAACCGTCGCGCACTTCCAGGTCATCCATGATGCCAGGGCTTTCACCTCATCGAGCGTGACGTTGGGGTGATAGCGGATGCCGCCTTTCGCCGGGCCACGCGCGATGTTGTGCTGAACGCGATAGCCTTCGAATACCTGAACGTCACCGCCATCCATCTTCACCGGAATGGAAACTATTAACTGGCGCTTGGCCGCGCTTAAAACGTTACGCGTTGACTGGTCGAGATCGAGATAGTCGGCGGCGCGATTGAATTGTTGTTTAGCAATTTGGAATGGATTGAGTTCTTCCTGAAGGGCTTCCTTGCTCGACATTGCGTGTTCTCCTGGAAGGGGGGTGCGAGAGCGGGGCCAATCGTAAGATGTCCAATGTCCAAAGTCCAATGTTGCAAAGAAGTTTCGGGTTTCGAGTTTCGAGTTTCGAGTTAATGCCTTACGTTTCGAGTCGAGAGCTTTACCAGCGGCGTTAATTGCAGTTCTCAGCTGAAACTCGACAGTCGAAACTCGAGCGTCTTAACTCGGAACTCGAAACCAGGAACTCGGAACTTTCCCTTGTTAACGGAGTCTAAGTTACCGAGCACCAGCTCCCGCGACCCGCAGGCACCGGCAAGGGGAGAATTCAGATGTTTACCAACTTGATTGAGTCGACTTCGCATGCGCAAGACTTAAAACGACGCGGGTCGTTTGTTCTGTTCACAACCGTCACCTATTTCCTGTTGTTCGCTATCGCCGGCGTCGCCAGCATCTATGCCTACGACGCGCGCCTTGAAGATCAAACTCTGGAAGAGGTTGTAATGCTCAGCCCGGTTGACTTGCCGGCGCCTCCCGCGCCTGCGCACGCCACAACACCACCGAAGGCACAGTCGCTGACGAATGAAGCTCCGCAGCGCGCAGTAAGGATGGCGAGTGTAGACACGCCCCAGGTTGTGCCGGAGCGGACATCTGCAACTCCCAATAAAAATTTGCCGGTTCCGCCAAGCGGTAATTATTTGGTCACGGGTCGCGACGTCGATCCGATCGGACCGCCGAGTGGTTCGGGAAATGGCGGCGTTGCAGTAGCCGGCACAGGCAGCATGCCTGCTATCGAAGTCGGCACGCCACCACCTGCGCCGCCGGTAGTCGAAAGACCGAAACCACAGATGATCCACAAGAGCGTGCTGCTGAACGGTGAAGCTCTTTCGCTGCCAAAGCCACCTTATCCTCCGCTTGCGAAACAGTTACACATTCAGGGATCGGTTAATGTACAGGTCGTGATTAGTGAAACTGGAAAAGTGATTTCGGCAAAAGCGGTCTCCGGCAATGCATCACTTACGGCAGCGGCCCAACAAGCAGCGATGCAAGCTCGCTTTTCACCAACAGTTCTGGGCGAACAGCCGGTGAAAGTGTCGGGAATAATCACGTACAACTTCGTGCTGCAGTAGGGGTCAGCAATTAGCCTGCGGAGCAGGCGATAGCATAAAGCCGGGGGTGAAGCGCAGCGTAACCCCCGGGATGATGGTCCAAAAATGATACCAGCCCGCGGAGCGGGCGATAGCGTTTGCATAAATGCATTGCTGTCGCCCGCTCCGCGGGCTTAGTTCCTTTCATTTACGGTTCCTGGGGTTGCGCTGAGCTTCACCCCAGGCTTTACGCTTTCGCCTGCTCCGCAGGCTACTTAACTCGGCGGCAAAAACGGCGCCAGTTTCGTTGCAATCACCTGCTGGCAGACGCCACAGAACGGCTGATTGAGATTGCGCATGCGGCAGTTAAACTCCGGCCGGTAAACGCGGCAATGAAAATAGTCCGCGCCTTCAAACAATCCCACCGTTCCTGCGGGCACCGGCGAAGGCTGCGGATCACAGCCGGCGCAATTCGCATTTTGAGTGGTCGGCACGGCAGTAGCCGCCTGGATGAGACTGCGCCATTTAACGGTCGCGCGGTTCTTGTTCGTCGTCACATTCGGTTGACTCGGTTCACTACCGGAATGGTTATCGTGACCGTGATCCACCAGGCAGCCCTGAAAATATTCGTACTCGTCGGCCAGGCCAAAGGCTGAATGGCCCATCTCGTGCAGTGCGATCTCTACGGCATTGGGCGCTTTGGAAAAGGTGGGAACTGCTCCACCCGAGCCGCCATGAATTGGACTGTTTACCTGAAGCAGCGCCACGTGCCATTGCGGCAGCAAATTCTTAACGACTTTCATTACGCGCCCACTGTTTGCCACCAGCAGGCGACGGAGGCCGCTGTTGCAAAATGATGCTTCGAAAAATGTCTTCGGTTTTGCTCCCGTTCCGCCGCAGCCCGTGGGATCTCTCGCGCCGCTGTCGGTCGAAGTGACGTCAACACGATAAATGTTAATGCCTGCGCTTAGGCGATCGTAAGGAGCAGTCGTCAAGAAGGTATTGGCAAACTGATCAGCGTCGGTTTTGAACTGGGCCATCTCAGCGCTCTGATACCCTTCCGAGACTATGACCACATTCCAACGCAGTTTTGGATCTCCCGCGTCGACAATTTTCGTCATTCCGAGTACTTGTCCATTGGAGCCCATGGTGTTCTCCTTTCAGGCTGGTTGAGGATGAAGTGAGGCGCCATTATTTCTTCAGCTTGAAGCGCGCAATTTCGGTGGCCGGGCCGGTTGCCAGCGAACGCACCGCGGACATTCCTCGCGGCGCGCCGGCCGTTTCAATGTCGGGTCGTCCAACACTTCTTGATAGCGTGATCTCGCGCCCCTTTTCGGTATGGGGCACAAGAACTACAAACACTCCCTTGCGCTTGGGCGCTGGCGCGCGTGAGATGCTCTGCTGCGGATCGTCTGAAAAAACCTCGGCATCGTTTCGCGTGGGGTTGTGCAATACCCGGCGAAACAGTGTCTTGTCTTGATCGCCCTTGAGCTCTGCCCAGAAGCCCTTGTGCTTTTCGTAACCCCTCAGGGAATCGGAAGGCGGCAAGGTCATTTCGACGGGCTCTTGCGAAATCAATTTCACCTGGTCGCCTTGATAAGAAAAAGTTAAGCGCATCGCGTTTGGCGAGGTTGCGGGCTGTAAGGTGGTTGATCTTTTGGCGGCAGGGGTCGCAGCCGATCTCTTTGCTTTGCGAGTTCCCGCGGCAGTTGCGCGCTTGACCGGTTTAGTCCTCTTTGCTGGAGACTTACGGGATTTCGAAGTGACGGCGCCGCGTTTTGCTAATCCCTTCTTCGCACCGGAACGCGATTTTGATTTCGCGGCGGCCTTGCGCGAGTTTGCCTTCGCTGCCGTCCGCCGAACTTTTCGTTTGGTTGTTGCTTTCTTTGATTTCGGCATGGGTCATTCCTTTCGCCGTTATGAGTTTCTGGTAAGGCTCTCACCTGGCTGTTTACGCAAGCCGTTAGTTTGCGGACGGCGGCAAGCCAATTCCCACCACAAACTAACAGCTTGCTTTACCAGATCGAACCCTATCGTTGTTTCTTACTTTTTGCGTTCATGCTGGCCACAATTTGCTGGCCTTGTTTCCCGATCAGCTTGCCGGCGATATTCTGAATCTCGCGGCTGGCGGATTTATTCGACAGTAACGCCGCCACTTGATGAATCGCCAAGCCCGCAAGTTCATTGCGACCAGCCACGGAAAGCTCACGCCAGGGATCGCCTGGGCCAACTGGATGAGGCTTGCCATCCGGGCCAATCACCCAGCCCGGAGCATCATTAATCACACCGAACAAGATCCGGACATAAGACAGCGGTAAGTGGACGGCAGGTGATACGAATTCATCATCGTATTGATAGCCGAGCGCGTGGTGATCAATGACACTAGCGGGTGTCCAGGTTCCCGGCCACGGCGCTGGTGGCCCATCACTGAAGATCATCGCATCGTTCAAATTGTGACCCTGGGCTGCGCCACTAACCGGCAGATATGGAGACGACCCCGGATGAATGCGTTGCCACCTTGCCCAGAGCCGGTCCAGGTTGCAGTGATGCAGAAAGAAAACGGGATCGTTTGGCGAAGTCATCGCTCCCATCGTCCCGCCAACCCAGCGATGGACTAGATTATGTAGGTTGTTCTCGGCGCTGGATCGCATGCCCGCCGAAGAATTTGCCCACGGAGAACTGTCATAACTGGCAGGCAAAAGGGCCGTATCCACATCACTGGCGGTGGGTAGATTCATCGCCGTGGGATCGGTACCAAACGACCGCTGCAGAAAATCCGGGTCGAAATTGCTGTCCTTAATCTTGATGGTCCAGGCGTTTGGCCCATCATGCGCGAATGGACCGGTTTTCACTTTGTCATCATCGGCCGCATCGCCGTTGCCACCAAGAAAGCCGCTGGTAAAAGGATTAGAAGCATTGTCAGTCCAGTCCCAATAGGGAATGGTGACCGTCGAATCGACATTCACTAGATCGTCTTCGAAGGCGAGCAGCATGATCCGGTGCCAGGGGAAAAAAGCCGGACGCCGATGGGCCCAACCGGGATTGGCCATCATCGCGTTCATGTGCACTTCGGCGTAGTCGTCATAGCGGCTGAGATTTCCATCTCCCGGATGCAGCACGCTGGGTTTGGTTTTTAAAGCAAGAACGGCATTAACAAATTTTGTCTTTTGCGTGGGGCTTAACGATTTAACGTTTTTGCGTAGACGCATGGCGATGACCTCCGGGTGAAGAAGAGTTTTTTCAGATCAGTGTGAGCGCATGGCAGGCGTCAAAACCTGATGTCGCTAATGAAGTTCGGTATAAAGAGCGTCCCTGTTCTGGTGGCGAGGCAAGGTGAGAAGCAAGGAGGAACTCTTTTTCAGGCGTGCGGAATCTATCACAGCAGCCCTGGCTTCACAACAAATTTTGAACGTTCAAATGGGCCGGCCGGCAGTGGTTGTCAGAATCATTGAGGTAGTCGGATGACACCGCGCGCTTCACCGGTCATCACTTCTTTCGCGTGCTGATTGCGGCATACCCACTTCGATACCAATCGCGTGAATTCCCCGTCGGGCACCAACTCAACCAGCGTTACGTCGCAAGTAATCGTGTCGCCGGCAAAGACCGGACGGTGAAACTGAAAGGTTAGCTCGCGCGCAATGAAATTAAGATCGCCGCCGATCTTGGTTGGCAGCGTCGCCGTCAGCAGGCCGTGGGCCATCAATCGTCCTTGTGCGTCCGGCTGTAAGTGATGGGTGCCGGCATCCCCGGAAAGTCGCGCAAAATCGCGAATGTCGTCCTCGGTGAAAGTTCTGGTCCACGAAAGCGTTTCGCCTGGTTTCATCTTCTTGTTTTGGAAAATTAGAACCAGCAGTTCAGAATTCAAGCTTAAGCTTGCGTCTACCGGCGCAGGAGCAACCTAAAGGTTGGACTCTGAACCGCGAGGTCGAAACTTAAAACTTGTAGCACTGCGCTCGCAAAGCTTATTAACCAGCCTCAACAGGTTCGCGAGCCCAGAAAATAAAGTCAGTAACTGCCGGCTCTGCGCCAATCGACCGAATCAATTGCGCAATCTGTCCCCGGTGATACCAGGAGTGCCCAAACAATTGCGTGAGTATTTCTTCGACAGTGTTGCGAAAGCGCGGACCTTCATAGCTTTGATACTCAAACACTCTCTCTAACTCTACGTCGTCAATTCCCAAAAGATATTTGGTCCATAGCTGTTCCATTTCGGAAAGCTGAGCCCCCAGTTGTTCCAGGGTAACGTTCTGCGGAAAGAGTTCCGCGTTTTGTTCGGCAACTCCTAAGCGAAACAGCCACATCCGCCGAGCGGCGATGATATGCCCCATCAAATAAACGGCCTTGCGAAAAGCTTCGCCATCGCGCAACTCCGACGGCACGGCCTGAAGGGACGCGATCGTCCTGGCGTGACTGTCTCTTTCATAATCAAACCAGCGCCGGTAATGGTCGCTTAGATTCTTGCTCATCGGGTTGTCATCTTGCGTAGAAACTCAGGGTCGCTGAATTTCTGCAATCCGCTTTTGGTGAGTTGCCCTAACTCTTTGAAGAGCTTGGCATCGACGCTCTTGAAGTTGAAGCAGCCCTTGCCCTGCATTCGCTTTTTCAACTCGGGCGACATTCCCTTAGCCAGCTCCGGACAGCAATAAATCGGAACGAAGTGGTAACTAACATAAGCCTTGCCTTTGCGCACACCGGCGAACCATAGCGGTTGTTTGCTTTTCATGATGTGCCTGGTGACCAGGAAATAATTCTTGTCGTCGTCGGACTGGACCACCAGGCGCCGTTCATAAGGCTTCAATACTTTCTTCAACGCCAGAAAGGTGGCGTCAAAATCCTCTGTATTATTTGACATACTTTTTCTCCGCCAAGGTTACAACGATTCCTTTATCGTCAGTTTGATCACGTGATCGCGAGCCGCAACAAACAACTCGTCGTTGTCGTTGAAAACCATTCCCGAAGCAGAGCCTTGCGGCTTGAAGACAGTAAGATAGCGGCCGTTGTTGTCGAACACCTGCACGCCCTTAAAGTCGCTGACATATACACGCCCTTTGCCATCGACGGCGATCGCGGAGGCTCCGCGAAATTGTCCTGGCTGATCACCGTCGTCACCAAAGCGTGTTAGGAATTTCCCCTCGGGCGAGAACTTGAACACGGCATTATTAAACGTCCCGAGAGCGTAGATATTTCCCAACCCATCGACTGCCACATGCGTATCCAGCTCAGAACGATCTGTAACTGAACTAATCGCCGCTTGGATGGTGCGAGTAACCTGGCCGCTCGAACTCAAGCGCACAATGTCATCACGGTTCTTATACCAGGCGGCGACCAGCCCACCATCTGCGGTAACCACAACGTTATCGAAGCCCCAGCCGCCGGCATACGGTATCTGGCCAAGAACTGCGCCAGAGGCGCCGTCATGTCGCGAGATGACGCCGCTTTGGACCACGTAAACCGTTCCGTTCCGATCGGCAGCCATTCCTCTTAAGGGCATTTTCGGATCGACGGTCCACTGCGTAATGAATTTTCCCTGCGCGTCGAAAACCTGAATACGTCCGCCGCTGTATTCGCCAACGTAAATTTTGCCGGACCCGTCAACGGCGATGGCACGCGCGTCCTTGAACTTGCCGGGGCCAATTCCCTCGGAACCAAAGTTGAGCGTTTGCGTGGCGAAATCATTCTCGCCTTTCACTCCCGCACTTTTCAGGCCTGGCCTAGCGGCGGGAATGGCAACTAAACTCGATTTCTTTCCGCTGAGCACCGATACGAGTGCACCGCTCATGGCGATCACCGCGATGATGACACCGATGACAGGCACGAGCACGATTAAAAGAAGCCACTTCGAACCTTTCGCCGTGCCGCTTCCTTTGAAATCGATATGGACCTGCGAAATGATCTGGGCGGGCCGGCCGCGCAATTCGTCGGGAACGGAAAGCGAACTATTGCAGTAGGAGCAGCGCGCCGTCAGGTTGGCGCCGATTACATCCTTCTCATAACTGACCGGCGCGCCGCATTTTGGGCAATCGAAAGTTTTTAGCATCTGTCTGTTGGACTTTGGGGTTTGGTTTTAGGTCTTCGGTTTTTTTGACTTTGGTCTTTGGTTGTTGGACTTTGGTTTTTAGACTTTGGTCTTTGGGTCTTTGTCTTTAAGTCTTAGGTCTTTGCTCTTCGCTCTTCGCTCTTCGCTCTTCGCTCTTCGCCCTTCGCTCTTCGCCCTTCGCTCTTCGCTCTTTGCTCTGGAATCTGGAATCTGGAATCTGGAATCTGGATTTGATTCTGGTCTTTGGTTTTGCTGTTTTGCTGTTCACTGTTCACTGTTCACTGTTTACCCTCTGTCACCACCCCATCCGCTCTCGCAACGCTGTAACGTGCGCCACATGATGACGCCCGTGCCAGGCATACAGCGCCACATTCTTCTTCAGGCTAACCAGCCCCAACTCGGGATGCTGGAACGAGCGCTCGAAATCTTCATCCTTGAGCGAGCGCAAAAACCAAACCCAGCGCTGGTGTAACGCCTCGAGCAGATCGAGTGAAGGTTCAATCGGTGCCTCAAGCGCGTCGGGTAATTGCGCCCAAAGATCCTCCGCGTAAGGCTTTATCGCCGGCTCGTCTTCAGTAACCGCGAGTTTGAAACGAATGTAGCTGTTCATGTGACTCTCGGGAACGTGATGGACCACCTGCCGGACCGTCCAGCCGCCGGGTCGATACGGAGTGTCGAGTTGTTCCTGAGAGAGCCCCTGTACCGCCGCACGCATCTTCTCCGGCGTGGCTGCAATCTGATCGATCAACACTTCTCTGTCTTCAGGCGATTGCGTACCTGAAAAACTAAACTTTCCGACGGGGTAGCGCAGGTCGTCCATAGTTGCCTCCGGGGTTGTGCTCAGTTCGCTTATGTTCAAGCCTGTCGCAAACTTCAGTTTGCGTCGGCTGCCTAACGTGCCTACAAAATTCTTCTGCTCGGTTTCGGGATCGCAAACCAAAGTTTGCGCTACAGCTTTGTCCGGCTTATGCTCGCGCGAACAGTATTTTATGCACGAAACCTGCGCAGCGACAATCAATGATCAATGACTGAAACCGCAGACGTAGTAATCATTGGCAGTGGCATTGTGGGCTCGAGTGTCGCCTATCACCTCGCCGAGCAGGGCTGCACTGACGTGCTGGTGATTGAACGCGAAGCGCATCAGGGCAAAGGTTCAACCGGCAAAAGCATGGGCGGCGTGCGCGCGCAATTTGCTACGGACGTGAACATTCAGATGTCGCGTTACTCGATAGATTTCTTTTCGCGCTTTGACGAGGTTGTGGGCCATCCGGCGGATTACCGCGCCCATGGTTATCTGTTTTGCGCCACCAACGAACGGCAGCTTGATTATTTAAAGACAAATCGCGCGCGCCAGCTTGCTTTGGGAGTAAAGAACGTCGAGCTGGTTTCGCGCGAAGACGTTCTGAAGTTCGTGCCGCAACTACGCGCGGACGACATCATCGGCGGCACATTTTGTCCCACGGATGGCTTCGTCGATCCGCACAGCGTCATGATGGGCTTTATGCTAAAGGCCCGCGAGCGCGGGGTGCGCCTGTGGCTCGATACGACTGTCAGAGGCATTGAAACCCAGCCCGCGAATACTGGGACCGTTAGTACTGGGACCTTTAATACTGGGACCGCGGGCGTCCCGCCCGCAAACGCTAGCCCAGAATGCCCATTAAGTGATCCGGCTTCGCTATCGAAACAAACAGCGGACGAGACGCCCGCGGTCGCAGTAATTGGGGTTTCAACACAACGTCGAATCTCCGGCGTTCGCACTTCACGCGGTTTCGTCTCAACTAATGTCGTCGTCAACGCGGCTGGTCCATGGGCCGCACAAGTCGCACGCCTGGCCGGAGCCGAACTGCCAGTTGAACCGCTGCGCCGCCAACTCGTCCCTACCGAACCATTCACTCAACTGCCGCAACGGTTTCCCATGGTCATCGATATGTCGACCGGCTTTCACTTCCGCCGCG
>DATAOU010000117.1:0-11468 GCA_036265575.1 Pyrinomonadaceae bacterium
GCTCTCAGGCAAAGGTCGGCGGTGGCGGCGGCAAATTGGGTTGCGCCTCTCCTTCGGCCAAGCCAAACACTTGCTCGTACGCGGTCGCAATCGCCGCGAAACTTACAGGCAGGACCAGGAAGGCGCCGACATAGCAAAAAAGCACACCGACAAAAGTAAAGAGGCCGTTGAGCAGTAGCATGCCCAGCAGCTGCCAAAAGTTCGCCATGCCGGCCTTGATGCTCAGCTTCACTGCGTTAAGTCCCGAAAGTCGCCGATCTACAATTAAGGGATAAGCGAAAGTGAACCCAACGGAAACCAGAATCAACAACACCATCATCACGATCCAGAACACCGCAAACAGACCGAAAAAACTAAACATCGCGCCGGGATCGGGCTCGCCGTTGCGCGGCATAAGAAAGAAGAGCCCGATATAGAAAACAATGTAAGAGGGAACAAAAACCACCATGACTGGAACCAGGTGCAACAAAGTCGCGATCACGCTGTCGCCAAAATAGTCGAATCCCTTGAAGAGATCGCCAAACTCGATCGGCTGTCCCCGTCTGGTTTTGAATAGCACCAAATAGATTCCGCACATCATCGGGCCCAGCAGGATTCCAAAAGGCACAACACTCCCAACTAATATGCCGACAACTGTTATGCCTACGAAAAGCCAATATTGATTTCTGATCAGGTTCCAACCTGCCTTAACACAAGCGACTGGCTCGACGGCTTTGCGGCGGAACTGGGGCGGATCAAACGGGACGCTCATCTATTACTTCTCCTTAGGGGCTGGTTCCGATCCTTTCTCATGTCGCCAACCGACCTTATCGATCATCCACTGCAAATGTCCCTTGATCGCCTCGGTATAAACCAGCGCGCCCATCTCGTTCGGATGGCCCAGCGCTGCATAACGACAAATCAGCAGACGGTCCTTGCGCTCACTTTTTTGAGCAGGAGTTTCCTTAATGCCTTTCGGTTCTTTGAATGTCTCCTTGCAACTGCGATTCCGGCTTTCGCGAACTTCATCATTCGGTTTGTAGGCACTAGTGCCAAACGAAATAATGATAAGGAATTTGCGCAGGCCGGAAAGGTTGGTTGAGCCGAAGATAAAATTCCAGAGCAACGTTTCAGCAGCGGAAAACGAATGTTCTGGCCAGAAGTCGATCTCGACGAAGGACACTCTCGGCGGCAAACCTTGCGTGGAAACCTCGTTGTTAACAGCGTCGACCGCAGCGCGAAGGTCCGCGCTTGACGCGCGGTACCAAAGTTCCGATAGCTTGATCAGCCGCTCGCGCATCTCCTTATCAGACAGGCGTCGCGCTTCCGGTCTCTCGTTATTCAATTTCTTCGCCAGCAAACGGATAAAGGCGTTGTCGGCGGTGCTGTCGGAAACGATCCGGTAATAACTGGGAACAATCACCTGTGCGTTTGGAAAACTTTCGATGACCCGCTTCAACAAATCGTGCATGCCGGCTTTACAGCTCGTATTGATTCGTTCGCGCAGCCAATTCGGGTCGGTAGTAACGTTCAGAAGATTGCTGACATCGACGTCATTGATACACCCGTCAAGCAATATCAGGTTCACCTTCGTGTTGCCTGGTCCATAGAAAGCCAGCGCGTGGTCCAGTTCCTCATTAATCGAAGGATAAGGAAGGTTCACTTCGCCGTCATTAGACTCGAAGCGCGGTTTTTCCGTAGCCCTTGCTATCAGCGCCCCTGAATGCGCAAAGACAGTCTCGATTACCTCTCTATTGGTTTTTTCCTGGAGCCAGCATTTCAGACGCCATGGGAACTTCTGTTCCGGCTTAAGACCCTGGCCCCACATGATCGAGTCGCCCAGGACTAGCATTTCCAGCGGCGCGCCCGCGGCGGGTCTAAAGTCGCCGGGACATTTTGCTTGCGCGCTGCTTGCAACTGCGAGCAGCAGGCCAAGACTAAATGCGAGACCAAGCGCTTTACCAGTTCGAGTTCGAATCATCTTCAAAGCAAAATGGCGTTAGTGCGAGCTGCGCAGTTTAGTTAACACCAAACTTAAGCCCTAAGCTGTGCAGGAAGTCTTGGAGCAAATTAAGACTTACTTGGTGACGATAATTGCTGGTGGAACGAATATCGTCAATAGGAACAATTTCATCTGCCAGAACCGCACGGGCTCGTGCAATTGTGGTTTGATTGAGCTGGTTGCCGCGCAAGGAGCCTTCGGTCTTCACGCAGCGAAGGGGCACCGGTGCGATGCTGCCCAACGCAAGGCGCAGGTCCTCAATCTTTTCATCGCGCAGGCGGGCGGTGCCGGCGAAACAAACTTTCGATATAGCCTGCGCTTTTCTGGTTCCCACTTTGCGGTAGTAGTGCTGAACACTTTCTGAGACTCGCGGCAGACGAATGCGCGTCAACAATTCGTCAGGTCGGATGATCATTTGTTTATAGCCGGTATGAAAGCCGTAATAGGGAACCCAGCGCGCGCCGTTCAAAGATACCAGTTCCAGTTCTGCGTCGTAGGCCAGCAGCGCCGGCGGTGAGTCGGCGGCGGGCGAAGCATTCACAATGTTGCCGCCTAGCGTGCCGCGATTTTGAATTGCCAAACCACCAGTTTCACTTGCCGCCTGGCAAAGCATGGGAAACTCTTGTTGGAGAACTTTTTCTTGCTGCACTTCGGTGTAAGTGGTCAAGGCGCCGATGGTGACATGCTGATCTGTCACTTCCATGCCGCGCAGTTCTTTTAAGTTCCAAATGTTGACGTAGTTTCTGTGCGGAAGTTTGCCGGCTTCCAACAGGACCATCAGGTCGGTGCCGCCCGCAAACGGTTTCCAAACATCTCTTTCTCGCGTGAGAATTTGCAGCGCCTCGTCTAACGTAGCAGGCGAAATCAGTTTGTATGAGCTGACAAGCGCTCTCATTTTGATTCCTTTGGAGAATCCGGTTCGCTCTTCGTCACTCGTTCTTCTCTCGTCGGAGTTCGCGGCACTATTTTCGCGGTGCCAAGCGACAGACAGAGTCGCCGGAGTTGAGACACAAGTTTGAGCCGAGCCGTAACAGCCGGAGCTGACATGTCAATTTGTCGCATCGTCCAAATCCTTTGTTAATGCATCGATATCAGCAATATCCTGTGGCCTCCCGCTCAGCCTCTTTAGGACAATCAAGCCCTCCAGTGAAACTACGAATAGTTTCCCGCCCTCCCAATTAGCTTGCACACGTGAATCCCAAATTTCCTGAATCTGTGGCGTGACGAGAAGCAGATCCAACGACAGGACGAACCCTGTCTCGTGATCGATTTTCGAAACACGTCGGATTTCAACCGCCTCATTCGCGAAGCTCATGTCCCGACCACGAATGGAGTACCCCAGCGCTTTGGCAAGGTCGATAACCTGGACTAATGACTCTGCCTCAATTAACAGATCGATATCTACAGTGGCCCGAGGGCGATCAAATATGGCCATGGCTAACCCCCCGCAAAGGGCATACTCGATCTTATGCTCATCAAACGCTGCGATTAGGCGCCTCAGCTCGTCGTAAAGATCCAACATAAGTAAATCGATGCTAACTGCTACAGGCACGCACCACCGATTCAAAAATCTTCATGTAGCCCGTGCAGCGGCAAAGATTGCCCGCCAAACCGGTGCGAATGTCGGCAGCGGTTGGATTTGGATTTCGTTCGAGCAGGTCGACAGCGGCCAGCACCATTCCCGGCGTGCAGATGCCGCACTGCGCCCCACCACAATCGATGAATGCCTGCTGTACCGCGTGCAGTTGCTTGTCGCTGGCAACGCCTTCGATGGTCTTGATTTCGGCGCCTTCAACCTGCGCGACCGGCACAAGACAACTGTTTACAATTTTTCCGTTGATGAAAACTGAACAAGCGCCGCACTCGCCTTCGCCGCAGCCTTCTTTTGTTCCGGTCAGGTGCAACTGCTCGCGCAGCACGTCCAGCAAACGCGCCATGGGGTGCGCTTCAACGCTTCGCGTTTCGCCATTAACCGCAAACGCTAACTCAATTTTGTTATTGTCAGAACCCATTTTGAACCAAAAAAGCGTGCTGTTTTCTGTTAGCTGTTTGCTGTTTACCGCTTGCTGTCTGCTGTTTGCTCTCTGCTGTTTGCTGTTTGCTCTTTACTTCTTCCATTATCGCTTCCGGCATCAGCGGCACGTGGTTGAAGCTAATGCCGGTCGCATGCTCAATTGCGTTTAAAATTGCCGGGGCTGGTCCATCCATAGGCAACTCGCCGATTCCTTTAGCTCCACCTGGTCCGTAGGCGTAAGGGTTTTCTTCAAAATAAACGCGAATCGGTGGAATGTCCGCAGGCGTAGGAATGATGTAGTTTGTCATCTGGTTGTTAGCCATGCGTCCATTCTGCCAGACGATGTTTTCAAAAAGAGTGAAACCGATACCCTGGGCGACGCCGCCTTCGATTTGTCCGGTCGCAAGGATCGGATTGATCACGCGGCCAACTTCCTGGACCGTGACGAAGTCATCTACATGAGCTTCATACGTCAATGAGTCCACTGAAACTTCGGCCACATAAACTGCCCACGCGTACGCGCCATACGCATCCCCCTGGTACTTCTCGTCGTTCCAGTGAATGTTCGGCGGCGCCTGGTAGGTGCTGAATGTTTTCAACGGACCAAACTTTTCAATGTGATCACGGCAGGCCGTCTGAAACTCGCTTTGGCTGAAGTCTTCTTTCAACAATCCGCTTCCGACCAACGTCTGTTTCAACGCCAACACCGCCGATTCAACCAGCTTGCCGACTACCATGCAGGTGCGCGACGCGACTGTTGGACCGCTGTTAGGCACGTTCGCGGTGTCGGGCTGCGCCACCTCGATCAAATCGCTGTCGATGCCGAGCGCCTCCGAGGCGATCTGCGCGAAGATCGTATTAGTTCCCTGTCCAATCTCGGTGCTGGCTGCCAGAACTTTCACGCGCCCTTCCCCGGTTGCTTCAGCGCCCACGACCGATGCCAGATAAACTTCGCCGGATCCGGTGAAGCCGGCGCCGTGCATGAAGGTCGCGAAGCCTATGCCTTTCTTGCTTGATGGTCCCCGGTTCTCTTTCGCAAATCGTTCCCGCTTTTCGTGATAGCCAGTCAATTCAAACGCGCGATCCAGCAATCCACTCATATCAACCTTCTCGCGAATGATTTGGCTGGTAGCGGTGGTCTCCCCTTGTTGAATGAAATTGCGACGGCGAAACTCGTCCGGAGTTAACCCAACTGCAGCCGCAACTTTATCAAGGTGGCGCTCGAGCGCGAAGATGCTTTGCGGCGCGCCAAATCCTCGGAACGCACCATGCGGTGGAATATTGGTCGCCACGGCGTTCGAGCGAATGCGCACGTTCGGAGAAAAATACGGACCAGCGGCGTGAATCGTGCCGCGCGAAAGCACTACCGGCGAAAGTGTGCAGTAGGCGCCGCCATCGATTACGAACTCGATCTCCATTGCGAGCAGCTTGCCGTCTTTTGTGACCGCAGTCTTGTGACGTGTGCGGGAGGGATGCCGCTTCGTAGTTGCGACCATGTCTTCGGCGCGATCGTAGATGATCTTGACCGGCTTACCGGACTTTAACGACAGCAGAGCGGCGTGGCCGGCAATCATCGATGGATATTCTTCCTTGCCGCCAAAGCCACCTCCGGTTTCAGTCTGAATCACGCGTACTTTATCTTCCGGTAATGCGAACAGTTTGATGAGCGCTTTGTGAACGTAGTAAGGACATTGCATCGAACCCCAAACGGTCACGCCCTGCTGTTCGTTCGCGATGGCGATCACGCCGTTGTTTTCAATGTAAAGTTGTTCCTGCGCGCCCGTGAAATACTCGCCTTCGACGATCAGATCAGCGCCGGCCCAGGCTTCATCTACGTTTCCCTTATCCACCAGAAACGATTTGAAGACGTTATCCTCGCCCCAAATAATTTCTTTTTTATTAACCGAATCTTCAAGGGTGAAAATTGCCGGCAGCTCGTCGTATTCGATGCGCACATTGCGGCGCGCCTCTTCAAGCAGATGTTTGTTTGAATGGGCCAGGAGAACTATCGCCTCTTCAGCGTGATTCACGACTTTATCGGCGAGGTACGGCTGATCGTTGAGAATAAGTGCGACGTAGTTCTCGCCCGGAATGTCTTTCGCGGTGACAACGGTGAACTCGTCCCAGGGAATATCGCCTTCAAACGAAATGTTGGTGATACGCGCGCGTGGCACCGAGCTGCGCACGGTCACGCCGTAGATCATTTCCGGAAAGGAAATGTCGTCAACATACAGCGCCTGACCCGTGACCTTTTTGCGGCCTTCCTTGCGGGGAACAGATTTGCCGATTGGGTGATTGTTAGATTGTGCGCTCGCCAAGATGAGGTACTTTACAACTTAGAGGTAGTTTTGCACAAAAAGTCCTTACCGGACGACGCCGAGGATTAATCGGATCTGCGACGAGCTCGGCACACGTACGCCGCTCCGTGATTTCCTGCGCCCTGGCTGGTCCAGAGGCTCCACAATTGTTCTTTTGGGTTGTATGATGCGTTCGCTCTTCCATCCCCTAAGAAGGTTCAGTCACCGCAGGGTAGCTGAACATCAGGAGCTTTAAATGTTAGTCAAAATTTTATTATGCGTCGTTTGCACTATCGTTCTGATCGGATGTGCCAAAACCGAACCAGCGAACAATTCAAGTGTGACCACCAACGCCAACAAAACTGCAACCGCCGCGGCCAGCCCCGTCACTGCGACAACGGCGCCAGCTGGAGAAAAAATCGGGGTACCGGAATGCGATGACTTTATTGCCGCTTACGACGCTTGTGTGTCAAGCAAAGTTCCCGAAAGTGCCCGCGCGCAATACAAAACTGGTATCGAGCAATGGCGCAGCGGCTGGAAGAAACTCGCCGCCAACCCCAACACGAAGGCAACTTTGGCAGCGGCTTGCAAACAAACCGCCGAGTCTGCACGCGCCTCGATGAAGTCGTACGGCTGCACGTTCTAAGAGACTCCGCTCTTCTGGAGAGAACTAAGTTTAGGAAGTAACTCCAGCCAAAGCGATCATTGTTTGTCACTTCGCCCCGGCGGAGGAGATGTTTATAGCCTGGTGCTCCTTTATTGTTCCTTAGGAGTACTGGGGATGTTTCGTAGTTATAAACATCTCGCTCCGCTGGAGCGAAGAACCACCTCCCGTGTTGCACTTGGAAGTTGATCATCTCGCTCCTTTTTCGCTACCCGTTCAGTATCTAAAATCGATCACTAGCCGTGATGGGTTTGTAAGCTCGGACACGCGAAATTGTTTTCGGCCATTCACTCCAATCAGGAAATCAAAGAAGCCTTCGAAAAATTCTCCCTGGTCAAGCTGCGCGACTGCGGGCAGCTTGAGTCTGCCCTGCGGCATAAAATTCTTTGCTTCAATAACCTTGACTTGATTTTCGTCGATGGGAATCTGATTCAGCGTCACCTGGATGAATCTTGATCCCGCGATCCTTATTCGGCGTCGACCAGCTTCGCCTTCGTAGTAACCTGACTTCAAATATTTGATTTCGTAGTTGGGAACGGGCCCGTCAAATTCAAAAACGACGTGGTCAAATCCTTTTTGTTTTGCGACGCGGACCGCGCGCACGAATGACGTGGTGCTGTGTTGCCGGGCAAATGGCCGCGTGGTCCAGGTGTCCAGCTTTCCGGCGTTCTGAAATTGGGGAAATACTGCGCTACAAAAAACCAAGCCCAGCGCGGCGATCGGCAAGGCTCTAAGTCCCTTCATTTTTGCACCTCGCTTCCGACTAGAATTTTGCGTGCTCCAGCAACAGCAACCCAATCGAAATAAACGCCAGCACGTACATCACCGGATGGACATCACGACGCCTGCCCACCATGAGGTACAAGCCAACATGCGAAATGAAGCCCCAAAGAATTCCCTGTGTGATGGAAAAGGTGAGCGGAATCAGAATGATGGTTAAGAATGCGGGAATGCTTTCTTCAATTTTGCTGAAGTTGATTTTGCCAACGCTGCGAAACATAGCCGCCCCTACCAAAATCAAAACGGAAGCAGTCGCAAAAGCCGGGACCATGCCCGCCAGCGGCGCTAGAAAGAAGCAAGGCAGAAAACAGAGCGCCGTAAAAACAGAAGTCAGCCCGGTTCGACCACCCATCTCGATGCCGGCGATGCTCTCAATGTAAGCAGTACCTGATGATGTTCCGGCCAGGCCCGCACCGAGCGTCGCAAATGAATCAACGATCAAACCCTGCTTTAAATTTTTAGGGTGCCCTTGTTCATCGAGGAGGTTTGCAGCGTGGGCCACCCCGATAAACGTCGAGATCGAATCAAACAAATCTGTAAACAGAATACCGATAATCGCCGGCAACAATGACAACTTTAGCGCGCCGAGAATGTCGAGTTTAAAAAAGACGGTGTGGAAATCAGGCGCACTAAAGAATTTGTCAGGCGCCTTGACTAAACCGAAGGCCCAACCCAGCAGTGTGGCGAAAACGATACCAGCCAAAAAAGAAAACGCGCTTTTACGCGTCAACAACCAAATCGAAATTCCGGTCGCCAGGATGGTCAACAACGCCGGCAGCCCCAGCGTTCCCAACTTCACAAATGTAACCGGATCTGCTGCCACCAGTCCGGCGTTCTTCAAGCCAATGAAAGTTAGAAAGATGCCGATGCCGGCGGCGGTGCCCAGCCGCAGTTCAGTGGGAATTGCTTTCGCTATGGTCTCGCGGATTGGTGTGACTGAAATGATCAGAAACAACACGCCGGCCCAGAAAATAATTCCCAGCGCCGTCTGCCACCAAACTTTCTGCGTCAGGATAATGGTGAAGGTGAAGAAAGCGTTGATGCCCATGCCCGGCGCCACCGCGAAAGGCAGCTTCGCGTACAGGCCCATGAACAATGTCATCGTGAAACAAACGAGCACTGTAGCGGTCAGCACGCCACTGAAAGCCATCCCCGTTCCCGGTGTTGAAAGGATCGACGGATTTACCACGACGATGTAGGCCATTGTGAAAAACGTGGTCACGCCGGCGATCGCTTCGGTGCGAAGCTTGGGCTTCCCGATTTCCAATTTGTTCATCCTACAGTTTGTCTGGATTAAGATTAGCGGCAGTCTATGTTAGTGGAAAACTTGAACACAACAACCCTGGGCGTGCATGTCGTTGTCGGCCCAGGCTCCTCTTAGCGAGCTGATGAATGAGACGGCTTTTGGAATTGTTGACCTGCAATTGAAGGTCTCCACAAGTCCGTCAAACAGCTTCCCCGACTTTGACAATCTGTTTGCCCAGGTTATCGCCGCTGAATAGACCGATGAAAGCCTGCGGCGTGTTTTCGAATCCCTCAACGATCGTTTCTGCGTATTTCAATTTGCCGGCTGTGAGCCACTGGGCCAATTGCGTTACACCTTCAGCAAACCTGGGCCCGTAACCCGTAATAATAAAACCTTTCATCAGCGCACTGTTCACCAGCAAATAAGGTTGCGGGCGTGGACCTACATCTGGTTTGTCGAGATTGTAAAGCGATATTTGGCCACAGATCACAATGCGCGCACCCTGGTTTAGCAGTGGAAACACGGCGTCAGAAATCTCGCCGCCAACGTTGTCGAAATAAACATCGATGTGATCCGGGCAGGCCGCTTTCAAAGCCTCCGCAACTTTTTCAGTTTTGTAGTTGATGACTGCGTCGACGCCAAGCTCATCGCTCAGGTATTTGTTTTTGTCATCACTGCCGGCGATGCCTACGACGCGACAGCCTTTGATTTTTGCGATTTGACAGACAGTCATGCCGACGGCGCCGGCCGCGCCCGAGACTACAACAGTTTCACCCTCCTTTGGTTGGCCGATGTCGAGCAGACCAAAGTACGCCGTCAAACCCGTCACGCCTAAAACTCCGAGCGCGGTGGTGACCGGCGCCAGTTTGGGATCGATTTTTCTCAGTTCGCCTGGCTTCGCTACGTTATAGAGTCGCCAACCCAACATGCCGGTAACAATGTCGCCCGCTGCAAACTCTGGCGCGCGTGACTCGACTACCTGGCCCACTACACCACTCATGATCACTTCGCCGATTTCAAAAGGCGGCACGTACGAACGGCCTTCGCGCATGCGGCCCCGCAGGTAGGGATCGACGGAGATGTAAAGCGTGCGCACCAACACCTCGCCATCGCTCAATTGCGGGACTTCGCTGTCGGCGATTTGAAAGTTTTGCGGAGCAGGCAAGCCGGTCGGACGGCTGGCGAAACGAATCTCTTTATTTTGCATGGCCTGATGATACACCGAGCAAAGCAATCCGCAGATAGTCAGCAGGCACTCGCTCTCAAATCCGAACTTACTGTTGAACTTCGCCGCAGTTGAATAACGTCAGGATTTTTCCAACTCTTCAGCGGTGCGTGGCCAATCAGCGCGCAGCAGTCGCGAAAGTGCGCGGTCGGCAAGAAGCTTTCCGCCCGTCTGACAGGTCGGACAATAATTTGTTTCGTTTGCTGCATAGCGAATGCGTTGCACGATTTTTCCACAGCGCGGACAAGCCTCGCCATACTTACCGTGCACAGCCATCTGCGGACGAAACGCGGTAACCTTTTCCGGGAATTTGTCGCCGGTTTCAGCTCGCAAGATTCCGATCCACTTCTTCAGGGATTCTCGAGTTGCATTAAATAGAATTTTGATTTCTTCAGCTTTCAACTTCTGCGTCATCGCGATTGGAGACAACCGTGCTTCCCAGAGAATCTCATCCGAATAAGCGTTGCCGATGCCACTGAATAATCGTGGGTCAGCAAGTGCTCGCTTCAAAGTATGATTCTCGGATTGCAACCTCGCGCCAAAGCTTTCGAGGTCAGCATTGAAGACTTCCAACCCGCCGGCATCGAAGCGCTGTAATTCATCTTCGCCCTGGAGCAGGTAGAGCGAAGCACGGCGTTGCGTACCGGCTTCGGTGAGCGATAGTGTGCCCTTCGTGAAGTGAAAAGCGGCGAGCCCAAACTTTGAAGGTTTAGTTTGCCCTCGCGCGCTGTTACGAATACCGGTCTTTATTTCTTTCCAATGCAGTCTGCCGGCAATCATCAAGTGCAACACCAGCCAAAGCTCGTTTTCAAGTCCGATGCAAATGCGCTTGCCGAGCCGTCGTAACTCAAGAACTGTTTTGCCTTCAACGGTGTTGATTGGCGGCGCTGCAGTGCGCAGCAAAAACGGCGAGGAAACATGCACGCGCTCGAGCGTCTGATTCAGAATTCTCGCCTCCAAGGCCTCAAGATAGATAACGATGTCGGGAAGTTCAGGCATTAGGAATTAAGTGATTGCTCGAAGGGCAATTCAATTGTCGCCTCTCGATAGCGCTATTACAGGAAACCACTCAAGCGAATCCAATTTGCAGGTTGGGAAGGGTGGCTTGCCCCCGCTTAGATCGAGTGGCATTCAATGCCGGCGGGGGCAAGCCACACTTCCCAACCTGTAATTTAGTGGAACTTGACTGGTGTCCTACTTGCAGTGGACCGCAAACTAACAGTTTGCTTTACGATTCGTGCGATACGCAAAAATCTCTCGC
>DATAOU010000118.1:0-3792 GCA_036265575.1 Pyrinomonadaceae bacterium
GAGGCGCACTGGCTTTACCTCATGACTGGAGGCGAAGCAGAAGTTCGCGTGTCTACCGACGGCAATCTGAACGAGCGCGTCGCCGCCCTGCATGCCGGGGACGTCTTTGGCGAAATGGGAATGATGACCGGAGAACCACGCACTGCAACAGTGATTGCCGTGACCGATGTCGAATGCTATCGCCTTGATAAAGAGGCATTCCACACCATTTTGCAACAGCGTCCGGAGATTGCCGATGACATTTCAATGTTGCTGGCGAAGCGCCGCGTCGAACTCGAGGCTGCGCGTGAAGGCTTAAACGAAGAGGCAAAGCGCCAGCGGATGCGTTATCACCAAAACGATCTAAGACGGCGCATTAAAAATTTCTTCACGTTGTAGCAATTGATTCGATGGTGCCGAGCTCTCCTCAATCAATTCCCGGCCCAAATTCCGTCGCTGCCGCTTTGCATAAATTATTCGCGCACCAGGGAGGTTGGACCAAAAGCGGCAGGCTGCCAGGACTCTGGCTTTGTAGTGGGCCGACGAATACAGAACCCCGACTTCGGGTCGGGGTTCCCTATTCGCGGACCCACAACGCAAATAAACACGCCACCTCCTGATCCTAAGCAGGGTTCGGATTTCGCTCCTCTACGCGGTTTGCGATTTGTGCAGCTCGATCCCACCTCAAATCATTCCAAATCGCAACTGCTCTGGCACTGTCTCTAAACGTTTCGAATGAACTAATAGCGTGCAATTTTTGGCCGTTTTTACGGCCTCTTTCGTCATTTTCGGCGGCATGTTGGTTGCGATAACACGGTCAGGAGGGTAAATACATGAACTCAAAATACCTTAAGAAAAAGATTGGTGGGGCTGTTATGGGACTCTCTCTCCTGGCAGGTGTTGGTATCACAGCGGCGACAACTGCACAGGCCCAATGGCCAAGCAATCCACAAATTCAGCGGACGCGCACCTATGATCCGTATCGTGATCCTTATCGGACTTACGATCCGTACCAGGTGCAGCGCAATCGCCAATACCGGAATCGCAACTGGCGGTATAACAATTCCGGCGACAACTATCCAAACTATGGCGGCAGCTTTGATCTGCGTCAGACAGCATTGAATGCCGGATACAATAACGGCATGGAGGCGGGACGTCGCGATCGCCAGCGTGGCGCGTATTACAACATCAATAGCCAGCGAGAATTCCAACGGGCCAGCAAGGATTACAGTTCGCGTTTAGGCGATCGTAATCTTTATGCTGAGTATTTCCGGTTGGCATTTCAGCGAGGTTATAACGACGGCTATCAGGGACTGTAAGCTTGCCACAAGCAACGACTCCTTGAGCCGTTTCGGATCAGCAGGGCCGGAGAATAAATTACTCTCCGGCCCTTCGCTCATTTAGGATCGGCGAACGCGACGCGGCGGCGAAATTACGACGCGCTAAAATTATTCACCATTGTAAGTCGCCACTTGCCAGACATTGCCGCAGGGATCCTGGACCATCCCACGGCGATCGCCGTAGGGAGTTACGGCAGGTTCTTCGAGCGATAGCGCCCCGGCCTCCAGCGCGCGCCGATAGGTCGCATCGACGTCGTCGACGTATAGATAAAGAAACGAGGGCATCGCCGCGCGCGGGCCGACGCTGCTCACCATCACCGGCGAATCGCCAATCATGACGACGGAGGGCCGATCGGTCCGGAATTCTCCGGTTCCCTCAAATGCTTGTTTGAGAAACTTGAACAGCAAGGCCGCGTCATCGACCACCAGCCGCGGCGTCACGCTGTGCCACCCCTGGGGAATGTTTGTTGCCATAAGGGTTCTTTGAGTTTCAAGTTTCAAGTTTTAAGACTGAAACGAGCTGTTTCAAGGAAAATCTGACCTTGAAACTTGAAACTTGAAACTTAAAAGTCGATTGACAAACCAACCTGAGCACCCACGCGCGCACTGGCGAACTTTCCTGCCACCACACCAAAATCGAATGTCATGTTTCGCTTGATGAGATAGTTACCACCGACCTGCGCTTGTAATTGCCCTTTTCCCAGCAGGAAAGTCTTCGTTACTGCTCCCGTGACCTCGAATCCCAAATCCAACTTGGGCGTAAATTGTTTTACCAGTGAGCCGCCACCTGTGAACACCGTGCCGCGTGTCTTGATTCCGATTACACCGGTCGTGTCATTTCCCGAAAATAGGATGCCACCGTTTAGCCGAAGAGTAGTTTGCTTTGTGAGTGATTTTTGAATAACGCCATTGACCGAGAAATCCGCCAGACCTGAGCCGAGTTGCCGCTTAACATCACCGGTGGGGAGCTCAACATTAAAAGTAAGCGCCAGCGCCGGACGTCGCGAATGCTCGCGCTCCTTCAGAAAGTTATATTTCAGGGAAATATTTGTGTCACCGATGCCGTTAGCCCGCAGCGGGAAAGTGTTACGCGCATTCAAAAGCGTGAGCACCGGCACTTCGATGCCGACTTCGAGATTGTCGAGAAGTCCGTAATCAAGCTCAAAGTCTGCGGTATTTTGTTTTAGATTGGGGAAGGAGGAAGTTTGCAATACGTCAAACTCGTTGCTGAACTCGAAATGAAAATGGCGCTTTGGCGTGGTGTCAGTATCGTCGGTAACGAAGGGCTGTTGCGCCTGGACGAGCGACGCGGTAATGGCAACCAGCACCACGGCGAAGAGTGATTTGCAAACCTGCCAGCTTCGCTCACCGGCGCTGCGTTTGAATTTATCTGCGGCCATCAGTTGCTTCGGAAGTCTCCGCGCTTAGACCTTAGCAATGGTCAACGGCGTTCTCAAACAAGTCTGTCACCATCAAGTGCCGGGTAAGGTCTTCAATCGTTCATCGAGGTGAGAACGGTCCGCCAACGTTTGCAGCATCGGCCCGTTCGCCGTGAACTCCACGGTGCTCAACGAAGCGACCGGACATCCCAGTCGATAACGAAAACCGCCAACGTCAATGCCCAACAAACTGCAAAGGAGAATTCTTATCGTCGCTTTGTGGGAAACAACCAGGACATTTCCAGCGTCAAACCGTTCGCGGATTTCTTGAATGACGCGCAAACCACGCTCGGCAACGGTTGTTGCTAACTCGCCACCGGTAGGGGCGTGTCGCGCAGGATCTGCCAGCCACTTAACATAATCGTCATGGTACTTTTGCGCGACTGTTTCTTTCTTCAGTCCCTCCCATTCGCCGTAAGCAATCTCCTGCAAATCGTCCCGGGCTTCCAGCTTCAGCTGCAAGCGTTCGCACAAAGGCTGCGCAGTTTGAATCGTGCGCTGCAAACTGCTGGCATAAATTCCGGCCCAGGCCTTTGACTGATAAGCGTTGGTAAACGCCTCGGCCATTTCCCGGCCTTCCGGCGTCAATTCCGGATCGAGTCCGGAACCGCAAAAGGTATCGTCGCGACTTAAGGTTGTTTGTCCGTGGCGCAGGA
Source organism: Pyrinomonadaceae bacterium (assembly GCA_036265575.1). GTDB lineage: Bacteria > Acidobacteriota > Blastocatellia > Pyrinomonadales > Pyrinomonadaceae > PSRF01. The sequence continues at coordinate 3,415 of DATAOU010000118.1, forward strand.
AGTATAGAGTCAGGCTCATTTAGCAGACTGAATTCGAAGACAAGAACCGTCGTAAAGCAAATATTAGTTTCGCTGGTTATAGAGCAAGCTGTTAGTTTGCGACTGAAAGGCTAGCGCTCAACTTGAGGCGAAGACCAGCGCAAACGAACAGTTTGCTTTACACCAGAAAAATGTTCATTTCTTAGGAACCGAGCCGCTGATTTTCTTGCGCGTGGTTTCCCCGGTGTGGAGTACCGGGATACTTTGATCCACCTCTTCATGCGGCTGCGGAATAATGTGCGTGGCTACCACCTCGCCAACTTTTCTACCGGCGGCTGCGCCGGCATCGACAGCAGCGCGTACCGCGGCAACGTCGCCGCGCACGATGGCAGTTACCAG
>DATAOU010000119.1:0-27446 GCA_036265575.1 Pyrinomonadaceae bacterium
GTTTCGGGGTTATTGCCGTTCTCGGTCATGCAGAATACTCAGCCACAGCTTACTTGGTTTTTTCTCTGTGCGTCCTCTGTGTCCATTGTGTCTCCGTGGTGAGCGTTCGCTAATAAGCATTCACCACAGAGTCACAAAGGACTCAGAGGACGCACAGAGAAGTTTAACTACGGTACGCACGTTAGACACTCGGTCCTCTTCACGAAGGGTAAAGGTGATACAGCATTAGGTAGACAAACACCCCGGTGATGGAAACATATATCCACAAAGGCAAGGTCCAGCGCGCGATGCGCCGGTGCCGAACGAAGTCACCGCGCGCTGCCCGGTAGAGCGTCAGCAGGATCATGGGAACAATGACAACGGCAAGAACTGTATGGGTCAATAGAATTGTTAGGTAGAAACTGCGCACCATTCCCTGTCCCGGAAACCTCGTCGAGCCATGATAGTAATGATAGGTGAGATAGCTGATTAGAAACAGCGTGGACGTTACAAACGCGGTGAGCTGGCAATTGCGATGCGCGCTGATTCGTCCCTTCCGGATAAGGACAAACCCGGCAATCAAGAGGATGGCGCTGCTTGAATTCAGGATTGCGTTTACGTGAGGGAGATAGGGGATGTATTCAGGCATTAAGTAAATCTCGGACTGGGCTGACGGATACTCGAGTTGTGTGCGCTGGCTTCAAGAAGTTCAGAGTACAACCCTTAGGTTGCTCTTAGGTGGGTTAAGAAGCAAGCTCAAGCCTGTGCTCTGAACTTCTTGACGCCGACTTAGCACTCATTGATCACACTCATCACTTATTACTCATCACTCGCCGCCGCTTTCATTCCCTTCTCCGTTAGGGAATAGAAATCGTTACCTTCTTCATTAAGCAAGCCGTCCTGCACGAACTTTTCAACCGCATCGAATACCGCGGTGCGTTGCTCAGGATCATTACCACCAGCCTCAAACAGCTCATGCAGGTCAAGCTTCTCTTTGTTCCAGCGAGCGAAACTGCGAAGCACAAGTTTGGTTATTTCATTCACGGCAGGACTTGCTCAACAAAGCGGTGGTTACTGCTGCTTCGGCTTCATGTTGGCCATCATAGACTTCACATCGGGTGGGACTGCGCGGCCACGAGCGTCCAATAAAGGAGGCGTCGCTGGGGACTTGGCAAAGGCTGCGGTTCCGGTTCCAGTTACCGCGCTGGCAGGTTTTTCCGAGCGCTTCATGAAAGGGATCGGCAGCTTTCCTTCCGACTTCAGATATAACAGCGGGTTCGCGGCAAACATCAGGGCCATCACCAAACAAACCACGGTGATGAAAAGATTGTCCGTCGTAAAAAACTCTCCTGAGAACACCGCGTTCAGGACCGCGAGCGCCAGGAAAGCGATTGCGGCAATAACACAAATCAGATTTAGGAATCGAACTTCGCCCTTCATTTCCATTACACCGGTTTTTGCGTCAGTCATGCCTTAAGTTTCAAATTTCAAGTTTCAGGTTTCAAGTTGCGGGGGCCAAATTTCAGGTTTCCAACTTAGAAAAACTCAGGAGTGGACAACTTGAAACCTGAAACTTGAAACTTGAAACTCTCTAATGTTTCACCTTGCCCGCCGGCTTAGGCTTTTCCGACATCTCTTCGTAGCCGCAGCGCTCGCATTGCCAAATTGGAAAAACATCGCCGGGCGAAGCGGTGCTCTGATAAATGGCGCGGTCCGAAGGGATAATCTTGCCGCCGCAGCGTGGACAAACTCGTCCCCGCGTAGTCCGTTTCTCGACGTCGATCCTCAGCAGATTCTCTTCTGGCATTTACTCGTCTTCTTTTTCTTCTGCTTCTGAATCGATCTGTTGGTCATCACGATGATAACGTTTCAGCACCACAAAGATGGAGCAGAACATCGTAACTGGTGGCAGCAACAACACCAGCACCCCGATGTTGAAATTTCTGATAAAGAATGCGTTGTTCGAACCCACCAACGCCGCGCGGCACATTGCACACTGCGCTGCTGATGGTGACGCCATTAGCAACAGAGCGGTCGTTGCGACCAACCCAATCAGCACTAGTCTGTTCGAACCCTTGCGCATCAATGTTCCTCAACCGCCGGAGGCTGTTCCTTAAACTCATAGCGCAATCCCACGGAACGGAAGCTGTCAGGGAAAAACACAAAGAGCAGGCAGATACAGACTACCAGCATAGGCACAATTGTCAGAATCAAACTCAGCCGCTCAAACTTCAAGTGCATGAAGTAGGCCACGATCAAAGCCGCCTTGATGATGGAAAGACCAAGCAGGATAGTAAGCATGATGTGGATAGCCATCGGCCTGTAAGCAAGGCCGATCTCAACCAGCGTCAGCAACACCAGCCAAACCCAAATCGATGTAAACAGTTTATTGCTGCCGGCGAAATGTTCTTCCTCAACATGTGCACTCATCTTTGAGTCCTCCGCTGTTTTTTGCAAACGAACGGTCAATCGATATTCGCAAACCAAAGTTTGCGCTAGAAACCTACTTTGCCAGATGTCCGCCGACATCTACCGACATAATGTAGATAAGCGGGAATACAAACATCCACACCAGGTCGACGAAGTGCCAGTAAAGCCCGCTGATCTCGATATCCTCGTGCTTCAATTTCTTTACGCGCGCAGCGACCACGCTCAGGTAGACCGCGCCGGTGGCAACGTGAAACATGTGCAGGCCGGTGATGGTAAAGAACGTAGCCCCAAACAAAGGCGACGGCAGCTTGCCATCGGTCGTAGTAAATGTCGAAACCCAATGCGCCGGCAAACTGAACGGACGCACGCCTTCGGTAATCAAGTGGTTCCACTCGATCAAGTGCAGCACAATAAACGCGACCCCAAAAAATATCGTGGCCAGGATCCATTTGCGGGCCGCCGTCTTATCGCCGCGGCTGGATGCCGAAACGCCGAACACCATCGTCAAACTCGACGACAGCAGGCAGAAGGTCATGACTGAGGAAAAAACAATGCTGGGATAAAAAGGAAACGGCGTGGGCCAAACGTTTGAAGCGCGCAGATAGGCGTAACCCATCAGCAACGCGGAAAACGTCAGCGAGTCGGAAACTATGAACAACCACATTCCGAGCTTGCGATGACCAACCCGATAGGGGTGCACACCACCGTCCCAATCGGCTGCGGGAAAATGTACTGCGCGTGCTTCAGTACTCACCAGTCACCTCCAAGTGGCGCAGACGCTGAGCTGCGCGATTTGAAATTGTACTTAGTCACTTCTAGCACAGACTAAAGTCTGTGCCACCAAGATCATTGCTAAACCTGACGCCAAAAGAAAAGCAGAAAAAACAGATAGATCCACAGCACGTCCATGAAATGCCAATAGAGCGAAACGGCGTCGGTTTGCGCCTGCCTCTTCACAGCCGCCAATTCGTCATTGGCCTTGAGCCGGGAACGCAACGTCAGAAATCCGAGCCCCGCCAGCCCGCCCAACAAATGCAACCCGTGAGTTGCAGTCAATAGATAGAAAAACGAACTGTGCGGATTGGAAGAGATGTAGATTCCCTGTCGCGCCAGTTCCTTCCAGGCAAACAATTGCGAGCCGAGAAATCCCAGCCCTAGTAACGTTGTCAGCACGAGCAGACTCTTGTGCGCGCCTTGCTCGCCACTTTTCAATTTGCGTCGCGCGAGTTCCAGCGTGATGCTGCTGACGATGATAAGCGCCGTGCTCAACAATAGGATGCGCGGCATTCGCAGCGCCTGCCAGTCGTTAGCCGATGCGGCTCGCACGATGTAAGCGCTGCTGAGCCCGGTAAACAGCATGAGGATCGAAGCCATTGCCACCCACATGCCGATGCGGTAACGATTTGCCGCCGAGCGCGCGTCGAAAAACGCATCGCGATGTCCGTTGCGCTTGGGCGAACCGTTGCCGTTCGGACGTCGACCTTTAGGGCCGCCACCAAATCCGCTTTTTATTAGTGGCTTAGTGCCGGTGACCGTTGTGGCCATTCCCACCTACCCTTTCGGCTTCCGTTTCAGGTTCAGTTTGCATCACAAAATCGTTTGGCGCCCCGGGCACTGCGAATTCGTACGGCCCGCGATAAACAACCGGCAGCACGCCGGCAAAGTTGTCGTGCGGCGGGGGGCTGGCTGTGGTCCATTCGAGCGTCGTCGCGTCCCAGGGATTCGCGCCGGCCTTCTTGCCTTTGAAGATGCTCCAGATCAAGTTGAAATAAAACAGGAACTGCGTCAGCACCGTGATGATGGCCACGATGGACACGAAGACCACGAGGGGATGCAGTCTGCTCAAGAATGTATATTCAGTGAACTGCGCATAGCGACGCGGCATACCAACCAGGCCCATGACATGCATTGGTACGAAGATGCAGTACACGCCTACAAAAGTGATCCAAAAATGTATTCTGCCGAGAGTGTCGTTCATGAAGCGGCCAAACATTTTGGGAAACCAAAAATAAGTAGCCGCAAACATGCCAAAGATCGAGGCCACGCCCATCACCAAATGGAAATGCGCGAGCACAAAGTAAGTATCGTGCATCGGCAAATCGAGTGACGTCTGGCCCAAGACCAGGCCGGTGATGCCGCCGGCAACAAACAGCGACACAAAACCAAGCGCAAACAGCATCGGTGTGGTGAAACGAATTCTCGCGCCCCACAACGTGCCCAGCCAGTTAAAAGTCTTAACCGCCGAAGGCACGCCGATCGAAAGCGTGAGAATAGAAAAGGTCATCGCCGAATAGGGACTCATGCCGCTGATGAACATGTGATGTCCCCAAACGAAGAACCCCAGCAGTCCAATGGCGAAGATTGCAAAGACCATAGCGCGATAACCGAAGACTGGTTTGCGTGCAAAGGTCGACAGGATGTGCGACGTGGCGCCCATACCCGGCAGGATTGCGATATAAACTTCCGGGTGCCCGAAAAACCAAAACAAGTGTTGCCACAAGATCGGCGAACCGCCCGTGTGAATCGGAAAGCTTGGCGTAGTTCCGGAAAGGATGCCGCTGACATAGAGACCGCCGGGAATAAAGAAGCTGGTACCGGCAACACGGTCCAACAAGAGCAGAATGCCGCCGCCGAGAAGCACTGGGAACGACAACAATGCGAGCACCGCCGTAGTGAACCAAGCCCAACAGGTGAGCGGCATGCGCATCAAGGACATTCCCCTGGTACGCATGTTAAGCAGCGTCGTAATGAAGTTGAGAGCGCCAAGCAATGAACCAACGCAAAAAATTGCGATACTTATGATCCAAAGGTTCATGCCCATTCCCTGCCCCGGCCCGGCGATCTGACCCAGCGCACTTAAGGGCGCGTAGCCGGTCCAACCTCCAATCGGTCCGATGGTTGAAGCCGACCCGGAAAAGAAAATCGCAGACAGGATTACGATGAAGCCGACAAACGTCACCCAGAACGACAACATGTTTAGCACGGGAAACGCCATGTCTTCGGCGCCAATTTGTATCGGCAGGAAGTAATTGCCAAAGCCGCCCTGCGGCGCAGTCGTCAGCACAAAGAAGACCATGATGGTGCCGTGCATCGTCACCAGCGACAGGTAAAACTCCGGATTAATCACGCCGCCGGGAGCGCCACCGGGAAACAGCGTCGCCAAGATGGGCCAGTTCGTGCCGGGCCAGGACAAGTTCATGCGCATCAGCAGCGACATGGTCATGCCGACAATCACGGCGACCAGCGCCAGGATGATGTACTGGATGCCAATTACTTTGTGGTCCAGACTGAAGATGTACTTACGAATGAAGCTGGTCGGCGCCTCGTGTCGGTGGACTGCTTCGTGCGTTTCATCTGACATCTTAATCTCCTCGTAGGGAACGAATGAGCGTAGAAGATTTCTTTGTTCGTCTAGTAAGTCGGCAACGGATACTTGGCTAACAATTCAGTGATACGACTTTGAAACTGATCTTGCGGCAGGGCCATCAGTGCCTGATGCTCTGCTTCCGGAAGCACCAGCATGTAGCTCTTCATCTTAAAGTGGAGCTGGCCGCACAGTTCCGCGCAGGCAAGTTCAAATTTGCCCGTTTGATTTGCAGTGAAGTGAACCCGGATCGCCATGCCGGGTACCAAGTCCTGTTTGAAGCGAAGTTGCGGCACCCAGAAATTGTGAATCACATCCTTTGAGCGCAGGATTAGTTCCACCGGACGGTTGACGGGAACTGCAATCACGCTGTGGGTCTGATCGTCTTTGGCGTTGGGATCGGTTTCGTCGAGGCCGATGAAGTTCAGCGCCGAATCGTCTATCAGACTCGGGTCCGTGCGGCCGAACACACCGTCGTGGCCTGCGTAGTGAAAATTCCATTGAAACTGCTGGGCCACCACTTCAACCTGGAAAGAGCCCGCCGGCGCTTTGGTAAAATGTAGCGAAGCCCAAACGCTTTGGCCCATCACGGCGAGTCCAATGAAGATGACCGCCGTTACAATCGTCCAAATAACTTCCAGACGATTGCTGCCATGCGTGTAGACCGCCCGGTCGTTTGCCGGGCGTTCGCGATACTTCCAGACCATATAACCAAGTCCCGCCTGGGCAGCCGTAAACGAAATTCCCACCACGATAATCGTGATTAGGAACTGGCGATCGAGTGCCGCTGCATGGGAAGAAATGGCGGTAGGAAACCACCACTGCTTAACGAAAAAGAGACTTACTGAACCCAGAGTCAGGATCCAGATAATAAGCGCAAGAGCTCGTCCCATCGGTTAGCTCCTTAAGAGGTGAATGGTAAATGGTAAATCGTAAATGGTAAGAACGAAGCGTAAGAACTAAGCGGTGAAGGGTTCGTGCATTTCCTATTCACCATTTACGATTCACCATTTACGGCGTTACCGGTCCAAAACCATCAAGATAAATAAAAGCGGAAGATAAATAACTGAAGCGAGCAGTAACTGCCGCGCTGCCTGGCGCGATTGTGAAAAGGCGGCCCGCAGACTGAAGTACAGGAATAGCAATCCCAAAACAATTGCGCCAACGAAATAAATTTTACCCGCAGTTCCAAGCAAGGTCGGCAGCAGACTAACCGGCACCAGCATCACGGTATATAAAACTATTTGTTGCCCCGTGACGCGGCCATTCGGCTCGACCACGGGTAGCATGAGGATGCCCGCGCGGGAATAGTCTTCGCGATACATCCAGGCAATCGCCAGGAAATGTGGAAACTGCCAGAGAAAGAGAATGGCGAATAACACCCAAGCCTCGACGCCAATTGTTCCGCGCGCGCTAGCCCAGCCGATCAGCGGCGGCACAGCGCCGGGAAACGCGCCCACGAAAGTTGAAAGTGAAGTTCTCGTCTTCAGTGGTGTGTAAGCAAATAAATACCCGGCGATTACAGTCAACCCTAATACCGCGCTCAGCGGGTTCACCAAAACGATCAGGTAAATTTCGGCAAGTATCGTGAGACCAACGCCAAACGCAAGCGCTTCCCAGGGAAGAAGTTTGCCCGTGGGCAAAGGCCGGTTTGCAGTGCGACGCATCAGCGCATCGAGATCTTTCTCCATGTACTGATTAAGCGTGGCGATGCCCGAAGACAAAAGGGCGATGCCCACCATGGCGATCGACATTGCGCGGTAGTCGACGTGGCCCGGTGAAGCCAGCGCGAAGCCGGCCGCGGCTGTCAGCACAATGAGAAAGGTAATGCGCGGTTTGGTTAACTCGAGATATGCGGCCACACGATCGCGCGCGCTCAAGCGCTCGAGTTGAGCTACTGCTGGATTAAGTTCTATTGCTAATTCTTCCATCTAATGTTTCGTAAAGGAACCCGACAACAGGCGATTGCAAGGAACCGCTCAAGTTAATTCAATTTGCAGGTTGGGAAGGGTGGCTTGCCCCCGCTTGCGTTGAATGCCACTCCATCGGAGCGGGGGCAAGCCGCCCTTCCCAACCTGCAATTAATGGAACTTGAATGGCGTCCTGCTCGCATTAAGTATCTAAACTGCTTGAACTTTAACCTCGTTGCGTGGCGGCCGAAAATTTGAGCCTCTGCTCCACTGGACGCAACAGCTTAAATACCCTCAATGTCAAAACTATTGTGGTCGCAAAAACCAATGCGCCGCAGGCTACGTGTGCGACCGTAACTCCAACCATTGGATTCAATGGCTGCGGATCGTTTGGCGAAGCCGCGCGCACGATGTAAGCCGCAAGGCCCAGACACAACTGGACAACTAACAGCGTCAACGCGACCAGTGCCGGCCGGGCCAGAAACGGTTCAGCGCGGTAACGACGCAGGACCAGCAACGCCGCGCTTCCCAACAACAACGTGACTGCAATTGCGCCACCGATGTGCGTCAATAAAAGATCAGTCGGCAGCGGCTTGTCCCAAGTTGCCGAGTGCCGCAGAGTCGCCCCAATTATCAATTGCAAAAAGATCGTTGCCGCTGCCGCGGTACAAATATATCTAAGCGGGGGGCCAGGACGTTCTTCCAGTGACGGCCGCTCCATCATCCAGCTTCGCGAAGTAAAAACCGCGAGGCTAACGGTGGTGCAAAAAAAGAGTTGCGCCAGCGTGGCGTGCGCCGCAGAAACAACCAAAGGCAGGTTTAGTTTAACGGTCAATCCGCCTAGCAAGCCCTGCGCTATCACGCCAAACAAAGCCAGCAAGCCTAAGCGCCGCACCCAGCGCCTTTTCTCTTTCGCAAACAGAAAAGCGACCAGGATGATTGTCAAAAAACCAACGGTGGTGGCCACCATCCGGTGACCATGCTCCCAAAAAAGGTTACCCACCATTTTCGGAAACACCTGGCCGTTTGAAAGAGGCCAGTCGCTTGTTGCGAGTCCAGCATCGTGACTCGTCACCAACGCGCCGGCAATGATCAAGAAAAAAGTCGCGCAAGCGACGAGAAGCGCGAAACGATTAAGACCCCTGCTCATTATTTGGTAGCGATTTCAATTTCCGAATGCCGACTTTGGTGAAAGGCCAGAGGTTAGAGTCCAAGTTGTTACCTTGCCTCTACAGGCTAAGAGCAACCTGAAGCTTGCACTCAGAACCACTCTGTTTTCAATCGGCAATCGGAAACTGGCAATCGGAAATCAAATCAGTGATGACCCGGCACTGGAACAACGATCGCGGGCATCATTTCCAGACCCGGCTTGCTCGACGCAGTCGCGCCTTCGCCAAATGCAAAGTCCGCCTTGGCGCTGCCACTCGCGGGCACCGTAACTGACATCGTCTTTTCTGTTCCGGTGGCGCCGCCTTCATGCCACGCAGCCACAGTGTAGGTTCCCGGCGGTACACCCTTGATGGTGAACGTGCCGTCTTCCGCGCTAACTGCGAAGAATGGATGCTTCAACACGCCGACGTATGCCTTCATCCAGGGATGCTGGTTGCATTTAACCGGCACCAGAACTTCAGCGCGAGCAAACGAGTGCGACATTGGCGGCGCGCCGTTTGGTTGCGATTGGTTCCAGTCGGGATTGTTCTTTGGCGTGAAGTGGATGTTGTGCTGTGTGGGATCGCTATTGGTAATGTTCAACTTTTGATTAACCATTGCTCCCAGCACATGCGGTTTATAGTGACAGCCACTCTGGTCAAGCGTTACCGCGTCGGAAGGTGCGGTAAAAGTGTAATCGCCCACCTTAGTGCCATCGGTCGTGGCGCCGTCTTTGATATAAACAAACGCGTAGGCCAATTTGCCGTTCGTGACCACGTTGTCTTCAGTTGCAAGGTTAGGGCTCTTCTGGCCGCAAACCGGATCAGCCGACGTGTCAATCTTCTTTGCCGCCGGCGCCGCGCCGTTGTAGGCGATGGTTCCGGTAATCGTTCCCTCGTTGCCCTTGGGTGTGAAGGCCTTGCCGGTCGCAGTTGGCGCACTGTTGTCGCTCGTGCCTTCAGGAGTCTTGCTGCAAGCCGAGGCCAGGCCCAGCAGCGATAAAACAATCGTCAAAATCAGCCAGACCTTGGTCTGCTTCATAGACATAATCAGTTCCTCCAAATCAGAATAACTTTCAGCGTAACTTTAGCACGGCAGGCTCCCCTAAGTAGAACCGTGCTCGGTAGTCTCAAGATTAAGTTAACCTCTGAGCGTCTTTAGTGTTCTCGATGCCTCAGTGGTGGACGACTTGTCCGCCACAGAGGCACAGAGAACACCGAGCACACACAGAAAAACTAAACTTAGCATCCCAGCCCCGGTCCTTCAAAGACGTTACATACCGGGCACTCTGAGATTTCCGCGCACGCTGCGATTCAGCGCCAGCGAGCTGCGTTTGGATCGCCGCGATTTGTGCAACGCCGTTTCTCCGCCATTCCGCTTGCGATTGTTTTCAGCCTTTTGTGCAGGCTGTGCCGCGGTCGTCGGCGCGGCCGGCGCGGTGGCCAACAACTTCCGCTGCTCGTCAGGCGTCAGCAGGAACATGTAACGAACCAGCAACCTCGCATGATCTTCGTGATAGGCAGTGGCGCTGGCAGGCGGATTCGGCAAGTTGATTACCCACCGCTCGTCTTCTTTTCTAAACAAGCCTGTTGGCATCGCGGTGCCGGGGCTGATTTGCGACGGATCGAGCAGCCAGCGGAAAGTCCACTCCGGCTTCAAACGCTCACCCGCCAAAAGGAAGTTTGGCGCAATCGCCGTCGCGTCGTGTGCCGGATCTCCTGTGATGTGACACTTCAAACAAGGCGTGCCGGATGTGAACATCTGTCTCGCGACCAGCTTTTCCTGTTCTGTCAGCGGCTGCAGTGGTTCTTTAATGTACGGCTCCTGCTGGCCCGACATAGCCATGAAGAAACGCACGAGCGTCTGCAACTCGTTGGGCGAGAAATTAAAAGTCGGCATGCGAAACTTGAGATAAGGACGAACGCCGTTGCGATCCAGTCCCGGCTGCGGTTTCAAGTGTCCGCTGGTTTGCGCTGCCTGTTCCGTGGCGGGCTTCGGCGAGCCGGCCGGCGAGGCGCTTGGGGAGGGAGTCGCGCGGGCCGCGTTATCGATCGCGGCAGTTTGTTCCGGTGTCTTCTCGCCGCTAAGCGATGGATCGTGCAGGAATCTCAATAGCCAGTTTGGATCGACACGCGCTCCTTCGCTCGATAATCGCGGCGGCAGCAAGTCTTTACCTTCCGGCGTTTGGTAGAACGGCAGATCCATCACCACCGAACGTTGGCCCACCTGTACCTGATGGCATCCGACGCAGTTGTATTTCTTGATTACCCACCAACCGTTTTGAATATCCTGGCGCCGTTGGTCCTCGGGATTGTAGAAGAGCGATGACGGCACGTTCGCACCCTCTGAACCAACGCTGCCCAGCAGGAACGTGGTCAACGCGTTGCGCCATTCAGGCGTTAAGAATGGCTGCGGCATGCGCAAACGATCTTTCGGATCCTTCTCTTTTCCCTCGTCATAAATAGACGGTTGCGTGATCTTGTGTTCGAAAAATCCCTTGTGGTTGTACCAGGGTTTTTCTTTCTCTTGCGGGTGCAGGCCGAGCGGGTCATTTCCCTCTTCGGCATGCTTGGTGTGCAGGGCGAAGTCGAGACGCTCAATCGGCGTCGCGCCTTCGACTGTCAGCTCCTTGCCGATTCTTTGTTCGTCTTCAAAGCCCTTGATTTCGTGACAACCGGCGCAGCCATATTGCTTGATGAGGGCGTGCCCTTTTTCCTTCAACTCCGGACTATCCATGAACGAAGCATCGGCATATTGCGGCGGCGATGATAGGGAGAAAAGATAAGTGGCGATGTCACGCGCGTCAGACTCCGTCAAGCGGAAGTTAGGCATTACTGTCATATTCTGAACTTGCAGCTCGGTCCCGTCGTTGGGGCAACGTGAATGCAATTCAGTATCAAAGACGTAAGGCAGATTGTGTTTCGCGTAATCGTCTGGAGTTAGATCGCGTTTCTCTTTCGGACAATAAGGAGCAAATCGTTCGCGCGGATTATGAATCCAGCGGACAATGTAATCGAAGTTTGCCTTCTCGCCGACCTTTTGCAGGTTAGCGGCAAACGTTCCACCAATCTTGTTGTCTTCCTCTCCGATAGAGTGGCAGGCGAGACAACCCTTTGATTCAAACAACTCTTTACCGTGGTCGGCGTTTCCGCGCTGCTGCTCAGGCAACTTGCCCTCGAAACTGTCCTGCCATAAATACGCGGCAATGGCGTTGATTTGATCCTGACCGTCTTTATCCCGCATCGCCGGCCCATGGCCGCTCGGCGTGGCGAAGCGCCAGAACGTCGGCATCTTGGTTCCGGGCCGAAACGCTTGCGGATCCGAAAGCCAAACCGGCACCCACTCCTTGCGCAGTTTCAGGCGCACGTCTTTCAGGTTTGGTCCGACCTTCTTCTGGTCCTGCATCAGGTATTTCGACTGCAGGTTCAACTGATCAATCCGCGCTGCAAGAATGCTGTTAGTTACTTTCAAAGCTTCAGATTCCGCGAGCATCTTATGCGCATCGTCGTCGCTGGTGCCCTCGGGCGGATTCTCGTCGAGGCGAATCTGTTTTTGGTTGGCCGTGATTTGGTCTTCAAGAGCGCTAATACTTTGGCGGGTGTTTGCAAGGTTATCCGCCTCGCGATCAAAACCTTCGTAACGATGGCAACCCATGCAACCGCGCTGATAGAAAAGATCGCGCCCGAGATTCAAGGTATCGGCACCCTGCGTCACGCGGTCTTTGGAATGACACTGCTGACAACCGGCTTCGGTGTTCTCTTTTTCGAACATGGGCCAGAGCCAGAATTTATTTTGGCCGTGACTTTTTAGTTCGCTTGTAGTGGCGCGACCGTTGCCCCAATGACAACTGGAACAACCAAAGCGTTCCGGATTGTGGATCTGGAGCAGCTCTCTGTTGGGATGACTGACGAACGCGCGCGCCAGACTGTCGGGTTTCTTTCCTGGTCCGTCAGGGGCCAAATCCTCCGGCCGGATGTCTAACGGCTCGCGAATGCCGACATGGCAAACTTCGCAGCGGTCAACGATGTTGTATTGGTTAACGCTGATCTGGTGCGGCAGGATCGAGTAGTCAAACTTTTCCGTCTTGCGAATCAGGCCGTCGATCTGGCTCGCGCCCAAACCAGGCATGTGATGCTTGAGGTAATCGTCACGCTTGCGCGCCAGTTCCGTCGGTTCCTTCAGCACTTCCGCTTTTTGACCGAGCAACCGCGCCTTCTCATCGCGCGCGTCGTTGTAAAATTTTTCCAGCTGCTCGTAATTCATCTTCTGCGTCACCATGCGCCCCGACCCATCGGCCGCTGGTAATTCAACGGCGACCACCTCGGCGCGCTTTTCTGCGGCTCGCTTACGATATTTATCTTTTTTGGCAGGTGGCGCGATTTCGATGTCGTAATTAATGACGGTGAGTTTGCCGCGCTGGTTCTGAAAAGGATCGGTTACGGCATCGAGTTGTGCCTGGATTTGCGCGACCTTTTGATCGATCTCTTTAGTTTGCGGCGCGACGGCTTCAATAGCGGCCTTGGCTTCGTCGTCGAGCTTTTGGTATTCGGGATCTTGCTTTACTTCGGCTTCAGTCTTGCCGGCCTGCGGCTTAATACTTTTTAGGTAACGAATGTAACGGCTAACAAACTCGCGCTGAATTCCTTTCCAGGGGCGTTGGCCAATTGCTTCATCGTATAAGGACCAGGCAAGCGAGAACGTGAGTAGCAACGCACACACCAGCATGATGCCGCTTGTCGAGCGGCTCACGATCGGATCATGCACCGGGATTTCCGGCTCTTTTTTCACCAACGAATCGGTGCCTTCGGGACCATCAGCCACTAAACGAGTCTCCCTACTTCGCTGTTCTCACCGTAGTGTGTAGTTAAGCAGCACAGACTAAAATCTATGCCACTTCAAATGTTGAACCAGGGCGTCACCCAAACGTATTTAATCGTCAGGGCCAATCGCAAAATCAGTTTCACAGGCATCGCCAACAAAACACTGACCGCGAAAAACTGGAACGTCAGGTATTGCAGCACACTGGTTCTGGCCAATAGCTTCTGCTCAAAAGCATCCTTCGGAAACAAATTCATGGGACGCAGCGATAGCCGTTTGAAATCAACGGTCATCAACCAATGGAAAAACAGCGCGCCCAAAATATAGAAACCGCCCACCACCAGCATACCGAAGATAAACTTAAACGGATTTGTCGACAGGAACCCGAGGTGGAGCGCCTTGCCGAGTCGACTGGTAGCGATCCAGTCATGCAAGTCAACGTTCTTGTCGAATACTACCGCGTTGTGGTCCCAGGTTTGGCCCGGCCAGAACCAGATCCAACCTGGTCCTCGAATAAACGTGCCGATAACAATCAGCAGAATCCACATCAGGAAGCCCCAGCAAAACATGCCCACAGCAAAGCGCCGCTGCTTGAGCGTGTAGTAACCGTTCCCGAGCGGATTGGAATCGACGTAAGGAAACACCATCAAGCCAACCATGATGATTGACGGCATGACTACGCCGGCAATCCAGGGATCGAAGTAGACCAGCATCTCCTGCAACCCCAGGAAATACCACGGCGCCTTGGAAGGATTCATCGTCAGATTTGGATTGGCTGGTTCTTCCAGAGGCGCGTTCAAAACGATGGACCACACAAAAAGGACGACGGTAACAATCACCGCCGCCAGAAATTCGATGCGTACAAGATAAGGCCAGACGTGAATTTCCTTTGCCCAACCCGGCCGCCATGGTTCCGCCTTGCGATGGCTTGTTTTCGCAAGTTGTGGATCTGCTTCAAGGGCGTCGATCAAACGATCGTTGGCGCGCGACTGCTTGATTCCGAGCCAGGTAAAAAATGGCACGAGAAACAACATCGCCACGATTGGAATATTGTCGGGTGCCGAGGAAATGACCCACAGCTGGTGCCAGTCTTCGACAAAGAAGATGGCGAGCAGCACCACGACGACGAGCGCGCCGAGCCCGATTAATTTACCTTTGCTGAATCGACTTGCCATTTATTGAACTCGTGAACCGCCAGCTTCTGGGCCGCTCAAACACTCAAGATCCGAAACCTCAGAGGTCGGGAAGGGTGGCTTGCCCGCGCTTAGATTGAGTGGCCTCCAACCGAGGCGGGGGCAAGCCGCCCTTCCCTACCTGCAGCTGCTCTTTCTTGAATCAATCTCGGTAGCTGTCTGACTCTGTCCGGTTTTCCAAAGCGTTCTACTTCTTCTTAAGCGCCTTCATTTCCGATTCAAGCATCACCGGTGCAGGACCGGAAATGCCGCCGTCTTTTCTGATTCTCCAGAAGTGGACCGCCATAAAGATGGACGCCACCAGGGGAATACCGATGCAATGCCAGATGTAAGAGCGCAATAATGCATTCGAGTCCACTATCGAACCGCCGAGCAGTCCAAAGCGCACATCGTTAAAAGGCGTCATCCCGAGTTGCACGCCGAACGGTCCTTCCGAACCAAACATCGGCGTAGCGCGCGCCATATTCGTGCCGACGGTCACGGCCCAGAAGCCAAGTTGATCGTCTGGCAACAAATATCCCGTAAAGGAAAGCAGCAGCGTCAACACCAGCAACACCACGCCCACGCCCCAGTTAAATTCGCGCGGCCGTTTGTACGATCCGGTCAGCACTACGCGAAACATGTGCAGCCAGGTTGTGATTACCATCAAGTGCGCCGCCCAGCGATGCATGTTGCGCAGCAGTTTGCCAAACGGAACGTCATGCTCGAGATAAAGAATGTCGCGAAACGCGTCAACCTTTGTGGGGTGGTAATAGAACATCAACAGCACGCCCGTGAAGGTCAGCACGATGAAGAGATAAAAAGTTATGCCGCCCATTCCCCAGGTGTACTGGTAACGAACCGCGTCGCGATTTATCTTCGCCGGGTGGAGATGGAGGAAAACGTTGGAGAGTACTGCCAGTGAGCGATTGCGCGGATCGGAGCGATCGTGCGAGACGCGAAAAATTGATTTCCAGAGTTGCGTGTCCTGAACGTCTTTGTAGCCCTTGGCCTCTTCGATGGCCCGTTTGGTGAGGGCGGTACCGCCCTCTTTAACTTTGCCAACGAGGCCCGCGCCGGCTTTTTCATCGCCGGTCAGTTGCTTCGTCTCTTTCACTTCGGGCTTTTCGTCCATAAGCCTCTTGGTTTCTTAACAGAATTACAACGGAATATAGGCGTCCTTATCATTGAACTGATTAGTGCCGCCTTTGGGCCACGAATGGAGTTTGCCGACATCCACCACGATCTGTCCCTCGGCATCCAGTTCTACTGAAGCGCGATCCATTGGTCGTGGGGCCGGACCTTCAAAGTTGATGCCCTCACTGTCATAGCCGCTCCCGTGACAGGGACACTTAAACTTATTCTCACTCGCCTTCCAATCCGGTGTGCACCCGAGATGCGTGCAGCGCGCATAGATTACAAAAATGCGGTCCGAAGTCTTATCGACCCAAATGCGATACTGCTGTTGCCACTTCGTGTCTACTCCCAATGCATAGTCTGAAGGAAAGCCGACTGAAAACTTGCTGGACGGCTCAAGAATAGAACGCGGCAGGAAGAACCGTAGAAACATCAGGAAACAGGTAGTGAGAAATCCGGCGATGCTCGCCCAAACAATACGACGCCGCATCTTATTCACTGGCGGATCCGGCGTGCTCTCGACAACGGCGCCAACGGGCTTTGCAGCGCTGGCGCTGACCGCACGAGCTGGCGGCGCGGCAGCAGGCGGCGGCCCAGGCGCAGCCGGGCCGGCACCGGCGGGCGCTTGAGCCGAAGGTGTGCTGGGAACTTCGGCGGTTGATTGTGGATCTTTCCCGCTATCCACTACGCTCGACCTCCGTCAATTGAGTTCAGAAGATACACTTCAACGAGAGTCGCAGAGTGAAGTGTACAATTCCCCGCCATGCAGGGATCACCCTCTGCGCACGAACACGATATTCGTTTATACATGAAAGCCCGTGCCAAATAATATCTTATGAATCGCGGCGCGGTGCGTATTTATAACCTGATTTGCGAATTACTGGCAAGAAGTTTTCTAAATTGCATGAGTGTTAGCGCGGGCAACGGATCCGCAACGCGCGTGGAATGATCTGAAAAGTTGCAGGCAGAAAGCCCGGCAGTTCTCCGTCAAGCTCCAGCACTACGCGTTGATCCTTATAAATTGGACTAGCCGTAATCCTGGCGGCAAGCGCATGTTGTACTTCGCTCATACTCAAATGCGCACCAAAATATAATCGCGGCGCATTAGAAAGTATGCGCGTAAACCCCAAGTCACCGATACTGACAACATCAAATTTTCCGTCGGTAAGTTTTGCATTGGGCGCTATCTTCATTCCGCCGCCAAAGTAGCGCGCGTTCGCTATGCACAAATTTGCGACAGTTGTACGCTGCGCGGATTTGTCATCAAGCTGAACCAGAACCCGCGTCGGCTTCATCCTGGCAGCGCTTTGCAGCATCGCCGCGCCGAAAGACACCCGGCCGCTAAGCCAGCGAGGTGCTTTCGCCGGTAGCCACTCGGTCTGGCCCGATTTAACACGAGAGATGACATCGGCACTCATGCCAAAGGATGCGACACCGAGAAAGTAACGGGTCTCCTGTTCGACAGCGTCGGTGGCATAAGATGCTCGACCTACGTCAATGCTGCGGGTCCGGCCCTCGCGCAAAATCAAAGCTGCTTCTCGCGTCTGGGCCGGAATATTAAGGCTACGGCGAAAATCACCGCCGGTGCCGCTCGGCAAGATTCCCAGTTCCGCATCCTTTCCGGAAGCGAGGATTCCGTTGGCCACTTCGGAAATCGTGCCGTCACCGCCGCAGGCGATGATGAGTTTCGTTCCTTTAAGTGCAGCGTCCGCAGCAATCTCGATCGCTTCGGCTCGCTTACGGGTAAAGACCGGATGAAAAGCCCCGAAGTGAGTTGCCAGATCGCTGGCGATTTTGGGCCACGCATCGCCGGTCGCGCCGCCGGCGGAAGCAGGATTGATGATAACCAGTGGAAGAGACATTTGAATGGCTAGCAAAGAGCCGAAATAAAACGAGGGGCTCGTCGTAGCTGATTTTGGTTTGACTGTTTGCTGTTCACTGTTTGCTGTTTACTATCTTGCTTGCTGTTTCCGATCTTCTTCACCAAGTTCTGCAATCTTACTCATCGCAAATCTCGAGATCTCAATGTAAGTTCGCGCCTGGTCCTTGCGCGACAAATACTCTGTCAGATCGAGCCGTGGCCCAAAGTGAATACGAATCTTTTCTCCGCCAGTCCAGTTCCCCATTACCTGTTTAGGAAGATCGTTTCCCAGGCCGGCGATGAAAACTGGAATAACTTGCGGCGCGGCATCTTTTATTAACTTGCCAACGCCCGGTTGTGCCGGCAGAAAGGAATACGGGTCAGAACTTTTGTTGCGCGTCCCCTCAGGATGAAAGCCGATCACATTTCCCGCACCCTGTCGGCAAAGACTGGTCAGCAACGCGAACGAGTATTTATCGAATGCACGTTTTTCGATCAGCGGTCTCTCGCCCGAAGCAAAAAACGGCGGGTACATGGACCACCAACCCATCACGAGATTTACAAACAATCCCAGCGGCCCCTGGTAAAAGAAACGGCCGCGCACCGGAAAGAAAAGCTGCTTGCGCCATTTGGTATTGCGGAAGAGCACCGTCGAGACGGTGTACATATCGAAAAAAGATCGATGGTTAGCCACCAACAGTATCGGTCGTTCGGGAGACAGTGCGTGGACGTTCTCGAGACCGTATACCCGCATCAGGTTGTAAGTGGCAAAATGGATCCAGCCGGCTCCAAAAATTCTTTGGCACCAGGTCCAAAACCGTTTCCAGTTTCCCTGGTTCATGCGTCGAACCAAATTAAATGAGAACTGTTCAAAGGGAGATAAAACCGAGCGTTCTTCAGGCGTGGGTTCGGGGACGAGTTCAACGTCCAAAGTCGAAAGTCCAACCTCCTTGTTATCCGCGTTTACTTCCTCTTGGGAAGCAACGTGCGGTTCAGGACTTTGGACTTTGGACATTGGACTTTGGACTGTCTTCAGTCGATCGAAAAGTATTTCGCGTCCGGATGGTGAACGATGATGGCCGAAGTTGATTGTTCCGGCTCTAGTTGAAACTCTTCGCTCAGTTCCACATCAATGCGGCCGGGCTCGATCAGTTCAAAAAGTTTCGCCTGATCTTCCAGGTCCGGACAGGCGGGATAACCAAAACTAAAACGAGAGCCCTGGTATTGCTGGCGGAACAGTTTGTTAATGTCGGCCGCATCGTCGCCGGCAATTCCCAGTTCCTCGCGAATGCGTTTGTGCCACATCTCAGCCAATGCTTCCGCACCTTCCACGCTTAACCCGTGAAAATAAAGGTAGTCGGCATAGTTGTCGCCCTTGAACAACTCGTGCGCGTATTCGCTGGCGCGCCGGCCCATCGTTACAAGGTGGAACGCCACGACGTCCATTCGTCCTGAGTCGACCGACGCGAAAAAATCCGCCAGACAAAGATGCTTTGACTCGGGCTGGCGTGGAAAAGTGAAACGCAATCGCTCAGTTTTCTGATCGTCCTGATAAACAATCAGATCGTTGCCCGACGATTGCGCCGGGAAGTATCCATAGACAACCTTCGGGACTAACAGATGTTCGCGCTTACTGCGTTCCTTTAGTTCCTCATAAATCGGACGCACGGTGTCGCGCACCAGGGCTTGATATTCTTCTGGCGGCCTTCTTCCCTGCTTGAACTGCCACTGTCCTTTGAAAAGCGCGTTCTCGTTCACAAATGCAAAGACGTCGTCAAGCGCAATGTCTTCAACCACACGCGAGCCGTAAAAGGGTGGCTGCGGAATGCTGACCTCAGGACTTACGTTCGAGCGATTCGTGTGGGTCGTGTCGCCAATGGTTCTCACAGCGCGCAGCTTGCCAGCTTTGCGAATGCCGAGCTTTGCTTCCTCGCCAACCAGATCCTCGACGTCCTCCGCAACTTCAACATCGTCGCCACCGGTCGCGCTGGCCGCCCTTGCCAACTCGGCAGCGATGGCCTCAGTGCCATTGCTGCCCGCCAGCTTGTCCATCGTGTGCAGGCCGGCGAACGCATCGCGAGCGTAAAAGAGTTGTCCTTTATAGAGAGGCTTGAGATCTTCGTCGACGTAGCGGCGATTAAGCGCTGCGCCCCCGAGCACCACCGGCACGTTAATTCCCCGTTCGTTCATCAATTCCAGGTTCTCTTTCATTATTAGCGTGGACTTAACAAGTAGGCCGCTCATGCCGATGGCGTCGGACTTATGCTCTTCGTGCGCTTGCAGAATACTTTCAATCGGCTGCTTGATGCCGAGATTGATCACCTTGTAGCCGTTATTGGTCAGGATGATGTCCACCAGATTTTTGCCGATGTCATGGACGTCGCCCTTAACCGTCGCCAACACCATCGTGCCTTTCGCTGTTGCGCCACCCTTCTTTTCCATGAACGGTTCGAGGAAACGCACTGCGGCCTTCATCGCCTCCGCTGACTGCAGCACGAACGGAAGCTGCATTTGGCCGCTGCCAAAAAGGTCGCCCACGACTTTCATGCCTTCCAACAGAATATTGTTAACGATGTCGAGGGCGGGATAGCTTTCGAGCGCGGTCTTTAGTTCGGCCTCGAGACCAATTTTTTCGCCATCGATGATGTGATTCTTCAGACGCTCTTCGACAGTTTCGCCTTTCGATGCTTTCTTTTTCGACTTGGCAGTTACGCCTTCAAAAAGTTTGGTGAACTCGGTTAACGGATCATAGGTACAAACGTCGCCTTCAAATTTGCGCTGGTCGTAGATTAACTCGCGCGCGACCTGTAGTTCCCGTTCACCAATGCGGTTCAGTGGTTCGATCTTGCTGGCGTTGACGATAGCCGCATCGAGTCCGGCTTCAACTGCATCATGCAGAAAAACTGAATTAAGTACGACGCGCGACGCGGGGTTCAGGCCGAAAGAGATGTTCGAGACGCCGAGGATGGTGAAGCAACCAGGCAGTTCTTTCTTGATGCGGCGAATTCCCTCAATTGTTTCCAGCGCATTGCGACGATCTTCTTCAATGCCGGTTGAAATTGGCAGCGCCAGCGGATCGAAGAAGATATCGGCGGCGGGCAGATTGAGCTCGCCGGTGGCCTGCTCAAACGCGCGCTTGGCGATTTTGAATTTTCCGTCAGCCGTACGCGCCATGCCCTCTTCATCAATAGTGCCGATCACGACGCTTGCGCCGTAGGCTTTGGCAAGATCGATAACTTTCGTAAAGCGCGGCACGCCATCTTCGTAATTCGTAGAATTAAGAATGCACTTGCCGCCCGCGTGCTGCAGTCCCGCTTCCATCTTCTGCCATTCAGTCGAATCGAACATCAGCGGGATCTTGATGTTGGTCGCGAGGCGTGATGCCAGTTCGTGCATGTCGGCTTCGCCGTTGCGGCCGACAAAGTCGACGTTCACATCCAGCACGTGCGCGCCTTCGCGCTCTTGTTCTTTGGCAAGCGAAACCAGACCGTCCCAGTCTTCCGCGCCTAGCAGATCGCGCATCTTTTTCGAGCCGCTGGCATTCACACGCTCGCCAACAATCAGGAATGAAGTGTCTTGCCGGTAAGGCTGCTGAATAAAGTTTGAAGATGCCGCGGCCAGTCTTTCGCCGCTTCGTCTGCCAGGAGTTATGTCCTTTACGGCATCCACGACTGCGCGCAGATGTGCGGGAGTTGTGCCGCAACAGCCGCCGACAATGTTGACACCAAGGTCGCGCGCAAAGTGTGCGAGATCGGCGGCCAGGGATTCCGGTGTCTCTTTATAATGAGCGTGACCACCGACATTTTCCGGAATGCCGGCGTTTGGAATCACAGAGACAGGCAGCGTGGCATTTTGGCAAAGATAGCGAACGTTTTCGCTCATCTGCTTTGGACCAGTTGCGCAGTTCATGCCGATCACGTCAATGGGAAAAGGTTCAAGCGCGGTTAGGGCCGCCCCGATTTCGGTGCCCATCAACATCGTGCCGAACGCTTCAATCGTCACCTGTGCAATGACGGGTACACGCCGTTTGATCTCTTCGAAGTATTTGAAAATTGCGGAGAGCGCCGACTTCGTTTGCAACAAGTCCTGACAAGTTTCGACGATCAGCAAGTCAGAGCCACCGTCGATCAGCCCACGAACCTGGTCGTAGTACGACTGCTTCATGTCGAGGAATGAAATATGACCAAGCGAAGGAAGTTTTGTGGTAGGGCCCATCGAGCCGGCAACCCAGCGCGGCTTTTCTTTCGTTGAAAAATCAGCGGCAACACGTTTGGCGAGTTGGGCCGCTTTCAGGTTCAGCTCGTAAGCTTTGTCGGCAATGTCGTATTCAGCAAGGACGATGGAAGCGGCGCCAAAAGTATCGGTCTCGACAACATCGCAGCCGGCTTCCAGAAATCCGGCGTGCACCTTCTCAACAGCTTCGGGTTTAGTGACGACTAAATACTCGTTGCAGCCATCGAGCCCGCCAAAGTCTTCGGGCGTTAGGTTCTGCACCTGAATATTAGTGCCCATCGCGCCGTCAAAGACGACGATGCGCTCTTTCAATGTGTCGAGAAAGCTGTTCATTGGTGAATCGTTAATCGTAAATCGTAAATAGTTAAAACAGAAACCTGTATTGTCAGGGCTGGTCGAAAATCACTTGCCCGTAAATCGAACAAAGCTATTCACGATTTACGATTCACGATTTACGAGAAAAAAGCCCCGCGCCAAACAACGCGGGGCTTGCCAAAGCCTTTTCGTTAGTCTTAATAAGTAAGACTCGCCGAGCTGTTTAGCCGCTTGTTTTACGTGGCCGCAAGTCGCCTTAACTCACCACGTTTGGTCCGGCAGTTATTGAATCATCGCACCGTTAGGCTGTCAAGCCAGTACGCCAGCGGCACAACAAGCAGTAGAGGTTTTCATTTCCCATTTCGCGGTTTAGCCTTTACCATTTGCCACAATGCGACGCGCAATCTATCCCGGCTCCTTCGATCCCGTCACCAATGGACATCTCGACATCATCGAGCGGGGCTGCAAACTCTTTGATGAAATCATCGTAGCTATTCTGGTTCATCCGGAAAAGCAGCCATTCTTTACCATCGACGAACGCCGCGAAATGCTGTCGCAGGTGCTGCAACAAATTGAGAACGGCTCGTGCAAAGTTCGCGTGGACCACTTTCAAGGTTTGCTGGTCCAATACGCCGTTGCGCAACAGGCGAACGCAATCGTCCGCGGCATTCGCGCCATTTCCGACTACGAATATGAATTACAGATGGCCTTGATGAACCGGCGGTTAGAGCCGACTATCGAAACTGTGTTCATGATGCCTGCCGAAACTTATTCATACGTCAGCTCACGCCTGGTGAAGGAAGTTTTTCAACTAGGCGGAACGCTTGATGGGTTGGTCCCACCTGTAGTCGAGGCGCGAATGAAACAGAAAGTGACACGGGCCGCCAATGACTAAGCCAGCCACATCTTTATTTTCAGTTTCAAAAAACGTGGCGAAGATGCAGGCGTCGGCGACCCTTGCAGCGATGCAAGCAGCAGAGGCTTTGCGCGCGCAGGGCGTCAGCGTGGTGGACTTTGGCGCCGGCGAGCCAGATTTTGATACTCCTGAGAACATCAAACAAGCTGCGGATCGAGCGATGGCTGCAGGCCGCACGAAGTATACGGCCACCGCCGGCACGCGCGAACTGCAACAAGCAATCATCGACTTTTATCAACGCCAGTTTGGCGCCGCTTACGAGCGTTCGGAAGTTATGGCCACATCGGGTGGCAAGCAGGCGATCTTTAACGCAGTGGTGACACTCGTGAATCCCGGCGATGAAGTGTTGCTGGCGAAACCTTACTGGGTAACTTTTCCCGAGATTGTTATTTTCGCTGGGGCGACGCCCATTTTCATCGATACCGAAGAGACAGGTTTTCTGTTGACCGCCGCGCAGGTTGAGAAAGCCATAACACCGCGCACGAAATTGATAATTCTCAACTCGCCGAACAATCCTTCGGGCCGTGTGATTCCGCCCGCTGAATTCGAACGGATTATGGAACTCCTCACCGATCGGGGAATCTACGTGATTTCCGACGAATGCTACTTGCGTTTCGTTTATCCACCGGCGCTGGTTTTCAGCGCGGCGGGTTTACCGGAAAGGTTGCGCCAACGTCTCTGCATTGCCGGCTCTTTTTCGAAGACATACGCGATGACAGGCTGGCGCGTTGGCTATTCGCTGGCGCCGCGGGACTGGACCAGCGCGATGCTCAAGGTGCAGGGGCACTCGACCAGCAACGCAAACTCAATCGCACAAAGCGCGGCAGTCGAGGCTTTGAATGGACCACAGGAATCTGTCGCTGCGATGTTGAACGAATACACTGCGCGTCGCGCCTGGCTGCTTCAGGCGCTGAAAGACATTCCTGGCCTTAGTTGCGCGGAACCTGAAGGCGCGTTCTATGTTTTTCCCAACGTGCGAAACTGTTTAAATGCGACAGTCAAAAGCTCTGGCGAGTTTGCGATGCGACTGCTCGCCGAGGAACAGACCGTGATCACGGATGGCGCCGGCTTTGGCGCTGACGGATGTGTTCGAATTTCTTATGCTACGTCGATGGAACAGTTGCGCGAGGGCGTGACGCGCATCAAGCGGTTCGTCGAGCGCTTAGCGCCTTAGCAACAGATCCTGGCCGCAGATTAGCGCCGATTCCCGCGGATAGGAATTGGAAAGAGAGCGTAGACTCTAACACGAGTCGCGTTTCCTTTGCTCTTATCCGCGTCTTTCCGCTTTAATCCGCGGCATAATAAAAAAAGGGCGGCGACTGAACAGTCGCCGCCCTTATGCTATTTAGCAATCAACCTTTAATAAAGGTTGAAGTTGTATTCCAGTTGGATATACATCGAAACTGGATGTCCATCTTTTGTAGCCGGCACAAACTTGATTTGCCGCGCGGCTGCAATCGCCCGCTCAGTCAAACCGAAAGGCAGACCAGACCGAGCACTGATGTTGGTAACCTGCCCGCTGGAGGTAAACACCGCACGCAGAATCACGGTGCCGGTTATCTGGTTCTTTCTGGCCTCCTCGGTATACTGCGGTTCTGGCTTGGAAAGAACGCGTGCTTTTGAATTTACGTCTTTACCACTAAACACCTTGTTGTAGTCGGTACCACCGCCACCGCCGCCGGGACCGCCACCGCCATCATTGCGATCGCCGCCGCCGGTATTACCACCGCGGCCTGGTCCATAACCACCACCTTCGCCGGGTCCCATACCGCCGCCGGTTCCAGTGCCCATACCATTGCCAGTGCCTGGACCGGACGATGGATCAGTACTCTTGGACTCGCGCAAGCCGTAGTTAAGGTTGCGCGTGTCCGGTGGAAACAACATTGGATCAGCCACAAGCGTAGCTGCCACTGGCAAAGACGGATTCTTTATTGCAGGTGGGTGCGGGTCTGGCGCCACGACCTGCGGAACCGTCAGCGAAACTTGCGGAGTCTTTCCAAACGACGCGGGTTTCTCTTCTTGTCGCCCACCGCCGCCACCGCCTCCGGCCTTTTCCTGCTTCGGCTTGCTGCCGCCGCCATTGCCTTTGGCCTGCCCTGCGGTTCCCTCGTCAGGAGTGGGTTGTTCGTTTGGAATATCGATGTACTGTTCGACGACGTCCTGTTCGGCAGCCTGTTGCTGCTGTTGCTCCACTCTCTTCTGCCAGGCGCTAAATAGAACGCCTCCGCCTATTAGAATAAGGAAGACTGAAAAAGCAGCCACCATACCGAGTACGGCGTTGTTCGATTGTGTATCCGGCGCTCCCAGAACTGCGCCGCTTTGGCTCCTTTTGAGCCAGGTGGTGAAAATCGTTGCCAGAATGACTGCGGCGAGGAGACTAAATCCCAGCACACCGGTCCTGGAAATGCCGCCTCCCTGTGCGCGATCCAGCAACTTGATGATGCCCACCAGGCCGAACATCGCTAGCACCGCCACCAGCAGACCGATGACAACATAACGGTTAGAAAAAAACTTGCCGGCCATTTGTCCGTAACCGACGAAGGTGCGTTTTGTGAAGCCAAACGGATCGCGTTTGAATTCAGGCCATGTGAGCTGGTATTCGTGCGAGACATCACCGATTTCTTTCGCCAGTCGGCCGAGCAAACCGGCATCGTCCATCATGGTCAAGTGAAATTCGCCGCGAGACGCAGTGGCCGCAGCCGCTGCACCGGCGAACGCTGGAGTCGCAGCGCGATCCGGAATTACTGGCGCGCTCGCTACCTTAATTATTGGCGCGCTCGCAACCTTCTGTTCCGGTTCAACGACAGGCACGCTTAGGGGGGTGCCGTCAACCGGACAGAAACTGAATTTCTCAGCAAACTCTTCTTTGCAAGTGGAACAAAACTTCATCGCACGTACCTCTTTTAGACTTTGGGGGAGCAGTACGGATTTGTCAGCAGCCGCTGCGCTTCCAAACTCCCTATGATAACTGTTTGCTATTCGCTGATCGAGTACTTTCGAAGGATCCGGGGCAATCCATTGATCCAATAAACTCTTAAGATCGTCTTCCGAGATAAAGCTGTCTCCCGGTTCAATGCTACTCATTTAAGCCTTCTCCAAAGTAACAATTTCCCTGTGGCTATTCAAATAAGGCTGCAGCGCTTTTCTTAGCCTTTCGCGCCCTCGGTGCAGTCGCGCTTTTACGGCGCCCACGTCGCTTCCAACCATGCTGGCAATTTCGTTCAGCGAGATGCCTTCATATTCAAAAAGAACCAGCGCCTCACGCTGTAAAGGAGGCAAGCTAGCAACTGCTTCGGCGACTTTCAAAGACATTTCGTTGTCAAGCAATCTGCTGAGGGGAGCCTTACTCGGAGCAACGAAATCATTCTCATCAAAATCATCGAGCGCTGACTCACGACCCTGCGTTCTCAACTGTTTTAACCAAAGATTTCGAGTGGCCGCCAGAAGATAAGTGCGTAACGATGCGCGCCCCGGCTCGAAACTCGCAACCCTTCTTATCAAGCTCAGAAAACAGTCGTGGGTTAAGTCTTCAGCGTTTTCGACGTTCCCCGACAAGCGATAGGCGAATCGAAATACTGCATTGCGATGCCGTTCGTACAACTCCTGGAACGCAGCCGCGTCGCCAGCCCCTGCGGATTCAAGCAAAAGTTCGTCTGTGTTTCTGTCTGGCAATCGCCGCTCGATTCTGCAGGAATCGCTTCCTACTAGTATTACCGACAAACAGATAAAAGATACGGCATTCCGTCAACTTTCGTTCGCGCTGGGTACCCATTTTCAAATACCGAACTGACGAAACTGCGGACAGCGGTACCGTTGTTGCGGAGCTGGTTCAAGCCTAACAGCTGGCCAGTAGTGTTCAACCCGAGGCTTTGGATGCATTTAGAAGCCAAACGGTTGACGGCTAAATATCGTGCCTCTAAGATGTTTTTGCCTCCCTTTTTTGACCGGAATAATGAACGAGTTGGAGCCGCTCGGCTTGTAAGCGTCTATGAAACTTCCTGTATTTAGCGGTTTTTTAAGAAAGATCGGGCTGGCGTTCGCGCTAGTTGCCGTGTCTCAATCGCTGGCTTCGGCTCAGCTTTTGACGGCTCCCGAGCGTTTTGAGCTTTTAAATGGACTGCGCGTCGTCCTGCTTTCGCGCCCCGGAGACCAGGATGTTCTG
>DATAOU010000120.1:0-24983 GCA_036265575.1 Pyrinomonadaceae bacterium
CACGGTACCGACAACGCTGAAATCCAACGACCGACGGTCCTGACACTGGGCGTCTTTGATGGTCTCCATCTGGGCCACCAGTTGATCGTGCGCACTGTAGTCGAAAGAGCGCGCGCGACTGACGCGGTGCCAACGGTTATCACTTTCGATCCACACCCGCGCGCAGTCTTACATCCGGAATCCTCTCCGCCTCTTCTACAAACTCTCGATCAGAAAGTTGAAGGCTTTGGCGCGTTGGGCATCGAGCAGACGATCGTGATTCGTTTTGACGAAAGCTTTTCCCAGATTCGTGCCGAAGACTTTCTCCGTGAGGTCGTGAAGGACAGGCTGCAGGCAAGGGAAGTTTATCTCGGTTGCGGCTTCGCTTTTGGGCACAATCGCGAAGGCAACATTGAACTGCTCAGGCGCGCGAGTCAGGAGTTGGGCTTTTTCGCCGATGAGGTTCCCGAAGTCCAGGTGCGCAGCCAAAGAGTAAGTTCTAGCAAGGTTCGCCGCTTGCTGGCTGAGGGTAAAGTGAATCTCGCCCGCCGCCTATTAGGCCGACCGTACGGGGTAGAGGGCCCCGTCGAACGAGGCGCCGAGCGCGGCCGCCAGTTGGGTTTCCCGACGGCCAACTTACACCCTCGCAACCGCGTCATACCCCGCAACGGCGTCTATGTGACCGGAACCCTGATTGAAGGCCAATGGCGGCGTAGTATTACAAATGTGGGGGTGCGACCGACTTTTGGGGGCGATTCGGAACCTTCGGTCGAGACATTCGTAATGGATTGGGCGGGTGACTTGTACGGTGACGTAGTGCGCGTCAGGTTTTTGCACCGCTTGCGCGACGAACGGAAGTTTAATTCAATCGAAGAGTTGACCCGGCAGATTCAGCAAGACGCACGACAAGCGCAAAGTTATTTCTCGCGACAACCCGTGAAATGTTCACTGTCGATGGTTTAATGGGGACAGCAACGTCAAGAACTTTTATGAAGAACGAGCAAGCATTGGTTCCGGTGACAAGCCTGGTGAAGCGGTCGAATGGAAATTCGGCTGAGCAGCAAACCGTGCATTCCGCCAGCGCCGACCCGCTGACCGAGGAGTTCGTGGCTCAGGTTCTGGCTGGTCAGGGTTTGCGCGGCTGGTTGCGCGCCGCGCGAGTAGCCAGAGTGCTGGGATTGTTTACGCTCTACTTGTTTCTCGATACCTACCACATTCGCGCGGACTTTAATCAGCGAATGGCGGAACGGCTGCGCGCCGAAGCGAAAGAAAAGAATTTCTGGGCACGATTGCTGGCGGGTTTGCAGGAATTCGCGTTGATAGCTTTTGACAAGCTGGTTCGCTTGACGCGCCTGCTTGTTTTTCGGGGTCACGAAGGTTCAGAAAACAAAACAGCGCGGCTACAGAAACAAGCTGAATGGTTGCGCCGGAGTTTGACCGACCTTGGTCCAACGTTTATCAAAATCGGACAAACACTCGGCACACGAGCTGACCTGCTGCCCCTTGCTTACGTGAAGGAGTTGGCGACGCTTCAGGATAATGTGCCTGCGTTTCCCACCGCTGAAGCATTTGCGCGCGTCGAAGCAGAGTTAGGAAAGAGTCTGAGCGAGTGCTACGCGGAAATTGATAGCGAACCAATAGCCTCGGCTTCGCTGGGCCAGGTTTATCGCGCCCGCCTGTTTTCAGGTGAAGAGGTTGCAGTCAAAGTTCAACGGCCAGACCTCGAGCGCATTATCAGTTTCGACGTCGCCATCCTTTACCGGCTTATTAAATTGGTGAACCGCTTTTTCCCGAGAGCTAATGAGAACGCTGACTGGGAAGGCATGTTGGGCGAGTTTCACGCGACCGTGTTTGAGGAAATGGACTACGTCAAGGAAGGCCGTAATGCTGATCGCTTCCGTTACAACTTCCGCACCTGGCGAGCCGTCCGCGTTCCGAAGATTTACTGGTCGCACACTCGTGCCAAAGTCTTAACTCTCGAGTTCATCCGCGGCACAAAGGTGGTTGATATCGAAGCGTTGCGGGCGCGCCGCATCTCACCTGTAAAAGTGAATCGGCTCTTAGTGCGCACCTATCTAAAGCAATTGCTGGAGGATGGGTTCTTCCATGCCGATCCACACCCGGGAAATCTTTTGGTGATGGATTCCGGCCACTTGGCTTTTTTTGACTTTGGCATGGTCGGCCGAATCGATGCAAAGCTACAGGCGCAAATGATCGATGCCTTCTTTCATGTGGTAGAAAAAAATGTGCATGGGTTGGGTCAGGACATCATCAATCTGAACTTCCTGAAGCCGGGAGTCGATCCTGAAACTGTGCGGCCGGTTGTCGAAAGACTTTTCAAGGTCTATCTAAACCTGAAACTGGGCGAAGTAAATTTCAAGGAACTCACCTACGATCTCGCGGAAGTGGTCTATGAGTATCCGTTCCGCTTGCCGGCAAACTTTACGTACATTATGCGCGCGCTAATGACCTTGGAAGGCATCGGCATTGTTACCGATCCCGCATTTAGCTTTTTTGAGACTGCAAAACCTTACGCGAAGGAATTCATGCTGCGACGTGAAGGACGAAAGTTTGGCAAGCTCATCCTGGATACGATTAGCGGCCGGGAAAACGGCAACAATGGTCTGGAATGGTCGCGCGTCTGGAAACTCACCAAGATGGCCGCGCAGATGTACCTTGGTTAAGAAAAGAAACACCGCCGCAGATTTACGCGGAATAACGCGGATCAGATTTCCATTAATTGAAAAGCTGATCCGCGTTTATTTGCGTGAATCCGCGGCTAATTAAAAACGAGAACAATATTTCTGAAAGTTTACCGCCCGCTTATTGCATTGAAAAAAAGCGGAAAAGTCGCCAGCGATTGAGCACGATATTGCGGCCGAAAGCCGAAAAGAATTATGCGGCCCTGGCCTAGCTTTACTTCGACCAGCGCAGGCTTTCCCCTAATTTTATCGCTACCTAGTAACCAACCAGACAGTAAAGGATTCTGATTGGTCGGATAGCGAGCGATAACTCGCACGCTCGCTTGCGGGACGCCCGCTGTCCCATCAATCACTTCAAACACGGGCGAGTCTTCCACCCAGGCGATACTTTCTTTTGGCATGCCCGCGGCAAGCTGATTCGTTGGATCAAGTTCAATGCGGAGGATCGAGCCAGGAACAAAAAATTCCTTTTGCGACCATTCTGCACTTAAATCACGAACTGGAAGTTTGAATTGATCAATTGCGAATTCTGACGCGCGATTCAAACAAACAAGCGTTCCGCCAGCTTCAACAAATTGCTTCAGGGCCTTTACGCCGGCGTCGCCTAAACCTCCGGTATATTCTTTTGGCATCGTTCCAAGAGTGTAACCCTTAAGAATTTCCCGGGCGGATTGGTCAGGCAGCACTATCGAATTGTATTTGGCCCGTAAGTCACCGGATCGGATTTCTGCGTCTTCGAGTGAAGCGTATTTGTAATGTTGCTGGTCAAGGATCCAGCGCGTCCAGCCTTCATCAATCGCCGCGACGTGGGACTTGTATAGTCCGAGCTTTTCATCAATCTCCCCAAAGCCGGTGCAACTGTTCATGCCGCTCGCTTTCGGCATGCGGTAACGAAAAGGTCGGGCGACGGGATGGACTTCGACTGCCATGAGCAGTGACAGAGTGTGCGCAGTCACATCGTAAGGCGAAAGCGGGTGACCGCCAGAGTCCCGCAAATCAGGGTAGTGTTGTCTTTCCAAAATGGCTTTCGCGAAGTTGCTATAAGGCTGGTCCATACGAATAACAGCAGTGCCTTCGGGGTACCTGGTTCCCGCCGCCGTGAAGGGCAAAGGAAAGTCAACATCGACACCCGCTCGGTCCAACACCTGGATGAGATCGGCCTGGTGTTGAGCTTTTGGAATGACGAAGGCATAGGGGACATTTGGCTTCCCCGGTCGGACTGCATCCTTACCAATTTCATAAAAGCGTTGCAGCCATCGAGAACGATTTTCTGAAGCATGTTTCAGCAATAGAAACGCCGCCGCCGTCATATAGTTGGTGATGTCGCGCAAGTGCCACTCACCGCCGCGCCA
Organism: Pyrinomonadaceae bacterium; assembly: GCA_036265575.1. GTDB lineage: Bacteria > Acidobacteriota > Blastocatellia > Pyrinomonadales > Pyrinomonadaceae > PSRF01. The sequence continues at coordinate 4,034 of DATAOU010000120.1, forward strand.
AACCGGCCCAAATGTGGCCGACTCTTTTTTCGGATCGTATCCTTCTCCCTTTCTTAGTTGTTCAAATTTAACTGAGATCGGCGTCGCGATTTTGCAGGATGCCGTTTCTGAGAGAATGCGAACGCCGCCGTGGTAATGCGAGTATGCGCGTGACGGTGACCAGGCGTCATAAGTCGAATTGGTGGTGATGCCCTTGAAACCAGACGAGCGCATCTCGCGCGCCATGTAATTGCCCAGTTCGCTGTAGCCGGCGACGATCTGCGGCGGCACGTTCGGCTCGACCGGGGGCATATAAGGCGGCAGAAACATTCGTGAGCCGTATTCACCTTGTTGATGGATGTCGTGGACGATTTGTGGATGCCAGTCGTTGTGAATTTGGTCGACAGCAATTTGGGTCTCGACTTGGGTGAAAGCATACCAATCGCGGTTGTCATCATGACCCGTGTACTTATGATAAAGCTCCGGCGGACTAGTGCCCTCAAAAGGCGTGCCCAATGTTTTCTCGTACCAGTTCTTAACTATGTCTACTCCGTCAGGGTTCAAGGCGGGCACCAGCAAAATAATCGTATTCTTTAAAACAGCTTGAATCTCTGGATCGTTAGATGACGCCAGGCGGTGGGCGATCAACATACTCGACAGGTAGGAACCGACTTCGGTCGAATGAATGCCGCAAGTGATAAGTACGATCGTTTTACCACGCGAGATCAATTCAGCGGCTTTGCGGTCGCGCGTGCCGACTGGTCCAAGTTGGCGCGGATCGGCCAGCAAGTCCTGAATGTGTCTGTATTCATCCAGCCGGGCGAGGTTCTCTGGAGAGCTGATTGTTGCCATCACATATGGCTGGCCCATGGTTGACTTGCCCAGCTCTTCAAACTTCACTCGATCGCTGGTTTTCGAGAGCGCTGCAAAATACTCAATCACCTGATTCCAGCTAGCAAGCTTGCGATCGTCCCCGGGCGTGAACCCGAGCACCTCTGCGGGTGCCGGTATGCGTTGCGACTGCGTGACTCTAACTTCGTGTCCTGCCAGGTCGCCGGCGGTATTTAGCGCGGCAAGGGAACCAAACGTCGAAAGTAAGAGCAGGAGTGCGAAAAACTTTGTGCGCATCAGTTTTTTTAGTTACCGGATGTGATTAATGAGCGCGCCGAGTGTAAGCGAAAAAGATGGCGAATTTGTAGGCGTCACCGCTACAGGGCGTAATGCGAAACTTGCTCAATGGGCCTTTAGCCGTGTAAAGTAGCGACGTTTTCAACCCCTACAGCACTCCCCGTATTACAAACTGAATCGGAGGTCACTTCGGATGTCTTCTGAAAGCATTCCTGCGAATGAGTTCCCGGATCGAATTGGTTTCAAACCGGACAACCCTTATCTGGAAAATTTCCGCCCGTACATTCCTGCCGGCGTGCGGCTGCCCGAACTGACGGCTTTGCCGCTGATCATCGGCACGTTGCTGGGCATGGTCTTTGGCGCGTCTTCGCTTTACCTGGTCCTCAAAGTCGGACTAACCGTAAGCGCCTCGATTCCGGTTGCGGTGATCTCCATCACCATCTTTCGCATGCTTTCAAAACTTGGTATGCGCGACGCGACGATTCTCGAAAACAACATCGTGCAGACCGCCGGCTCGGCAGGTGAGTCGATCGCGTTCGGCGTCGGCGTAACGATGCCGGCCATCATGATTCTCGGGTTCGATCTGGAATTCACTCGAGTGATGCTGGTGGCGATGCTGGGCGGACTGCTTGGCATTCTCATGATGATTCCGCTGCGGCGCGCTTTGATCGTGGCCCAGCATGGTTACTTGAAGTATCCGGAAGGTACTGCCTGCGCGGAAGTCTTGAAGGCCGGCGCTTCCGATGAATCACGCGCGGCTGCTGCTGCGGGCGCCGATCCAAATGCAAGAGCTGAAGTCTCAGCGCAAACTGGGGCCAAAACAATTTTCGGCGGCCTGGGAATTGGGTTCCTTTACCAGGTGCTGATGACTGGTCTTAAGGGATGGAAAGACGTGCCGGAAAAAGTTTTTGGCGCGCCCTTCAAAGCCGGTTCAATTTCAGCAGAAATTTCGCCAGCGCTCCTCGGCGTCGGTTACATCATTGGCCCACGCATCGCTTCGATCATGTGCGCGGGCGGCGTATTGGCCTATCTGGTTTTGATTCCGGCTATCAAGTTTTTTGGTGAAGGCATGACCACTGTGCTGCCTCCAGGAACAGTGCCGATTAGTGAAATGAGTCCAGGTCAGATTCGCGGCGCGTACGTGCTTTACATTGGCGCCGGCGCAGTCGCGGCTGGGGGCATCATCAGCCTGTTTCGCTCGCTACCGACAATCTGGCACGGTCTGAAAGGCGGGTTGGCAGATCTTCGTGGCGGTCAGGCAGCAACCGCGAACGCGCCGCGTACCGATCAAGACATTTCGATGAAGTTCGTTGTTGGCGGCATCGTGGCTTTGATTGGAATGATTATGGCGTTCCCGCAACTTGGTTTGCAGGTGAATGTTTTTGTTGCTTTCCTGGGGGCCGTTTTGATCATCGCCTTTGGCTTCCTCTTCGTCACTGTTTCATCGCGCTTGACCGGAGAAATCGGGTCGTCGTCGAATCCAATTTCCGGCATGACGGTAGCGACCTTGCTGCTGACGTGCTTGATATTTTTGATTATTGGTTGGACCGGACCGACCTATTACATCACAGCACTTTCAATCGGCGGCATTGTTTGCATTGCATCTTCAAACGGCGGCACTACGTCGCAGGATTTGAAGACTGGGTTCCTGGTTGGATCAACTCCGCGGCTACAGCAGATTGCGATTCTCGTGGGCGCGTTCGCCTCCGCGCTGATACTAGGTCCAATTCTGTTGCTGCTCAACGATTCGGCGACGGTCTATGTGCCGCGTGTTAGTTTTGAACCAGCGACCAGCAACGTTGTGATCGATCCAACCAAGGCAAGTTCATTGCCGGCCTATACCGATGAACTAAAGCCGACTACGCCGGGTAATTACCGCGTATTGAAAAATGAAGCAGGCGCGGGTGCCGTGGCCGGTCTCGATCCCGGCGAATACCTGGTGGACGGTTCAGGGAAGGTTGTTTACAAAGTTGAAGAGAACTTCCCGCCGACTTTAAGAATTGATCCGTCGCAAGCAGGCGCACCTGAAAAATTGAAGGGACCGCAAGCGAACTCGGATGCAAACAGTTATCACCCTTACCACAAGACCGACACGACTGGGGGACCCGCCGGACGTTACATGGTCAACGACCAGGGTGTTCCCGTTTACCTCTCCGATCCCGGCATCAACGGAATCCACAAGGTCAGACCTGATGGTTCGGCGGTAACGAAGTACGACGCGCCCAAGGCGACGTTGATGTCTTACATCATTAAAGGAATTCTCAACCGGCAGTTGCCGTGGGGCCTGGTGCTGTTGGGAGTGATGATTGCCATCGTCCTTGAGATGAGCGGCATTCCCTCGCTGGCGTTCGCGGTCGGTGTTTACCTGCCGCTTTCATCGTCGAGCCCCATTTTTATTGGTGGCATGATTCGCTGGCTCGTCGATAAATACCTGCGCAAGAAACTACACGACAAACAGCTATCCGAAGATGAACTGGTCGCTGAGACCGACAAGAGCCCAGGCGTGCTTATGGCCTCGGGCTACATCGCCGGCGGCGCATTGGCAGCGATTGTAATCGCGATCCTTCAAGGCGTGCCGCGACCTGCGTTGGCAAACTTTAACAAGTCGGTGGAGGACTGGGCGACGCTCCACAATCCGCTTTTCGGGGGGCCAAACGCGGATCTGTTATCGATGATTCCGTTCCTTATCCTGATGGTGTTGCTCTATCTCGTCGGCCGTGAAGTCCTGCTGACTACACGTCCGGAGGCAGTGAAGCGACGTTAGTTCTCACAGGCTTCGCTTTATAGTTTATAATTTTGAGGCGCGCTGCTTAGTACGGGGCGCGCCTTAAGTTTGAGCAAAAGGATTTTTATGCGCGTTCCAAAAGAAAATTCCAGATCGTTTCAAAGCATCTTCCTCATAACCCTGTTAATGTTTTCTTCTGGGGTTGTCGTTCTCGCACAGCAGGCCCCCCGATCACCCTCAGACACCGTGCGCGAATTCTACAAGGCAATGCGCGAGAAGAAATTTCGCGAGGCCTTTGACATGTCTATTTACAAAGGCGCGATCGACGGTTTAAAGCCTCAGGAGTTTGACGATCTGCGGCCAGACTTCGAAAAAATGTCGGCCGTTATTCCCGAGGTAGTGAATATCACCGGCGAGCAGATAAGTGGCGACGCGGCAACTGTTTTTGTAAAAGTGAAAGAGGGCGATGGCCCAGAGCAATCTGAACCGGTTACGCTAATGCTCTCCGGCGGCGCCTGGATAATTGGCGACAAGGAGAATCTGGAAATTGTTAAGAAGGCTGGTAAGCAATTTTTCTTTAACGCGCGGATTGATACTCATCATGACGAAGTCCAGCTGATGTTAACGCGCATCTCGCTAGCCCAGCTTGCCTACAGTCAACAGCACAACGGGCTGTTTGCCGATCTTGCAACCCTAATAGCCGCCGGACTGTTGCCTAAGGACCTCGAAGGCGTTGAGTCAACCGGATACCGGTTTCACATTAACAGCGTCGACGCCGGCAAGAGCTGGAATGCCGGGGCAGAGCCGGCACAGTACGGTCGCACCGGAAAGCTCTCGTTCTACATGGATGCTGCCGGCGTGCGCAGCGGCGATAAGAATGGCAAGCCTTTAACGCCTTGAACGTTGCCAGTAATACCAATGGTTAGCGTGAAGTCGCGACTTGCCCTCAGTTTTCCCTCAAACTCCCAGTCTTAATGCGATTTTGAAGTTTCTATTGCTTCCCGCGTTCCGGGTGCCTAGAATGGACTTGCGATTTTTCCCGACGCTCGCTACCTGATTTGCCCCTCCTCCAACAGCAGCAACCGAGATTTCGGCGGATCTGAATTTCTGCAGAGGTGTTTTTAACCACCTTGCCGTTAGCGAATTGTCTTTGAAACGGACCAGCAAATAGAAGGACGCAAAAAAAAGATGCCGGAGCTAGCACGATCCCTGGTTTCACATTTGCGACGATTTGTCGGCGACCGTCGTCGCACAAAGCGTCAAAGAGTGCGGCTGGCTTTCACTCTTTCGCTCGCCGGTACGGCAGTCAAAGTTAATGGAGCTCGGCAGAGTGCCGCACTAAAGGGACACACGCTTGACGTCAGCGTCGGTGGGATCGCCCTCATCGTGCCCAGTATCCTGCTCGGTGAACATCATCTCGTCGGAGAGAATCGCAAGCTGAACGTAAAGCTCGAATTGCCGGAGGGAATGATTGAGATGAAGGTAGCGCCGATCCGTTACGAAAGTCTTGAGGATCACGAAACAGAAACTGGCTACTTAATCGGTGCGAAGATCGTTGAGATGAGTGAAACCGATCGCGAGCGATTCGTACAGTACGTGACCGGGCTTACTGTGACTTAATAGTTCTTCGTATCGGCCGATTCCTCATAGTTTGCCTAGCCCCCTTCTTCTCCAGCATCAAACAAACTCAAGCCGCCCAAAAGCTTCCGGAACATGGAAGTTGGGTTGCACCGTGCCAGTCGGTTGCCAAGCGAGATACCGCTCTTCCCCAAGACCCGTACAACGAAACAGATTCGCGCGCCACACATCGCCGACCTGCGGCCGCGGAAGTGATCTACCCCACGGCAGGCGCATACCAACCAAGACTTGTTCACCTGCGTAACGCGCAGCCGCTGTCATTCCCGAATGAAATTCCCAATCGGTATGGCGCACGCCGTTAATTAATTCGATTGCAAGATCCAACCATTCGCCAGTAGGCGCAACTTCGAATTCCAGGTAACAATTTGGCTGCGCTGCGTGTGGGGCAACAAAAAACTCGCAAACATCTCTCTCCCAAAGACCGATCGTTTTTTGTTGGCGTTGAGGAAGCGGACTAACAATTGGCGGTTCTTTTTGCCGGCATTCGAAGCGCACTGTTAACGCGGCAGCGGACCACAAGATGCGCGCTTCCGCATGACGCGAAGGAGGAGCGTCGGCGCCTGACCAATAGCGTTGAATGAACGCCGGTTTCGCGCTAGACCACGCCGGGCTCTCGAAATCCCCCACAGAAATGTCGTTTTCTGTGAATGGCGCAACGATCGTTGGGCGGTCCGGCATTACAAAAGGCTCCGAACCCAGCCGCCATCAACCTGCAGTGTCACCCCGGTTATGTAGGATGCGCGTTCCGAAGCGAGGAAGGCTACGGCCGCGCCAATCTCTTCCGCGCTAGCTAATCGGCGCATGGGTACCTGGGCCGCCCACAGTCCAATCATCTCTTCTTTTGGTTTACCCGTTGCAGCGGCGCGAGCTGTTGCCAATTCGTCTTGCCGCTCAGTCAGCGTGTAGCCAGGGGCAACGTTATTCACAGTGACATTGTCCGCGGCAACTTCTGTCGCAACAGTTTTGGCCCATCCTGTTAAGCCAGCACGCACCGTATTCGACAATAACAAGCCGTCGATTGGCTGCTTAACCGAAACTGAAGTGATGTTGACGATGCGGCCCCACTTCTGTGCCCGCATGCCGGGCAAAACTAGTTTCGCCAGACGAATTGCTGACAGCGCATTCAATTCGAATGCTTTACGAAACATTTCGAGGTCCGTATCGTCAAAAGTTGTCGACGGCGGACCACCTGCGTTGTTTACCAGAATGTCGACTCGACCGGCTCGTTCGAGCGCGAGTTTAAAAAAACGTTCCACCGACTCGTTATCGGTAACGTCCGCGCCGATGCCTGCCACAGCGGCGCTCGTTTCCTCGTGAAGTTTCTGCGCGGCATCGCCCGCGCGTTTTTCGTCACGCGAACACAGAAAAACACGTGCGCCCTCTTTCGCCAGTTCGCGCGCCGCGGCGTATCCGATTCCCTTGCTGGCAGCAGCAACGAGTGCCACTCGATCTTTTATTCCCAAGTCCATGATTCCTCTTTTCCGCTAATCTAACTTTTAATACTTCCTAAACATGAGTCAAGTAGCTTATTCGGATCAGCATCCAAAAAAACGCGCGCACCGGTATCTTTTGAGAATTTCTGCAGAAGCGACTCCGCCGCATCCGCAACACCGCCCGTGCCCTTCAGACAGCCGATAACCTTGCCTTCATCGTGGGCAATCGTGAATTCGTTCAGCGAGCCCATAGCCCCCGCGATAAACAAGACGATGTCGCACGATCTGACGAGCACAACATTGCGGCCCTTCAAGCCAAAGCCGGTGTAAACAATCAGGTCACAGGCGTCGAGTGGTAGTTTGAACTTTTCAACGTGCTCGTTACGGTCTTCTGCCGGCGAGACCCCTACATGAAAGACCCCGGCATCATGCGCCGATTTGCCAACTACATAAACGATGCCGGTAGTGGCGCCAGTCAATAACAACAGTTGGCGCGCCGCAATAGCCCGCGCCAGGGCCTGCGCCTTTTCCACCAGTGTGTCTTTCGTTTGCGGCGAAGCTTCGCCGGCGGAACCCATCACCCCCACTTTGATCCTGATGCTTTTGGAAACAGGCGCGGCTTGAATTTGTTCTTCTTTATCTTGCATTTTGTTATCCCAGTCATTGATTAGAGTCGCGCGTTTAGCGTTTTCGCTCTTCCAAGCGTTCAGGCTGAACAGGTGCGGGAGCAAGCTCGGCTACCAGAACTGGTTCCGGTACACCGACGTCGCGCGTAGCTTCGCCCGGCTTGCGGTTTTCCTGGTCCCACCAACGTTGAGTAGCAAACCACGCCAGTCCAGGCAACAGAAAGAATGCCCCAATGGCAATTGATACAACCCGCGGCGACAAACCAATTGGATCCAGCAAAGCACCAGTGGTGTAATTGGAGACCGCCATCGTCAGTGTCAACAAAGCCAGCTCCGCTGCAAAAACTCGGCCCCGGAAATTGTCCTCGACGCCGCGTTGTAGCAAGACAGTGGAGAATACCCACAAAATGCTTCCTCCGGTGTGGGCGACACCCAGAACGATCAACGCAACTACAAAACTTGTTGAGGCGCCAAACGCCATATAAAAGACGCCGCCGATTAGGAAGGCGATTCCGATTGAAAACTGCATTCGCTTCTTGCCTTCGCCGGCGATGCGCCGCGCCACAATCGGCCCAACTGCGGTACCAATGCCGCGCGCTGCAAACAACACTCCAATGCCAGTGGCGGCGCTGTGGCCAACCGGAAAAATCTTTTCGCCGAAAACCGCCAGCAAAGTCAGAATGCCGCCGCCCATGCCCCAGGCAGGCTTTACCAGGAGCAGCGCCAGGACTCGTGGCCGATTCTTAACGTAGCGAGCCCCTTCGATAGTTTCTGTAATACCGAGTGCGCGATACATTGTTAACTTCTTTTTCTCCCGCGGGGGCCGTTTGGGAACGCGCACGCTGGCAATTAATGCTGCTGAGAGTAGAAATGACAAGGAGTCGAGTACGAACGAAACGTCAGTGCCGAACAAACCGGTCACTACGCCGCCGATTGCGGCACCCAATGTAAGCATGGCTGACCAGGTGACGGAAGAAATTGCGTTGGCGGCTACTAACTCGCGATCAGAGACGATCGAGGGAATGACCGCTGTCTTAGCTGGCTCGAAGAAAGTCGATAAAGCGAGTTGCAAGACAGTCAGGAGATAGATGATCCACAACTGATCGGCTCGCCGAACCAGCAGAAATCCGAGGACCACCACGGCCCGCAGCAGGTCCGACACGATCATAATAGTGCGCCGGTTAAAGCGGTCCGCGATAACACCAGACAGCGATCCAAAAACGAAGCTCGGCACAAACCGGGCCACCATCAACAATCCAATGTGCCGTCCGGATCCCGTCAGATTGAGAATGATTGTGTAAAGAGCAATCGTGTCGAACCAATCTCCCATCTGGCTAACAACCTGCCCTAGCCAGAGCTGGCGAAAGTTTCGATTGCCGCGCAACAGCTCGATATAACCTGCAGGCTTAGTCGTCGTTATACTTTTGCTGGCGGCTTTGGCCAACGTGTCCCTCCCGCGATCGAAATGCGATGCCCTAAACGGTCATGAACAACCCATTTATTGCAAGCTATTCGCTCAGATTGGTTTAACTCACGAAGGTTGCCCTGTCGTTTAGACGTTGTCAACCAATCGATAACGCAGTCTGACCGAAGCCATCACCCTGACTCGTCACTTTGAATCCGGGTCGCTCACGTAGAAATTTCTTTAACAATTCACTGGTAAAAACCCTTGATAAGTTAACCATTCGTAACAAGAACGCGCCGTGCTGCTTGCGGCACAACAATTGAGAAAGGGATCCGCGCGGCTGAGAAGCTCAGGGCTTCACGGGCTCTCCGCACGGAGTCCGGAGCCGCCAAAATTCTCAGACAGCGTGGCATGGAGAATTCGCTGCGCTACTTTGACAAGCTCTCACCCAGCAGGCGAGCCGTAAGGCTTGCCAGCTTGCCCCGGTCCAGGGTCAAAGCAAGTTGAGTTGCTCCCAGCTTGCTTTGGCCCATAGCACCGAAGTGATGGGATTCTTAAGCAATGAAATACGACGGGATGTTCCGGCATTTGAACGAATAGCGAAACGACAGGAGCGCTGATGAATCAGCTAGAACAGACTGAGCAAAATTTCTTTGTTAAGCGCTACCGGCTTTTTATTATCGCCGGGGGCGCCTTCATTGCTGCCTGGGCGATTACCCAAATGCTCTCGCTAGTGTTCCTGGCTATCACTCTGTTTGCCGGTGCACAGGTGATCTATCTAATCTGGACTCGTCTTATCGCCAAGACGCGTGAAACCCAAGAGCTGAGCCGCATGCATTTTGCGACCGCCGAAGCTCTGGCCACAGCCATCGACGCAAAAGATCAGACGACGCATTGTCACGTGCGCCGTGTACAGGTTTATGCCGCGGGCCTGGGCAAGGTGCTGGGTCTGGGCGCGCCTGAAATAGCTGCGCTCAAAGCCGGCGCATTGCTTCATGATATTGGCAAGTTGGCCGTGCCCGCTCACATCATTAATAAACCGGGTCGGCTTACGCCGGCTGAGTTTGAAAAAATGAAGATACACACGACGGTTGGTGCACAGATTCTCAGTCGTGTGGATTTTCCTTATCCAGTAACTCCAATCGTTCGTCACCATCATGAACAATGGGACGGCCATGGATATCCTGACGGTTTGAAAGGCGAACAGATCCCCATCACTGCGCGCATAATTTCAGTAGTCGATTGTTTCGATTCAGTCCGAGAAGATCGTCCATTCAGACGAGGTATGACGCGCGATGAAGCGCTCGCTTTTATCCTGCGAGGTTCGGGCAGTCATTTTGATCCGAACGTCGTCGAACTATTCATCAAGCATTTGCCTCGCTTTGAATCCCAGATTGCGGCGCTTGGATTGCCGCAGCAATTGCCGCCAACGGAGACTCATGAACCAATCGAGCTGAACGAAGTTGATATGACGCAAACCCGCGAGCGCGGCTGTTACATGGCTTATGATCAGATCAAGAGTGCCCATCAGGAAGTTTACGCGCTGTACGAGATTGCAAGGACGTTCGGCTCATCACTGGACGTGAAGAACACGGTCGAAATACTTGTCGATAAAGTTGGTCACGTTGTGCCCTTTGATACGTGTGTTGTTTATCTCTACGACGAGTTGAAAGGCTTCGCGACCACGGCGCACGTTGCAGGTCGAAATGCCAAGTGCCTGGCGGCTAGATGCGTCAAACCGGGCGAAGGTGTCACCGGTTTTGCGCTGGCCAATCGCAGCCCAATCAATCAGCTTCATCCGAGTCTCGATTTTGCCGGTTTGGAACTCGAGCGCGAATACCGCTCAATGGCCTCGTTACCCCTCTTTAAAGAAGATATCCTTTTGGGTGCAGTTTCCGTTTACTCGGCAGAACTGGAGGGGTATACGGACGACCATATGCGACTGTTGGAAACTGTTACGCGTCTCGCTTCCGATGCACTTTCAAACGCAATGCATCATGCTGTTGCCGAATCCAACGCCCTGACCGATCCGCTTACCGGATTACCCAATGCTCGTTACATAGCTCTGCGTTTTGACGAAGAAGCTTCGCGCGCGCGTCGCACAGATCGGCCCTTTCAGGTCGTCATGCTTGATCTCGACGACTTTAAGATCGTCAACGATACGTTTGGGCATAAGGTTGGAGATAAAATGTTGCGCGAGATGGCGCGAATCATCCAGGGCCAGTTGCGCGAATATGATTTTTTGGCCCGGTATGCAGGTGATGAATTCGTTGCGATCGTCCAGGAGTTAGTTGGCAATCAGGTTGAAGATCTGCGCAATCGCATTGAAACGGCAGTCTCCGAATTTTCGTTGAAAATTCGCGGGAATGGCGAAGCGCGAGTCGGCATCAGCATCGGCACGGCGACGTTTGGCATGGAAGGAGAGACGTTGGACCAGTTGCTAGTTGCCGCTGATCAGGCGATGTACCGCGCCAAGTCGAGCCATAAGCTCGAAAAAGTGAAGCGCGAAATTTCGGTTCCTGAAAGTATCGTCGAACTCGAGAACGATAGCCTCGCATCGGTTTCGGTAAATTAGTTCTTGATATCTTCCCAGGCTGGTGCCCGTTCCTTCTACGCTCCTCACAATAATGATGACATTAGTCCGGGTAGTACTAGTGCCATTCGCAGCCCTCAAGTCATTCATGACACTTCGCTGAGGTTCTGGCCAACGGACCATCCTCATAGAACCTTCTTCTCCACCTTGCTAATTTTTATCTGGTTGTTGCCCTCAGGGCGCACAACACCCTGAAGGCTTGCTCAAGGGGCCCTTCCTTCTAATCACGGTGCCTCACCGTCTTGACATGACGGGCTGCTTCGCTTTCAATCGTTAATTGGAGTTTGGCTCGGGTGATTTAGCCAACTAAAGGCTTCACCCAACCAATAACTGTCTCGGTCATTTCTGACCAGCTTGGCTCCTCCTGGATTGAAGCATGCCGGCTGCTATTAACCGCTTAAAAAATCCGATTGTTCTGATAGTTGATGACGACGCCGAATCCCGCGAGCGTTTAGGGAGCGCTTTCGCTGAAGCGGAGTATCGTCGGCTCAGCGCAGATACCTCAGCGTCGGCGCTAAAGTTACTGCGCGACAATCAATGCGATCTAGTCGTGCTCAATTTCAATCTTGAAAAAGCCGGGGGCGCGGCATTATGTAAACTTTTGCGTGCGCAGCCAGCTACCGCCCGAATGCCTATCCTTGCGTTGACCAGTGACGACGACCCTCGTCAACGCGACGAGGCCGCAGCCGCTGGGGCAGACGAGTCGTTGTCACTTTCATCGTCAATGGCCGAGGTTGTGGCTCGCGCAAATATGCACCTCCGGGCCACCCAACGCGAGTGGGCACTAATCGGCAGCAATCGTGAATTGAGTTTTCTCGCGGACCTTGGACGCGGCTTGCTGAAGGCGCTCGAGCCGGAACAACTGGTGCGTCGTGTCGCCGGTGCGACCTATGAGGGCACTCGCGCGGCGTTATGCGCAGCGTTTGTAAAACTCAGCGACACGTGCGAAGCCGGTTGCGTTTTTGATCGCGAAGGCAGTGCTGAAGATGGATCTTTGTTGGAAGTTAACCGGCTACGAACCTGGCTCGAGCCAACGGCCACTTCGTCATTACTCATCGATAGGAATGAATTCTTCATTCGCGATGAAAAACATGAAGCGGAGTATGCGGTTCCGCTTCGATTTGGAGGCCGCGCCAAGGGTGCGATCATCGTTGCCTTTGACCGGCGCGAAGATTGTGATGAGTCGGAGCGGCGTCTAATCGATGCAGCGGCGCAGCAAGCAGCGCTGGCAGCCCACATTTCTTCCCTTTACCAATCGGCTAGGGACGCTTCGATTAGCTTGGCTGCTGAAGTTGAGCGACGTACAGCCGAGGTTGAGGCCCAACGTCGCTTTATAGAAGCCATCATCGACAGCTTGCCGTTGTCGCTTTATGCAATCAATCGGGACTACCGCGTTGTTGCCTGGAATCGTAATCGGGAGTTAGGCGAGCTTGGAATTCCGCGCGGTTTCGCTTTAGGAAAAAACATTTTCAATGTGTTAACGCGCCAACGACGCGACTTGCTTCAGACCGAGTTCGCGCGCGTTTTTGAAACAGGACAAATTGAACGTATTGAACACGAAACTACGACCGCAAACGGCGAGGTCAAGCACTGGTTGATCAGCAAGATACCGATGTGGATTGACGCAAACGCACCAGTTTCACATGTCATCACCGTTGGCGAAGACATCAGTGCCCGCGTCGAGGCCAACCGGGCCGTGGCGCGCGCGGAAAAAATTGCGGCGATCGGTCGCCTGGCTGCGGGCGTGGTCCATGAAATTAATAACCCGCTGGCCACAATTGCGGCTTGCGCCGAGGCTTTGGAGTCTCGTGTTAACGACGGCGAGTTCAAAGAGTCGCCCGCGGTGGATGACTTGCGTGAGTACCTGGGATTGATTCGCAGCGAAGCTTTTCGTTGCAAGACCATCACAAATGGTTTGCTTGATTTCAGCCGCACGCGTCCGGCCGCCCACGCCCCGGTCAGCCTTGGCGATGTCATTTCCTCGGCCATACGTCTGTTGGCGCACCAACAACGCGCAAACAACATCAATTTTCAAATTGAAACGGCGGATGACCTGCCGCTCGTTTCCGGGGACGAGGGGCAATTGCAGCAGGTGATAATTGCGTTGGGAACCAATGCCATCGATGCGATGCCGGTTGGCGGCCAATTGCGAATTGTGAGTTCAAAGAACGGCGAAAACGTCTGCGTCGAAGTGAGCGATAACGGCGCCGGCATTCCCGCGGAGAACGTCACCAAGATCTTCGAGCCCTTTTTTACGACCAAAGAAGTTGGCAAAGGCACCGGTCTCGGACTAGCGGTTTGTTATGGTATCTTAACCGAGCACGGTGGCAGTCTCGACGTGCAATCCACACTTGGTGTTGGTACAACTTTCACGATTTCACTCCCGGCAATAATTCCCGACGGAGAGCAGGATTGAGCGAGCAAAAATCAGCACGCATTCTTATTGCCGAAGACGAAGCTAATCTTCGTCTCGTTTTGCAAAAAGAATTAGAGCGGCTCGGTTATCGCGTTCAAGTCGCGCCCGATGGCGAGGCTGCGCTGCGCAAACTCGAAGAGAGTAACGTAGATGTTTTGCTTTGCGACATAAACATGCCGCGCATTGACGGGATGGAGGTTTTGCGGCGCGTGCACGAACGGCCGAATCCGCCGGAAGTGATCATGCTCACCGGCCAGGCCACGGTCGAAACTGCAGTCGAGGCCATGAAACTTGGCGCCTATGACTATCTCACCAAGCCCTATCACATAACAGAGCTCGACATTCGTGTGAAGCAGGCGGCTGAGAAACGCCGTTTGCGCGTAGACAATTTGCGGCTACGCGAACAGTTGGCGCGGCAGTCCGGCTTACCTGAGATTGTTTCGGTCTCGGAAGCGATGAAAGAGGCAGTGCGACTGGTCGAACGCGTGGCACCCTCGGACGCGTCGGTGTTGATAACAGGCGAATCGGGCACGGGCAAGGAATTAATTGCGCACGCCATCCACCGCCTGTCGAACCGCGCCGACGGCTCGTTCATCGATATCAACTGTGCGGCTTTTCAGGAGTCGCTTTTAGAATCGGAACTGTTTGGTTATGAAGCCGGCGCGTTTTCGGGCGCGAAAGGCCGCAAGCTAGGGCTTATCGAGCTCGCCGATGGCGGCACGCTGTTTTTGGATGAGGTTACCGAACTTCCTGCGCAGCTGCAGGCCAAATTACTGCGCGCAATTGAAACGCGCACCTTTTTCCGAGTCGGCGGCGTGCGGAAGGTTGAAGTAAACGTGCGCATCGTGGCTGCCACTAACCGCAATCTCGATTCGGTCCTAGCCGATGGCTCATTTCGCTCGGATCTGCTTTATCGAATTAACGGCTTTCAGATCGATTTAACTCCATTGCGTGAACGCCCGGAAGACATTGAACCACTCGCGCGTTATCTGCTGAATTATGTTGGTGGCGCGACCAAACCGGAGCTTGAGCCACAGGCGCTCGAAGCATTGCGCACTTACAGTTGGCCCGGGAATGTGCGGCAGTTGAAGAATTGCCTGGAGCGCGCGGTGATACTCTCGAACAACGGACGGATTACCTTGAACGAGCTGCCGCCGGAAGTAGCGCGGCCGACGCCATTTATTCCTGCTGCCCAGGCAATCGCGCAATCGGGCGTCGCTCCTGAATATTCTGCCGCCGCCGCTAATGCCTCGCCGGCTTCGCTCCGCGATGTTGAGCGGCAACAAATTCTAGCTGCGCTCGAACAAACCGGTTGGCATCGCGGCAAAACCGCCGAGATTCTGGGCATCTCATCCTCAACGCTTTATCGACGCCTCCGCGATTACAACCTCGAACGCCGTATCCGCTGAACTTCTGGTCCGCTTACAACTTCAACAAATCTTCTATTGACGCCGGCGAGTGCACGTAATATCTTGCGGCTACCTGGCGTTATGGCTGGTCCTCAAAGCCTTTCACTCTCGCTTCGTTCCAGCCTTCTGCATTAGTCCTCTTCAGCGAGGAATCATAATGGAAATAGATGCAAACTTAGCCGGCGAGGCGAACATCGATATACCGTCGACTCGCTGCAAAAACCTGCTCGTCGTTACGAGGCGGCTCATCAAGATGACGATTGTAGCTTTAGCTTTTGTAGGTACCATTTTCCTTGTAACTTTGTTTACGGGCAAGAGGTTCATGGTTTCCTGGACTTGCTTTGGCTGTGGTTTGGTGGGCGGCTTTGTGAGCATCCAGCAACGTCTCAAGGACGTTAATGATCAGGAGTTGGATCTTTTGTCGCGCTCCTGGTACCAAATCCTGCTCATTCCTGTATACGGCGGTATCTTTGCGCTGGTGCTTTATCTCGCCTTCCTGGGTGGCATCATTGAAGGGGCACTGTTCCCGCGCCTAACAGTGCCCGGCTTCGGCACGCCTCCTTCAACTCAAGACATGATTAATCTATTTACTTCGACCTATCCAACCACTGGTGTGGACGTGGCTAAGTTGATCTTCTGGTCCTTCGTCGCTGGCTTTTCAGAACGACTCGTTCCCCAAATAATAAGTAAGACAGAAAATAAAGATAACTAGAGATTGTTCATCGTGAAGTAATCACTGCAGGTTGGGTCAAGGGTTATGTTTTCCGCAGGAGCTTCCGATCGATTTTGCCACGATCGTTTTTTGGCAGTGAATTGACGAATTCAATCCAGCGCGGGTACTTGTAAACGGCGAGTTGTGATTTGACGAATGCTTTTAGTTCCTCTATGAGCGGATCAATTGCGTTCTGGTCGAGACCCTCACCAACCACCATATCGCGATCGCTCCTGGTGCTGACTTGACGTTCCGAATGTGATGCGAATTCTGGTCGTAGCACAACGAAAGCCTTCGGTTTGATGAGACCGTCGCCGGCTTCGGCGCCGATGACAGCGCACTCGAGCACGGCTTCGTGTTGCAACAGACAATTCTCAATCTCAGCAGGCGCCACAAAGATGCCGGAGACTTTCAACATGTCGTCGGTGCGGCCGTGATACCAATAGTACCCCTCGCTATCGACATGGAATTGGTCGCCTGTCGTGCACCAGTCCCCGGCGAACGTCTCTTTCGATTTTTCGTGTGCGTTCCAATAACAAAGAGCCGCTGAGTCGCCCTTGATTTTCAGCGTGCCCATTTCGCCGGTTGAAACTTCCTTGTCCTCAGCATCGACGATTTTGGCTTCATAGCCTTTAACAATCCTGCCAAGGCTGCCCAGTTTTACATCGCCGGGACGGTTTGTGATGTAGATATGAAACATCTCTGCTGAGCCAATACCGTCGTAAATCTCGACACCTAACGTTTGCTGCCAGCGCTGGTAAAGCTCCGGCGGCAAAGCCTCACCCGCGGAGTAACAGAAACGCAGACTCGTAAGATCGCGTTTTGCCGCTGGCTCGATATTGAGCATTGAATTGATCATCGTGGGCACGGTCGTCAGAATTGTTGGCCGGTAGCGCTGGATGACTTCAAAGAGCCTCTCCGGCGTCGCGCGTTCGGAAAACAAAGCGGTAGCTCCGCCGACCGCGAAGGGAAAGAGCAGGTTGGTGCCAGTCGCGTAGCCAAAAAATAGTTTTGGAACCGAGACAGTCAGATCGTTTTCATTAACACCGATCGTGTGTTTGGCAAAGACTTCAGTATTAAATGGTAGATCGTGTTGCAAATGCACCGCACCCTTTGGGTGCCCAGTCGAGCCCGAGGTAAACAACCAGATTGCGATGTCGTCGCGATGCGTGTCTGCCGGTGTACATTCGTCTGACTCGCTCAGCGCGGCAGCATCGAAAGACTCCCAAAGCAGAGTGTCATTTGTGAAGTCGGTGTCTGAATGCTCATGTCCGCCAACAACCAAAACAGCGCGCAGATGTTTAGCGTCAGCACTAGCTTCGTTGAAAGTTGGCAGTAGCGACTCATGAACAACTGCAGCGCGCGCGCGAGTGTAGTTGAGATAGTATTTGTAGTCTTCGACGGGCAGCAGCGGATTGACCATTGTGATTACGGCGCCGATGCGGGCGGCACCAAACCACGTCCAGACAAACTCGGGACAATCAGGAAGTACAATCAGAACGCGATCTTCCTGCTCCACACCCAGTTCGCGTAAAGCGTTGCCAACCCGGTTGGACATGCGTGCCGTGTCGCCATAACTGAATGTCTGATCCTCGTAATAAAGACAGACCTTGTTTTCGCGGCCTTCCTCCAGATTGTGATAGAGGAAGTAATCGGCCATGTTGAAGCGTTCAGGGAATTGGACTGACATTTGCGATTTGGTTAGTCCTCCGGTAGCGACGCGCGAGAAAGCGATTATGGTTTTTCCAGCGAAGCGAGAATATAACGACCCAGGCGCAGCTCATCGTCGCCGGTCATGGAGGTGAAGCGCACCGCAAAGCCAATCTCAAACGCGGCTTCAACGACCTCAGCCCACAAAACGAAAGGTTCGCCTTCGGGGACTTCGATTTCCAAACGCACCAGTTCCTTTGGCTCAACTTTACCGCCAGTTAGCACAAAACAACCAGTCTTGCTCAGATCGGTGATGGTTGCTTCCTGCTGCGAGAGCACGCCTTCCCAGCGCGCCTGGAGATTGACTTTTACACGTGGAGATCGTCGTCGTTCGTCCGTCATGCGAGCCCTCTAAGTTCGTGGCACAACTTTAGCCTGTGTCTGTACGCAGAGTCAGACACAGACTGAAGTCTATGCTACTTAGTTCTACTCTTTGGCAAAAGGACAGCCGCCTTCGCCGTGTTTGGTGTCGAGATAGGTGCGTGCTTCCCACAGCTCCGGAAAAAATTTCTTGCTTAGCGTAGTGCGCAGATAACCAACGCCTTCAGAACCGCCGGTCCCGCGCTTGGCGCCTACCATGCGCTCAACCATCTTGATGTGGTGCGAACGCCAGAGTGAGAAGTATTCATCGTGCTCCAGTAAAGCTTCAGCCAATTGAAACTCTTCCGGACGTTCTTCAAAGTGAGTTAGAACTTCCAGAACAGCCTGCGTGCGTTTGCCGTAGCGCCGTTTGCTTTCGCCTGCGTCGGTCTTATCTTCATTTGCTGGTGCATCAAAGCCACGAGCCCGCAATGCTGCATAGAAAGCTTCGCCTAAGTCCGTTGCGGCAAATCGTTTCTGCAGACGTTCAAAAGCAAACTCGTCGTTGCGAAACTCATTCAAAATGCTTTCCTGCTTTAGTCCCGACGCGAATTCAATTTCGCGAAACTGCATTGATTGGAAACCACTGGCTGGATTGAGTTCGTCGCGAAAGCCAAGAAAGCTTATCGGCGTCATCGTTTCCAGAATGTGAATCTGATTAATCAATAGCTTTTCAATTTCCACCACCCGGCGCAACGAGCGCGTCGCCGCTGTCAGCCGATTCTCACCCGTTTGGCTAATTACCGCATCGATCTCGTGAAGGATTTGCTTGAACCAGAGCTCGTAGGCCTGGTGGACTGTGATGAAAAGCAGTTCGTCGTGATGCGCCGGATCAGAGAGACAATTCTGCAGTCCAATTAAATCTGCCACACGCAGATATTTGTTGTAAGAAAGAGGGGCATTGACGCCGTAATTATCAGGCATGTTTTATGGGTTTTTGGGCTTGGGTCTTGGGTCTATGATTTCGCGATCTCAAGTTTGTGTTTTCCTGCCCATCGCTACAAAACCTGGAACAAAGTCCTAAGACTAAAGTCCTAAGACCAACACCTAGAATGCTGCTCCGGCAGTTTCATGACTCGCGTATGCGCGCGTGTCTCGAATGACTTTCATCTCATTAATAACAAGTTCCAGCTCTTCGTCCTTTGTGTAAAAGTGCGGCGAGATGCGCACGCCGGCACCCGGCCGGTAGTCCACAATGAACTCGCGGCGAATCAATTCCTTGGTCAACGCCGCGGCATCTTCGTATCCGATCGTAATTGTGCCGCCTCGATCGGCAGCATTGTCCGGGCTGGTTACGATGAATCCCGCTTCCTTTGCCAGCTCAATCAAACGCGTAGTTTGCCGCACACTCTTTTCGCGAATCTTCTCAACACCGATGTCATTTATGATTCTGTAGCCCGATTGC
Organism: Pyrinomonadaceae bacterium; assembly: GCA_036265575.1. Lineage (GTDB taxonomy): Bacteria > Acidobacteriota > Blastocatellia > Pyrinomonadales > Pyrinomonadaceae > PSRF01. Next base: position 23,573 of record DATAOU010000120.1, read on the forward strand.
GCGGCGTAGAGGGCTGGAATCGCCGGCGAGCCATGCAGAAAGCGTCTGATGTTTGGCGCATACTGCAACTCAGCTTCGAAGGCAAACGGTTGTTCATGGGCCATCCAGCCCGTAGTTTTGGGCTCCAGCTTGTTCTGCAGATCAGGTCGGACGTAGAGATACCCTGCGCCGGGACCACCGCAGAGCCACTTTACTGAACCTCCAGTCGCAAAGTCGACATTGAGATCTTTTACGTTAAAGGGGACTGTCCCGGCAGATTGGTACGCGTCGAGCACGACCATTGCACCGACTTCATGAGCACGTTCAGTTATTGCCTTCGCGTTTTGCAGAAAGCCGCTCTTGAACAGCACGTGGGAGAAGGGAACCAGCAAGGTCTCTTCATCGATCGCTTCCAGAAAGCGCTCCAGGGAAACCGTGATGCCGTCATCAGAGGGCACGGTTTCAATTCGCAGGCTACCGTCGCGCGCGTGCGCTTCGTAGACATACATTACGGAAGGAAAGTTGAGAGCCGAGTAGACGATCTTGTTTCTTTTGGGCGTCGGTTCGAGGCAGGACAGAATTAATGATTGGCAGATGGAGACGTTTTGATGCATCACGATCGTGCCGGGCTCAGCGCCGATGATAGGTGCGACCTCGTTGCCCACAGTGACAGGCATGTCCCACCAGCCTTCCGCCCACGCACGTACGCCGCGAGTGGCCCACATATCTGCATAGTCGTGCAAACGATCGTAAGTGGCTTTCGGCATCGCACCCAGACTGTGCGAGATCAAATAGACAGTCTTGTCGAGAATGGGAAATTCACTGCGCCATTTAAGAAGTTCGTCAGTCAAGATATTCTCCGCTTTGTCTCTTGTCGATGAGTTTAATTTATCATAACAGGCTGCAAATTATCCTTATGGCCTTGCTGCTAGTTGTGCGGACAGTCTCAGACCTTCCCTCGCGTAGCCCGGAAGGTGCGAGACGCATGGTAAAGTTACTGCGCTAATATGTGGAAGTTTAAGAATCCAATCCGGCACCCAATTCCTGAAACACGTTGGCCCACTGCCGAGGAGGCTCAGCGCTCGCTCTTGTTTCAGCCGATTCGAGTGGGTCCGTTGGAATTGGAAAGCCGCACCTGGGTCCCGGCGATGGTTCCCTGGCGCGCGACTGATGATGGCTTTGTAACTCAGGATAACCTCGACTGGTATCGGCGTTTTGCCGAAGGACGGCCGGGGGCGCTAGTGGTCGAAGCGACCGGCGTCCGAGACATCCCCAGTGGTCCATTGCTGCGCATCGGGCACGATCGCTTTCTGCCTGGACTCAAGCAATTAGTGCAAACCGTAAAAGAAGCAAGCGGCGGTCACACCAAGCTCTTCATTCAAATCATTGATTTTCTTAGCGTGAAGCGTCGACCGGAGCGCGAAAAATATTT
>DATAOU010000121.1:0-3055 GCA_036265575.1 Pyrinomonadaceae bacterium
CGCCGATTTGTGTCGCAGCGGCGCCAAAGGTCAGCTGTCCGGCATTCATCTTTTCCAGATGAATGGCAAGGGCGTCACGCATCGCACCGGCAGAATGAAACCGATCTTCGGGTTTGTATTCGACCGAGCGCATTAGAATCTGTTCCATCTCGCTGGATATCTGTGGCGCTATCTGACGCGGACGCGGATTCTTCTGAAAATCAAAAATCAAAAGCGGATTGTCCTGCGGATCGGAACCGGTTAACAGATGAAACAAAGTGGCGCCCAAACTGTAGACGTCAGAACGCGGTTCAACGCGGCCGCCAAAAAGTTCCGGCGGCGCGTAACCCATGGTGCCCACCGCGGTCACGCCCTTCTCTTCCCGCTTAACCCAGCGCGCAATGCCAAAGTCGATCAGCATCACCCGGCCGCTGTTGCCATCGATCATCAGGTTTGCCGGTTTTAGATCGCGATAAATGATGGGCTTGGGCCGGCTGTGAAGATACTCAAGCACGTCTGCCGTTTGCATCCCCCAATCGGCGACCGTCTTTTCATCGATTCTTCCGCCTGGTGCCGTGCGCAGCCGTGAGGCCAAATCGCCGCCGGAAATATATTTCATCACCAGATAAAAACGACCAAGCGGTTCATCGTAGAAATAGTCGTAGATAGTGGGAATCGACGGATGCTCCAGCGAAGTCAGCAGCAGAGATTCGCGCTTGAAATCTCCAATCGCTTTCTCGTGCTGGGCCGGATCGAGATGGGCCTCAACCATTTCCTTTACTGCGCGGGGTGCGTCGCCGAGATTGCGATCCTTGGCCAGGTAGACCGCGCCCATGCCGCCGCCACCGATGCGCCGCACGATCTCGTAGCGTGAATTCAGCACGCTGCCCGGATCGAGCTGCTTGACGGTTGGCTGATGACCGCCGGTATTGCCCTTCTTGACTGTGTGTTTGTTGAGCGGCGCCTCGCCGGGCACTTCGTCCGTGGTCTTGCCGCCCAGAGAAACCGAGGACTCAAAATCGGCGCCGCTATTTTCTGCGCTTAAATCAGCGCCGGCAGGAGTTTCGGTCGGGCTCGCGGCTTCAGGCGCGTTAGCTGCCGCTGCACCGCTTTCAACCTCATCTTCATAGGCGAGTGTTGTCTCTTCAGATTCCTGCGGCGATTTAGTTGCAGGCGGATTTTTCGTTCCGCAATTACTGCAGAACGCTTCGCCTGGCACCGTGGTCGTACCGCATTTAAGACACTCAGCCATTTACTCTAAACCCATTCAAGTCGTCAGAACCGTGCCATCTACTTCACAACATGGAAGCGCAGAAATGTCTTTCCTACGATAATCTCGTCGCCGTCGCGCAACGGCTGACGAGTTCCCTTCGGCAGCCTTTTGCCACGATTAACAAATGTGCCATTAGTCGAGCCCAGATCTTCCAGCAGATATACCCCATCATTGAACGTGATCCGAGCGTGGCGGCGCGAGACCTTCGCCTCCGGATCGTCAGAGTCGAGATCGACGTCGGGGAAGACTCCCCCGTCTGCATCCCACCGTCCGATATAAGACTCGGCGGAACTCAGCAAAAACTGTTTGCCAACCGACTTGCCTCTTTCGATCACCAGGCGTGCATGGGCCTTTTCGGCCGAGCTCGCGGCGGATCCAAGATTCAACGCTGCGCCTGCCGTGCCGGCCGCCATTTCCGGTTGCGGGACCTCGGCTGGTGAGTGAGAGCCGTTCTGTCCCTCGGGCCTAAGCAGGTTAACGCCGGAAGGATTGGGTCCGGAATTTGGGCGCAACGGAGCGCCGCATTCATCACAATACTGTCCTCCGTCGAGGTTCGAAGCTTTGCATCTTTCACACGTAATCATGGTTTTATCGGAAGTTTGCTACCCGCACCCAATCCGCGATGAATGCTCAAGTTGTACGAAAAGACTGAGCTCAGGAACGGCGGATCATTCTAGCGCGAAAGTATTATAGTAGCCAACGTCGTCAATTAAGGCCCTGGAACAAAGTCCAGGCTGCAACGTCCAAAGTCACATGCCTTTTTGCCGGACAGACGTTGGACCTTGGACATTGGAGTTTGGACAATAAACAACGCCAGGCCTGTAGCGCCGTTTCTCCCCTTTAATTGAAACTGTTTACGCTTTTTTGACGTAAGAGTTACTCGAATCAGTTTGGTTTCAAAACCGCGCGTTTTGGTGCAAAATCAATATTTTGGCAGAGCATAAAGAAATTTAACCCCCGGATTAAGGAAACGTTATGGCTTTAACGAAGAAGAAGAAGATCATTATCGCGGTCGCCGCCGTCGCAGTTCTGGCGCTAGTAATAATTATCAGCGTATTCGCAAGCCGCAAAGACGAAGCTGAAGTCACCACCGTCAAGTTGGAGGTCAAGCCTGAACTACGGCAAACGGTAACCGCTTCCGGCGAAGTCAGACCGATTCGTTACATAAAACTTACCAGTGAAGTGCCCGGACGCATTGAGGAAATCTACGTCAACCCCGGTGATCAGGTGACCCTGGGAAAACCCCTCGTGCGGGTCGATCCAACGCAACTGCAGTCGAGTCAGGAAGCGCAATGGGCCGCCGCGCAACAGGCTATCAATGACGTGCAGAACGCGCGCAACGCGGTTGCTAACGCGCAACAGGGACTGGTGGTGGCCGAATCGTCAGTCGCCTCGGCGAGACAGCAGATGGTTGCCTTGCAGACACAAGTAGACCGCGCCCAGGTGGACTTGAACACCGCGCAGCGGGAGTTGAAACGCTACAGCGGTCTGATCGAGGCCGGAGTTGCTTCCCGCTCCGATTACGACGCTGCGCGCGATAAATTTGATCAGGCAAAAATTGCTTTGCAAACGGCCAAGGCGAACCTTGAGTCACAACGAGTCGCTGTTAAAGAGTCGATGGAAAGAGCCAACCAGCAAAAGATTGCGGTGCAGGAGGCGAAGACCGGAATCAAGTCGTCCGAGATGCGCGCCAGCCAGCAACAGGCTTTGTTGCGTGGGCAGTCAAGTCAGCGTTCAAAGGCCACCCAACTTTCACCACTCAACGGCGTCGTTGCTGACATCCCAACTCGCGTCGGTGAATAC
>DATAOU010000122.1:0-8718 GCA_036265575.1 Pyrinomonadaceae bacterium
TGATGCAGCCGGTTCGCGGTAATCGCATGGCTAAGGCCGCACTTGAAACTGCCTGTTGGGATCTTGAAGCCAAACAGCTCGGCGTGCCGCTGTGGCAGCATCTGGGTGGTGAGCGTCGCGAAATCCCCTGCGGTGTTTCGATTGGCATTCAAAACACACCTGAAGATTTGCTCGAGAAGATCGAAAGGGAATTAGCCGCTGGCTATCAGCGCATCAAGATTAAGATCAAGCCCGGCTGGGATGCGCAGGTTGTTGAGCTTGTGCGCCAACGTTTTCCTGATATTCAGTTAATGGTTGACGCAAACTCTGCGTACACGCTTTCTGATGTCAACCTGTTTCGCGAGTTGGACCAGTTTCGTCTGATGATGATTGAACAGCCGCTGGCGCATGACGATATTTTCAATCACTCTCAATTGCAGAAACAAATTAAAACGCCAGTATGTCTTGACGAATCGATTCGCTCGAGCGCTGATGCGGAACTAGCGATCGCGCTTGGTGCTTGTCGCGTTATCAATGTGAAACTGGGTCGGGTAGGCGGTCACGCGCAGGCAAAAGAAGTGGAGCAAGTCTGTCGCGTTAACAATATTCCGGTTTGGTGTGGCGGGATGCTCGAGTCCGGCATTGGCCGCGCGCACAACATCGCGATGGCGACGCTGGCGGGCTTTTCTTTGCCGGGCGATGTCTCGGCCAGTTCACGTTATTGGGAAGAAGACATTATTGATCCACCGGTCACCGTCAGCGCGAAGGGAACGATTACCGCTCCTGAAAAGCCAGGGATTGGATTTGATGTGAATCTTTCAAGAATTGAAAAACTGACGGTTAGAAAAGAAGTTATAAGTTGAGTTTTCTAGAAACCCTATGAACAACGCTGCGGTAAACATTGCTGCCTTGAGCGAATACTTTCTCGGCCGTCAGACCGAGATGGTCGCCGCAATCAAAACCCTCGTGGAAACAGAATCTCCTTCAGGTGACGAAGCGGGCAGCAAGAGTGTGGTTTCGATGCTGGCGAACACAGCGGAGACGATTGCGGGTGTGAAGGTGGAGCGCGTCCCGGTTAGCAACTATGGTCAACATCTCCGGCTTACGGCTTTTGCGGATGCGGCTGAGCCGGCGCCACTACTTTTGTTGGGACACACCGACACGGTGCACGCACGCGGCTCGATACTCGAACGACCCTGGCGTGTTGAAGGCAACAAGGCATATGGCCCGGGCGTGTTTGATATGAAAGCGAATTGCGTTCTCGCGCTCGAAGTCATCCGCGCGCTTACGCAATTCGGAATTCAGCCGGGGCGACCGGTGGTCTTGCTTTTGACCTGCGACGAGGAAACCGGAAGCGCCAGTGGCCGCCCACTGGTTGAAGCCAACGCGAAACAAGCGAGTAGTGTTTTGGTGCTTGAGCCGTCCGGCAGCGGTGGCCGCGCGAAGACTGGTCGCAAGGGAACCGGAATTTATTCGCTCGCAGTCACTGGTCGAGCTGCTCACGCAGGCTTGGACCCGGAAAAAGGCGCGAGCGCGGTACTGGAACTAGCGCGACAGACAGAACGGCTACACGCATTCAATGGCAAGTCAGGCGGCATCAGTGTGAATGTCGGCGTTTTTCGCGGCGGTACGTTGTCCAACGTCGTGGCCGCCGAGGCACGCGCGGAAATCGATGTCCGCTTCACAACCGCGGCCGAGGCCGAGTTGATTGAGAACGAGATCTTCAAGCTGCGGCCGTTCGACGATCGTGTGCAATTAGAGTTAACCGGTGGCATTAATCGTCCGCCGCTTGAACGCACGGAAAAGGTGCTAAAGCTATACCAGCAGGCAAAGGCTATTGCGGAGCAGTTGGGTTTCGAACTTGGTGAAACGCAGGTTGGCGGCGCTTCGGACGGAAACTTTGCGGCCGCTGCTGGTGCTGCCGTGCTTGATGGACTGGGAATCGCCGGCGACGGTGCGCATGCAACGCACGAGCACATAATTCTAGAAGACATACCGCGGCGTGGGGTGTTGATTGCGGCATTAATCGCATCGCTCTAGTGGCATAGACTTTAGTCTGTGTCGTGGTAACAACCACAGACTGTCGATTTCACCAGCACAGACTAAAGTCTATGCTACTTTAAATATGAAAATCGCAACCTGGAACGTTAATTCAGTTTTAGCACGACTGCCGCACTTGATTCGCTGGCTCCAGGCTGTCGAGCCCGATGTGGTTTGTCTTCAGGAAACCAAATGCACCGACGACAAGTTTCCCGTTGCCGAGCTTAGCAACATTGGTTATTGCGCCAGCGTTTTTGGCCAACAGAGTTACAACGGCGTAGCGATCCTTACGCGCCAGGAATGCGCCGAAGTGCAGCGCGGTAATTATGAAGATCAGGAAGGCGCGCACGCACGACTCCTGGCGGCGACTATTCACGACGTAAGGGTTGTTAATGTCTACATTCCCAATGGGCAGGCGGTTGGTTCCGAGAAATATGAATTCAAACTCGATTGGATGAAGCGTCTGCGCAGTTTCTTTGATCATAATTACCAGCCCGATACCGCCGTGCTGCTTTGCGGCGACTTTAACGTAGCCCCTGAAGATCGCGACATACACAATCCGAAACTTTGGCAGGAACGGATCATGTGCAGCAGCGGAGAGCGGGCCGCTCTCGATGAAATCAAACGCTGGGGCTTTACGGATTCATTTCGTATTCATCATGAGGAGGGCGGGCAGTTTTCCTGGTGGGATTATCGCGCGGGCGCGTTTCGTCGCAACATGGGCTTGCGCATCGATCACATGTGGGCAACTAAGCCGTTGATCGCGCGCAGTAAGAACACCTGGATCGACATCGAGCCGCGTACCTGGGAGCGCCCGTCTGATCACGCGCCGGTAGTCGCTGAGTTTGAGTAATGTTTCGACCTGGGTCGCGATTTTTTCCTCGTTGACAAAAAATTCGGCGGCGTCTGTTAAAAGCAAACGCCGCCGATTCAACTATCGTTAAAGAGTTGTTATGGGGTTACCGGAGTAGCTCGGGGCGGATAGCCGGGGATCATGGCTATGCCAAAAGCGAAGTTTAAGACCAATTGCACCACGATCAGCAGCGTCCAGATCATCATGATATTTCTGAAGCCCAAACGACTTGAGTTAATCCAGCCCCAGATAAACGTCCAGATGCCGCAAGTGATGATTCCAATGATCCCGTGAACAACACCTGCATCCTGGAACTGCTTGATTAGAACGATAATAAAGCAGATTAGACATCCGAGGCCCACAAGCATCGCAACAATTCCTATCAATCCTCCAGCCAACATTCTATTGTCCTCCAGTTTTGTTTGTAGAACATCAAGGTTAAGCGGGAATCAGCCGAGCGCGACTCCAATTGCAAGAGCACAAACGCGCCAGCCATTAAAAAACAAGCCAACGAGTATCAGGACAATAAATAACCCCTGGCGTTGGATTAGCGCTGCTTTGGCAGCGAGCAGGCTCGTTTATCGAGTGGCCAACACAGCGCGCGGCATTCTATAGCAGGTTGGCGCTAATAACTAACTTTTCTTTGTTTTTGAGAGTTTTTTCGCTAGTCGGTTAAGGCCTTAGTTCGACGTCAATTCGGCAGTCTTCTCAGTGATGTCTTTTTGGGCCCACTCGTTATCGCGACTGGCTTCACCGGCCTTGGTGCGTTTGGCCGTTTTCATTTTTTGCACCAGCTCCATGTGAGTCGAAAAATAACCGAGACTCTTGCCCACGATTTCCTGCACTGAGTTGAAGCCTTTGTCGGTCATGAACTTTTCCACCCCGGCCGTTAACTCGTCGATCATCTTGACGCCGTGAAGCATGACACCGGTGCAAAGCTGCACGGTCGACGATCCCAATAGGAAAAACTCCAATGCATCATGAGAATTTTCGATGCCGCCAATACCGCTAATGGAAATCTCTGGTGGTAAACCCAATGCGAGTTGGCTGACCATACGCAAAGCAATCGGCCGCACCGCTTGTGATGAGTAACCGCCCGGAACTGTGTGCCCTTCGACAGTCGGCATGGGGCGGAGAGTGTTCAAGTCCACGCCAATCACCGACAAGATCGTGTTGATGGCTGAAATGCCGACCGCGCCGCCGCGCACAGCCGCCAGCGAAGGCTCTTTGATGTTAGTGATGTTCGGCGTCATCTTGGCCCAGACTGGGATAGTCGAAACTTCTGTTACCCAGCTGGTAACCTCTTCACAAAGATCAGGGTGCTCACCCATCTCTGAACCCATGCGTCGTTCGGTCATGCCGTGTGGGCAGGAGAAGTTGAGCTCGAATGCGTCTACGCCGGTCTCCTGGACCATGCGAGTAAGTTCCTGCCAGCGACTCTTCTCGTACTCTTCCATGATCGATGCGATCAGGACGTGTTTGGGGTAATCCTTCTTGAGTTGGCGAAACTCTTCCAGCCAGACTTCGATGGGACGATCGGAAATCAGCTCGATGTTTTCGAAACCGATAACTTCGCCGGTGGTCCTTGAACGCAGCTTGCCGTAGCGAGGCACAACATTGACGACCTTTGCTGATTCCAAACTAATGGTCTTGGCTACGGCGCCGCCCCAGCCCGCATCGTAGGATTTTGCGATAACGCGCGCGTTTGTACCCGGCGGGCCTGAGCCCAGCAGAAAGGGGTTGGGAAAGGTAATGCCGTTTACGGTTATAGATAGGTCCATCGGACACTCCTAGTTTTCGGTTTTGTCCAAAGTCCAATGTCCAAAGTCCAAAGTCTTCGTTGGGAAAGCTGGGTCATTCAGTTCAAACCTGTAGTGGCGAAAACAGACTTTGGACTTTGGACCACGGTTTTAGTCAGCGACCAGCGCGCCGTACGTATCCGGCCGGCGGTCGCGGAAGAACTGCCAGGTGTTTCGCACCTCGCGAATCATATCCAAATCAAGATCCGCGACGATCAAAGCGTCCTGATCTCGCGGGGCTTCCACAAGGAATTGTCCGCGCGGGTCGCAGAAGTAACTCTGCCCGTAAAACTCTCCGATGTCCCACGGCTGTTCATGGCCAACGCGATTGATCGCACCGATGAAGTAGCCATTAGCAACAGCATGCGCTGGTTGCTCTATGCGCCAGAGGTACTCGGAAAGTCCCGCCACCGTCGCCGAAGGATTGAAAACTATTTCGGCGCCATTCAAACCCAGGGCGCGCGCGCCTTCGGGAAAATGCCGGTCGTAGCAAATGTAGACGCCGATGCGCGCGAAAGCGGTTTCAAAGGTAGGGTAACCAAGATTGCCCGGCTTGAAGTAAAACTTTTCCCAGAATCCGGGATTGACGTGTGGAATGTGGTTCTTGCGATATTTGCCGAGATACTTTCCATCGGCATCAATCACCGCCGCGGTGTTGTAGTAAACACCGGTAATCTCTTCCTCGTAGATCGGGACAACGATAACCATGCCATGGGCCTTGGCGACTTCCTGCATTAAACGCACCGTTGGTCCATCGGGAATTCTTTCCACCGCTTCGTACCAGCGCGTCTGTTGTTCAGCGCAGAAGTACGGTGTGGTGAAAACTTCCTGCATGCAAAGTATTTGCACGCCTTGTTGCGCTGCCTGTTCGATAAAACCGAGATGCTTTTCAAGGTTCAGCCGCTTGATGTCTTCAATCGGCAAGTCGGTGGGCGCCGCATTGGTGCATTGGATGAGTCCGCATTTAACTGGTCGTGGCATCTGGAAACCCCTTTCAGCGAGTCTCAACAAGTATTAGTAAAGAAAATAGGGAAGCGCTCGGCATTCGGAAAGAAAACGATTCGTGCTGAAACGCCTGCTTATTCGTGCTTAATCTGCCGGTTCATCAGCAGATAGTATATGACGAATCCGAGCCCGAATGTAACGAACCATGCGTAGGTGTACATGGTATCGAAAAAGTTTGGATCGGGTACCTGGCCGCCAGGCGTGGTCGCGGCCCGGATGAAACCCGGTACGACCGGCGCTATTGCAAACACCAGTGTGATGATGGCGCGCCAGTTGATTCCATTTGAATAAGAATAGATCCCATTGGTTTCAAACAGGCCCGACAAACTCAAGCGTTGATTTCGCAAGATCCAGTAATCGCAAATCAAGATGCCGGCGATTGCGCCCATAAGACCTGAATAGCCAATCAGCCAGGTGAAGATGTACGCGCCCATCGTGCCCATCAATTTCCAGGGCATCATGATCACACCAATCACTGCCGTGATTAGTCCGCCGGTAACATAAGAAATTAGTTTTGGATTGAGATTGGAAAAGTCGTTTGAAGGCGAAACAACGTTCGCAGCCATATTGGTAGTCAATTGCGCGGCAAAAATCACGGCGGTTGCAAACAGAATAATCCAAATGCTATCGAACCGGGCCATCAGCTCGACCGGGTTCGGTATCGCCTGGCCGTAAATCAACAACGTAGCGCTCGTAACCGCTACCCCGATGAAGGCAAACGCAGTCATCGTCAAAGGCAAACCCAGCGCCTGGCCCAGCATTTGCGATTTTTGGGAGCGCGCGTAACGAGTAAAGTCTGGAATGTTAAGACTAAGCGTGGCCCAGTAACCCACCGAGGCTGTTAGCGCTCCCGGAAAGATATGCCAGAAATTACCGTGTTGTTTTTGTAAGGCTGAGGACGCGTTTAGCACATGCCCCAGGCCACCAGCACGCCATGAAGCCCAAATCAAAAGTACTAAACCACCACCGAGCAACAGCGGCGCCGACCATGTCTCGAGATGCTTGATGCCCTCAACCCCTTTCAAAATAATGAAGACTTGAATCCCCCAGAAGAGAAAAAAGCCGATCCAGGTGTGCACAGCCACGCTCAAAATCGTAGCGTCGCCAAACAAGTGTGCCCAACCTGAGGACATAACGCTGAACAACGCATCGAGCGCCGTGCCTCCGATCCAGGTCTGAATCCCAAACCAACCGCAGGCAACAATTGCCCGGAGGATGGCGGGAATATTTGCACCTTTTACGCCGAACGCTGCGCGGCAAAGCACGGGAAATGAAACACCATATTTCGTTCCCGCATGCGCATTCAGAATCATGGGAATGAGCACGATCGTGTTACCGAGCAGGATTGTGATCATTGCCTGCCACCAGTTCATGCCGGCTTCAATGAAGCCTCCAGCCAGCGTGTAGGTGGTGATGACCACGCTCATGCCGATCCAGAGCGCGGCGATATTCCAGGTGGACCAGGTGCGCTCTTTAATAGTTGTGGGCGCCAGGTCTTTGTTCCACAGCGGACTTGAAGAAACATCCTTGCGCAGTTCTTCAAAGTCGCGCTGCGTAATTGCAACGTCTTTAAGGGTGGATTCAGATGTCATTTGATCGGCTGCCCGTTTCGGTGAATCTATTGTAAAGCGAAACTGACACTGACACTGGCGGTAACTGTAATCTGACCAAAAGCAATCGCGCCTTCGCTGGCTGCTGCATCACCAGTCTGACTGGATACCTGTGACATGGCATTGCTGCCGTAGCCGTAAGTCTGGTTGCCCCAAAAACTGTAGGGAGAATACCAGCCGCCGCCATATTCCGAAATGCGGATGGCCGGACCGACCTGCCGCCCTAATTTTCCAGCGAGCAGAATAGCTTTCTCTTTTGCTGCCTGAATTGCCATTTCTCGCGCGTGGTCGCGGTGCTTGCGCAACTCGGTGGTGCGAAATTGAATACCATGCACATGATTTGCCCCACCCTCGAGAGCACGCGATAAGAGTTCTTCAAACTTCGCGACATCGCTTAGCGTTACCGCGATGTTTTTCCGCACCCGATATTCCAGCCGCAACGTCCTCTTTTCGTCGCGCAGTTCGTGTTCCCAGGGCTCAATGCTGATGAAGTCTGTCTGCACGTTCTTCGGATCGATATTGAGGGCCTGAGTTAATGCGAGCAGTTTCCTCACGCGCTCGTCGTTGGTGGTTTTAGCCACAGCGAGACTGGGATCCGAGGTCTCAACTCCGAAAATGATAAAAACCTGGTCCGGGACCACCTTAACATCGGCTGAACCTTGTACATCGATCATTGGCCGCGGTTGTCCCTCTTGCGCGGCGATCGCTATTGGCATTAACAGCAGCAGTAGAAATGTTCTTAAAAGTTTCCGCTTGGTACCTTTCATTGCCTAATTCTCCTCTGAAAAGCGCCAGACTACATGGCGACGCACGTGCCGCGCTTGAGAAATTGTCCATCGCCCGGCTTGCCTTTGTATTCGCCGTTTTGAATCACAACCTTGCCGCGTGAGAGGACAGTCTCAACCACGCCTTTTGTTTTCTTGCCTTCGTAGGTGTTGTAGTCGACGTTCATATGGCTCGTTTTAACGGAAAGGGTTTGTTCTTTTTCCGGATCAAAAATCACTATGTCAGCGTCGGAGCCAACCGCGATCGTGCCTTTCCTGGGAAACAAACCAAACATCTTGGCAGCTGCAGTTGAAGTGAGCTCGACAAAACGATTGAGGCTGATGCGATTCTCGACCACACCACCGTTATAGATCAGCGGCACGCGATTCTCGACGCCGGGCGCGCCGTTGGGAATCTTGCTGAAGTCGTTCCGGCCTAATTCCTTTTGTTCCTTCATGCAGAAAGGGCAGTGGTCCGTAGAGATGACTTGCAGGTCATCCATTTTCAGACCCTTCCAGAGTTCGGCCTGGTTCGCTTTCTCGCGCAGCGGCGGAGTCATCACATACTTCGCGCCCTCAAAGTCGTCGCCGTAATCATCGAGAGAAAGGAAGAGATACTGTGGACAAGTTTCGGCAAAAGCCGGAATGCCACGATCGCGCGCCTGGCG
>DATAOU010000123.1:0-14165 GCA_036265575.1 Pyrinomonadaceae bacterium
CGAAAACCAGCTCGCCTTTCTCGATCAGCTCACCGAGTCGATCGGCATCGTTATCAACACGATCGAGGCGAACATGAGAACTGAGGAGCTACTCAAGCAGTCACAGTCTCTCGCTCAGGAGCTGCAGTCTGGTCAGGCCGAGCTGCAAGAGACGAACCGCCGTCTCGAGCTGCAGGCACAGTCGCTCAAGACCTCAGAAGAACTTCTCAAGCAGCAGCAAGAGGAGCTGCAGCAAACAAATCAGGAGCTTGAAGAGAAAGCACGACTCCTTCTCGAACAAAAGAGCGAGGTCGAGCAAAAGAACCGCCAGATCGAGCTCGCGCGTCTCGCACTTGAGGACAAGGCGAAACAGCTCGCACTTAGCTCCAAGTACAAATCAGAGTTTCTTGCCAACATGTCGCACGAATTACGCACGCCGCTCAACAGCATGCTGATACTTTCTCGACAGCTTGCTGAAAACAATGACGACAACCTGACGGAGAAACAGGTACAGTTTGCTGAAACCATTCACTCTTCCGGATCGGATCTGTTGACGCTAATCAACGACATTCTTGATTTGTCGAAGATTGAAAGCGGAATGATGGGCATCGAAGTTTCCGACGTCACCATCGACGAGATTGCCGACCAGCTGCAAAGAAGTTTCTATCAACTCGCACAGGACAAGAACCTAGAATTCGTAATCGATCGCGCTGAGGCTCTGGAACCAACTCTGCGTACAGACGATAAGCGCGTGCAACAGATTCTGATGAACCTGCTTTCGAATGCGTTCAAATTTACTCATGAGGGCAAAGTAGTTCTGAGGATTGCTCCTGCGCCGCAGGATGAGACGTATCATCTCGAATCATTGAATCGCGCGCGTGAGGTGGTGGGGTTCTCGGTAACCGACACCGGTATTGGAATCCCAGCCGACAAACAGCGCATTATCTTTGAACCTTTCCAACAAGCCGACGGCACCACCAGCCGCAAGTACGGCGGCACCGGTCTTGGTTTATCAATCAGCCGCGAAATCGCGCGCTTGCTCGGCGGCGAAATTCGCATGCTGTCAACGCCGGGCGAGGGCAGCACCTTCACGCTTTACCTGCCGCGCAACTATGTGCCGGCCGGAGCGACTAGCGCACCGTCGCGGCAGCAGAAGAGCGATGCGAAAGAGGTCGCTGCCGCCTGGACACCCGTCAGTACTTTTGACAGCGAAGCCATGGCGCTAATGTCGAGTGAGTCTTCCGCGCTCCTCGATGACCGCAACGACATTCAGAGTGGTGATCGCGTTGTGTTGATAGTCGAGGACGACATAAGTTTTGCGGGCATCCTGTTGGACCTGGCGCGCGAGAAAGGGTTCAAAGCGCTCGTGGCAACGAATGGGATGTTGGCCCTGGCGCTGGCGCAGAAGTACAAGCCGGCTGCGATCACGTTGGATATTCGCCTGCCCGATCGCGATGGCTGGACCGTACTCGATCGCCTGAAACACGACCCGGCGACGCGGCACATTCCCGTGCATATCATTTCGGTGGAAGAAGAACGCCAGCGCGCTTTGAAGCAAGGCGCCTTTAATCATGTGCAGAAACCGGTAACGCGTGAGGTACTGGTTAAGGCATTTGATGACATCGGAGACTTCGCGGACCGGCGAGTAAGGAAACTACTCGTCGTCGAAGACGATGATGTGCAGCGGATGAGCGTGGTTGAATTAATAGGTAACGGCGACGTCAAGACTACCGCTGTGGCAACCGGCAACGAAGCGCTTACTATTCTCAAGGACGAACGATTCGACTGCATGGTGCTGGATCTAAAACTTCCGGACATGAGCGGGTTCGATCTAATCGAGAAGCTGCAAACTGATCTCGGGCGTTACGATCTGCCCATCATCATTTACACCGGCAAGGAATTAACGCGTAAAGAAGAACTACACCTGAAGAAGGTCGCGGATGCGATTATCGTCAAGGAAGCAAGTTCGCCGGAGAGACTGTTGGCGGAAACCGCGTTATTCCTGCATCGGGTTGAGGCGGATTTGCCTGAACCGAAGCGGCGCATGCTGGAGAAGTTTCACCGCAACGATCCGGTTCTCGCGGGCCGCAAGGTGCTGGTGGTCGACGACGACGTGCGTAATATTTTTGCGCTGACCAGCGCGCTCGAAGCGCACAACATGGAAGTTATTCATGCGGAAAACGGACAGGAAGGCATCGATCTACTAAAGTCCAGCCCTGGCGTTGAAGCCGTTTTGATGGACATCATGATGCCGGAGATGGATGGCTATGAAGCAATCACCGCCATTCGCCAGATGGAGGAATTCAAACAACTGCCAATCATCGCCTTGACGGCTAAGGCAATGAAAGCGGATCGCGATCATTGCCTGGAAGTTGGCGCGTCTGACTATATTTCCAAACCGCTGGACATCGATCAGCTGCTGTCGCTGTTGCGAGTCTGGCTTTACAAACCGGAAGAAACGCAGTGAGTTCAGTTCAGAGAGCCCTGGACAAGATTGAAGACATCGAGATCGATTTGTTGCTTGATGGGCTTTACCGTGTTCACGGTTTTGATTTCCGCGACTACTCGCGCGCCTCAATCAAGCGGCGCATACTGGAGTTATTGCGCGCGGAAAAGCTGAACACCGTTTCCGAATTTCAAAACAAGATCCTGCATGACAACGACTGCCTGCAGCGATTTCTGCTCGGGGTTTCAGTACACGCAACGTCAATGTTTCGCGATCCGAGTTTTTATCTTACTTTTCGCAAACGAGTGGTGCCGCTGCTCAGAACTTATCCCACGGTGCAGATTTGGGTTGCCGGCTGCTCAACGGGCGAAGAAGTTTATTCCCTGGCAATCCTGCTGGAGGAAGAGCGGCTCTACAGCAAATGTCGGATTTACGCGACCGACATCAGCCAGGCCGTATTGCGCCGCGCTCGCGATGGAATTTTTCCGCTCGCTGCGATGAGGGATTACACCACAAACTATCATCAAGCCGGCGGCGCGCACGAGTTCTCGGATTACTACACGGCGCAATACGATCATGTAATTTTTAGTTCCGCGCTGCGTAAAAATGTCGTGTTCTCGGAACATAACCTGGCGACAGACGGTAGCTTTAATGAGTTTCAGGTAATTCTCTGTCGCAACGTTATGATCTATTTCAATAAGGAGCTGCAGGCGCGGGTTCACAATTTGCTGTATGACAGTTTGAGCATGTTCGGAGTTTTTGGCTTGGGCAATAAGGAGTCTTTGAAGTTTACGCCGCGAGAAGCTCTCTACGAGCATCTCAACGAGAAAGATAAGCTTTATCGTAAGGTGGCTTAAGACAAAGTTTCGAGTTCCGAGTTCGGAAATCACGATTGAATGACATCATTCAGAATTCGGAGGAGCGAAACTCGAAACTCGAAACTCGAAACTAATTAGATGGCACCAGAGATCGTAGCAGTAGGAACTTCAACCGGCGGCCTGAAAGCGCTGCAGACTTTGCTTTCAGGTTTGTCAGCAGACTTTCCTTTGCCCGTGGTTATCGTTCAGCATCGCGCGACCTCGGAACACGGATTGTGTGAATTTCTGGCACGATCAAGCAGGTTGCCGGTTAGTGAACCTGAAGACAAAGAGCCTGTAATGTCAGGCCGTGTTTACCTGGCCCCGCGCGACTACCATTTGCTGATTGAAAATAGGAGTTTTGCCTTGTCGGTTGACCAGGCCGTGGCTTATGCACGGCCTTCGATCGATGTGCTGTTTGAGTGCGTTGCTGACGAATATCGAGACAAAGCCGTTGGCGTCGTCTTGACGGGCGCGAACGCTGACGGAGCGCGCGGGCTCGCAAAAATAAGTTCGCAGGGCGGCGTCACGTTGATCGAGAACCCGGAAACAGCTACCAGCAACGAGATGCCACGGGCGGCATTGGCCCATACAAAGGCTGACTGGGTTTTGCCGCTTGAAGAAATTGCTCCTTGTCTGAACAAACTGGTTAGCGCTGTAGCAGTCCATCATGGAACCTGAAGAACAGATAAACATACTGATGGTCGACGACAGTCCAACAAATCTGTTGGCGCTGCAATCGATTCTTAGTTCACCAGACAGAAATCTTGTCAGCGCCGCTTCCGGCGATGATGCGCTTCGTTATCTTCTCGACAACGAAGTGGCAGTCATCCTGATGGATGTTTACATGCCGGGCCTCGACGGCCTGGAAACGGCGGAGCTGATTCGCGGCCGCGATCGATCGCGCGACATACCGATCATCTTCCTGACTGCCGACAGCACCGGAGGACGTCATCTGAGCCGGGGTTACTCGCTGGGCGCCGTCGACTACATTGTTAAGCCTATCGAGCCTGACATCCTGCGATCGAAGGTCGCCGTCTTTGTCGAGTTATTCAAGAAGACCCAGGAGATCAAACGACAGGCGGAGTTGCTCCAGGAAAAGAACCTTGAGCTGGAGAACGCAAACCTGGCCCGTCTAAATATGCTCATCGATCTCGGCCACCAGCTGACTTCAGAACACGACCCCTCGCAGGTGCTGGAAAACTTTTGCCGCTCGGCGCGCCAGATTGTTGACGCCCAGGAGTCGGCGGTCGGCCTAATCGATAATGATGGCAAAACGTTGCATTACTTCTTCCGCTGCCGTGCCGATGGCGAGGCCGGCTCAGGTAACGACGTTTCGAAAAGCCTGATGCGGGCTTTGCGCCATCTGATAAAGGAAGGCCGTCCGTTGCGTTTGAGCGATGCCGATGATTTATTGCGCGAGAGAGGCAAGACGTCAGAGCTGGTCCATACCTTCCTCGGCGCGCCAATCATGTCACCAAACGGGGTCTGTGGTTGGGTCTATCTGCTTAATAAACCCGACGCAGACGAATTCTCGGAGGCGGACGAACGGTTGGCAGCGACCCTCGCAACTCAGGTTGGCATCGCCTATCAAAATGCAGTGCTTTATTCCAATGCGCAACGCCATGCCACCGAGTTGCAAATGGAGATTGCGGAACGCAAACAAGCTGAAGAAGAGCGCGCGAAACTTTTAGTGCGGGAACAGGCGGCGCGAGAGGAAGCCGAGCAGGCGAATCGTACCAAGGATGAATTTCTGGCCACGCTTTCCCATGAACTACGTACTCCGCTAACGGCGATTCTCGGTTGGAGTCACTTGGTGCGCACCGGAAGTCTGGATAAGTCGCAACTAAATCGCGCGGTGGAAACGATCGAACGAAATGCCCGGTCACAGTCTCAATTAATCGACGACTTGCTTGATGTCTCGCGCATTATCACCGGCAAGTTGCAAATCGACCCGGTCAAAGTTGATGTCTGCGCGGTAATCGAATCCGCCATCGATGCTGTGCGTCCTTCGTTCGAAGCAAAAAACATTCAATTCAAAACATCCCTGCAGAGTAAGGGATGCCTCGTGGCGGGAGACGCGAATCGCCTGCAACAAATCTTTTGGAACCTGTTCAGCAACGCCATCAAATTTACTCGCGAAGGTGGATCTGTCCGGGTTGAGGTTAAAGAAAAGAAAGAGCACGTGCAGGTGGCGGTTACCGATACAGGTCTGGGCATTACTGAGGAGTTTCTGCCCTACATCTTCGATCGCTTCAGGCAGGCAGACGGTTCCACGACCAGGATGCACGGCGGGTTGGGCCTGGGACTTTCAATCGTCAAGCATCTGGTACAACTTCATGGCGGCAACGTCGAAGTAAAAAGTGACGGAAAAGATAAAGGCTCAACATTTATCGTCACGCTGCCTTTGGTTTCGAGCAGTGCTTCGCTGAGAGCCGATACTGTAGCAACTGAGGCGAATGGCAACGGCGTCGCGCCCAACTTCCTAAAAGTTTTGAAAGGACTGCGCATACTGGTTGTAGATGATGAAGCAGACTCGCGCGATTTAGTGAGCGCCATTCTTACGCGATGTGGCAGCGACGTGAATTGCTGTGAATCGGCTGCTGAAGGAATGAAGGCGTTCAAAACATGGAAACCAGATTTGTTAGTGAGCGATATAGGAATGCCGAACGAAGATGGTTACAGCCTGATCACCAAACTGCGCAAACTGAAAACCAAGCGCGCGAAGGAAATGCCCGCCATCGCTCTCACCGCTTATGCAACCAAAGAAGATCAGGCCCGCACGCTTTCATCCGGATTTCAAATGCACGTCGCCAAGCCGATCGATCCCGAGACGTTGATAACCTCCGTCGCCAGGGCTATGGGAAAAGTTTGATGTGGATCTAATCTTTGAAGCGCAATAATTGCTGGACTTGGGAGGTTGTAAAGCAAACTGTTAGTCTGCGGTGGTTCGATGCTATTCAACCATCGCGAGCTAACAATTTGCTTTACGAAATTAGGGCCCGACCTTAGCTTCCCGTCGCTACCGCTTCTGGTTCCGCAATTGCTACACTGCACAAAATTCGCGATTCATTTTCTGGAACTGCTGCGCTTCGGAGTCTCTTCTTATGCGACTATATTGCGCTTGCGCTCTCCTGTTAGGTGCCTTGGTTTCTGTTGGCTGTGGCCGTGATGGCAACATCGTTGGATTAAAGAATGCGAACTCGCATCCTGCTAACAACCGAAGCAGCCCAGAGCTGATCGACCTAAATTCCTGCTCCAAAAATCAATTAATCCAATTGCCCGGGATTGGGGAAGCGAATGCCCAGAAGATCATTGACGGCAGGCCCTACCGCGAAAAGACCGATCTGGTGAGACGAAATATTATTAGCCAATCAACCTATGACATGATTTCAGACAAGGTGATTGCCAGACATAATTGAACACTGAGGCGAGCTGTATAAGTTTCAACGCTGGAGATAGTACATGGAAGATTTTGAAAAGTTAGGGGCCTTTTATCTCGGTCGCCCATATGACCTGAAGAAAAAGAAGCCGAAGGACGGCATCGTTCTTTACGATTCGAAGGACCTCGTAACCCACGCGGTATGCGTCGGCATGACCGGCAGCGGCAAAACCGGCCTTTGCGTCGCGCTTTTGGAGGAAGCAGCCATCGACGGGGTGCCGGCCATCGTGATCGATCCAAAAGGAGATCTCGCGAACCTCTTATTGACGTTTCCGGACCTTACCGCCCAGGACTTCGCGCCATGGATCAACGAAGAGGATGCTGAGAAGAAAGGCCTTTCTCCAGCCGATTACGCGGCGCAGCAGGCTGAGTTCTGGAAGAACGGTCTGGCGCAATGGGGCCAGGATGGCGCGCGCATAAAGCGGCTGAAGGACGCTGCTGACTTTCGCATTTATACGCCGGGTAGTAACGCCGGCTTGTCGGTTTCAATTTTGAAATCGTTCGCCGCTCCGCCGGCTGCGATGCGCGAAGACGCCGAGCTGATGCGTGATCGCATCAGCACCACTGCAACAAGTTTGCTTGGCCTGTTAGGCATCGAAGCGGATCCGATTAAGAGCCGCGAGCATATTTTGATTTCGAATATTCTGAATTCTGCCTGGTCCGCCGGTAACGACCTGGACATCGCCGCGCTAATACAACAAATTCAGACGCCGCCGATGAGTAAAGTTGGCGTAATGGATCTTGATTCATTCTTTCCCTCAAAAGATCGTTTTGAACTGGCCATGTCGCTGAACAACCTGTTGGCAGCTCCGGGCTTTAGCAGTTGGATGGAAGGCGAGCCCCTCGACCTGCAACAACTTCTGCACACCCCCGAAGGCAAACCGCGCGTCTCAATTTTTTCGATCGCCCACCTCGATGATGCGCAACGAATGTTCTTCGTTTCGTTGTTGCTGAACCAGACGTTGGGTTGGATGCGAGGCCAATCCGGCACCACCAGCCTGCGCGCAATCTTGTACATGGACGAAATCTTTGGTTACTTCCCTCCAGTTGCAAATCCGCCTTCGAAGTTGCCGCTGCTGACATTGCTCAAGCAGGGCCGGGCCTTTGGACTCGGCGTCGTGTTAGTCACACAGAACCCGGTGGATCTTGACTACAAAGGTTTGTCGAACACCGGCACCTGGTTCATCGGTCGTCTACAAACCGAACGCGACAAAAATCGCGTGCTTGAAGGTTTGGAAGGAGTGGCGGCGGGCACAGGCATGAAGTTTGATCGCGCGCAGATGGAACAAACGCTCGCCGGACTGGGGAACCGGATCTTTGTTATGAACAACGTGCATGAAGATGGTCCCGAAGTTTTTGAGAGTCGCTGGGCCATGTCCTACCTGCGTGGTCCATTGACGCGATCGCAAATAAAAACCCTGATGGCTCCGGTGGTGACGCAGGTAGGCGCCACAGGCGCACCGGCTGCAAATGTTAGTGCTGCGTCTCAATCAACTGCTTCCGGGTTGGCGACTGCTGCGGCCCCGGCCACAGCAATGAAGGCGTCTGCAGCCAGCGCCCGGCCCGTCTTGCCTTCCGAAATCAGCCAGTACTTTATTCCGTTACGAAACGAAGTCCAACGTGCAACGCTCGTATATCATCCGGCAGTATTCGGCGCGGCCCAGGTTCGCTTTACCGACAAGACTATTGACACAACCAAAGACTTGAGCGTCGTTGCGCCGATTGGCGATGGTGTCGTGGCGATCGACTGGAACCAGGCAACAGTTGTCGATTTGCCCCTTGAGGATTTGGACCAAACGCCTCAGGACGGTGCGCAATTTGCCGACTTACCGTCGCCCGGCAGCAAAGCCAAAAGCTACGATACCTGGAAAAAAGATTTCTCAAGCTGGCTCTATCGCACGCAGAAAATTGAACTATTGCAAAGCGCCGCGCTGGGCCAGACTTCGAACGCTGACGAATCGGAGCGCGATTTTCGTGTTCGCTTGCAACAGTTCGCCCGCGAAGCCCGCGATGCGGCGGCTGAGAAGCTGCGGCAGAAATACGCGCCTAAGATCGCGGCCCTGGAGGAACGAAAACGCCGCGCTGAACAGGCTGTTGATCGCGAGGCCGAACAGGCCAAGAGCCAAAAGATGCAAACCGCAATCTCGTTTGGCACCACGCTGCTTTCCTCATTCCTGGGACGCAAGTCTCTTAGCTTGACCACGCTGGGCCGCGCCACCACCGCGGCGCGCGGCGTCGGTCGCTCGATGAAAGAATCGGAAGATGTCGGACGCGCGCAGGAAACTGTCGAGGCGGTCAATCAGATGGCAGCAAATCTGGACGCAGAGTTTAAGACAGAAAAGGACGCCCTGGAGAACTCTTTTGATGCGCAGACTGAACCGCTCGAAACGGTCACGCTGAAACCAACCAAAACCAACATTGCCGTGAAAGTTTTCAGTTTGGCGTGGGCGCCCTATTGGCATGACGCTCAGGGACAAGCAACGCCGGGTTGGCAATAACCAGTAGCATAGACTTTAGTCTGTGCCGGCAACCAGACTCTACAACATGCGTCTTAATCAACCTCAGACGGCAAGGAGACAGTATGGAAGAACTTATAAAACAGGTATCCGCAAAAACTGGAATCTCAGAAGAGCAGGCGCGCGGCGCAGTCACCACAGTTCTCGGCTTTCTCAAAGATAGATTGCCGGAACCGATCGCCGGTCAACTGGACAACGTCGTAGCAGGTGGTGGCGGTGTGGCCGGCGGCCTCGGCGATATCGCCGGTAAGGTCGGAGACATATTCGGTAAATAGTTGCTGTCAATAAAGCGCTTGGGTGCGTAGCGTCGCTATGAGTTTAGCCCGGCGTTTCAACGCCCAGAAGCCGTTCAATGCAAGGATGACCCTTCAAGTTCCATTGGATGCAGGTTGGGAAGACCTGCAATTTGAATTAACTTGAGTGGTTTCCTGCAATAGCCAATTGTCGAGCAGCAACAACTGCCGCTTGAATTGTTTTCAAATACTGGAAGGGCACCAAACCCCATGATGATGATTGATTACTGCTCGCGTCTGGCTCGCCTAAAAACGGGATCCATTTTTCTGCGCCTCGCTTTAGCACCGGTGCTGATGATTGTTTTTCTTAATGCCGGCTCAATAGCCACCGGTCAGGTCAGCGCGGATCTCTTACAGTCGCTTCATTGGCGCAACATTGGACCGTTTCGCGGCGGCCGAACGCGCGCAGTAGCCGGCGTGCCTTCCCAACCAAACGTTTTTTATATCGCCCAGGTGAATGGCGGTGTGTTCAAGACGACCGACTATGGCCGCACCTGGTTCCCTATTTTTGACGATCAACCAACCGGCTCTGTCGGTTGCATCGCGGTTGCCGCGTCGAATCCCAACATTATTTATGTCGGCAGTGGCGAAGGGTTGCAGCGTCCCGATCTTTCTGTCGGGGACGGAATTTACAAATCCACCGACGCGGGAGAAACGTGGACGCATCTGGGCCTGCGAGACGGACAACAGATTCCCCAAATTGCTGTCGATCCAAAAAATCCAGATCACTTGTTAGTGGCGGTTGCCGGTCATCCGTATGGACCCAATGAAGAGCGCGGCGTGTTCCGTTCGACTGATGGTGGCAAGAGTTTTGAAAAGGTTCTCTACAAAGACGAGAACACCGGCGCTGCCGATGTAATGATCGATCCGTCGCACCCGGACACCGCGTACGCGTCGCTTTGGGAAGCGCGTCAGGGTCCCTGGGAAAATGCTGCCTGGACCGGAACCGGTGGCGGAATATTCAAGTCCACCGACGGCGGCAAGAATTGGAAGCAACTAAGTAAAGGCTTGCCGGACGGAATTATCCAGGCGAACCTCACCATCTCAGCAAGTTCACCGAAGCATTTGTTCGCCTCGGTTGCTACACCTGACGGAGTCAAGCTTTACGCTTCAGATGACGGTGGCGACAACTGGCGGATTGCAACGACTGATGCCCGTCCCGCCGGTCGTATTGGTGGCGGTGACCTTCCAGTCCCACGCATCGATCCGAAGGATCCCGACGTCATTTATGTCGCGAGCACTGTCTGTTGGAAATCCAGCGACGGCGGCAAAACGTGGATTGGCTTTCGTGGCGCGCCCGGCGGCGACGACACGCAAAACATTTGGATCAATCCAAACAACACGGAAATTATTCTGCTTGGATATGATCAAGGTGCGATTATCACCGTGAATGGCGGCAAATCATGGAGCAGTTGGTACAACCAATCGACGGCCCAGCTTTATCACGTCGGGGCCGACAACGCATTTCCCTATCGGCTTTGCAGCGGTCAACAAGAGAGTGGTTCGGTTTGCATCTCGAGTCGCGGTAATGACGGTCAAATAACTATGCGCGAATGGCACCCGGTGGGCGCCGAGGAATACGGCTTCGTGACTCCTGATCCGCTTGACGCCGACATCGTTTACGGCGGCAAGCTTACTCGTTATGACCGTCGCACCGCGCAGGCACAAAACATCTTGCCTCAGCCATTTCGCGCACCGGACTTTCGCATGCTACGAACTCAGCCGGTGGTTTTTTCTCCAGTGGATCCGCACGTCCTGTATTTCGCTGCCAACACGTTATGGAAAACAAGAGATGGTGGCCGAAACTGGCAGCAGGTTAGTCCGGATCTAACGCGGAAAACTTTCGAACTTCCAGTAACGATTGGAAAGTACCGCACGCAACCAACGGCTCAACCTACCCAACGCGGTGTTATCTATGCAGTATCCCCCTCGCCGCTTGATATCAAACGAATCTGGGCGGGCACCGATGATGGACTGGTCCATGTGACTACTGATGGAGGCGCACACTGGACAAATGTAACGCCGGTACAGCTTAAAGCCTGGCAGAAAATTTCAATCATCGACGCCAGTCATTTCAATCCCGCCGCAGCCTATATCGCAGTAAACACAATCAGACTTGATGATCTGCGTCCACACATTTATCGCACGCGCGACTCGGGTTCCACCTGGACGGAAATCACCAACGGCATACCGGGCAACGAGAACGTGAACGTTGTGCGCGAGGATCCCGAGCGCCGGGGATTGCTTTTTGCCGGCACCGAACGCTCGGTGTACGTTTCTTTTGATGACGGCGATCACTGGCAATCACTGCGTTTGAACATGGCCGCTAGTTCGGTTCGCGACCTCATCATCAAAGGCGACGACCTTTGCGTGGCAACGCACGGGCGGGGCTTTTGGATTCTCGACGACATCACGCCGCTGCGGCAATTAGAAACCAAAGTGATTAGCGCCGACGCGTTCTTATTCAAACCGCAAACTGCGATTCGGGTGCGCTGGAACATGAACACCGATACGCCGCTACCACCGGACGAACCCGGCGGCGAAAATCCACCGGATGGCGCAGTAATTGATTACTATTTGGGCTCTACCCCTGCAGCCCCTGTCACTTTGGAGATTCGCGACGCTGCCGGTCAAATCGTGCGGCGTTATTCCAGTGCCGATCCCATTCCTCCAATCGATCCACAGCTGACCATTCCAACTTATTGGGTGCGTCCGCCGCAGGGACTTTCCGGCGCCAAAGGTATGCACCGGTTTCTATGGGACATGCACTATCCACCAGTCCCCGGCGAAAAACCTTCTTATCCAATCGCGGCCGTCTATCGCAACACGGCGCCCGACTTCACCTCGCCCTGGGTAATGCCGGGTAAGTACACGGCTGTACTAAACGTAAACGGCAGGACTTATACACAGCCTTTGATCGTACAGATGGATCCGCGCGTCAAGACTGCGGCTCGCGATCTGGATGAGCAATTCAGGTTATCGAAACAACTGTACGATACGTGGGTAGCTTTTAATTTGATCACTAATCAATCCAATCCGCTGAGCAAGCAGCTCGCGGACCTGCGCTCGACCGCGAAAACCGACGAGGTCAAATCTCAGATTGATGCGTTTGTGCAAAAGGTTAAGGAGTTGGTGGGTGCCGAAGTCGCTCGGCCCGATTTAGCGAATAAGCTGACTGCAGCCAGCGCGCTCGCGAGAATAAAAACACTCTTCGGAATTCTTCAGGATGTAGACGCGGCGCCTACGCCGCAGACGGTCGCTGCGGTGACACAGGTACAAGCCGATGCGCGGTCGCTGCGGACCCAGTGGCAGACTCTGACGACGCAGGACATTATGACTTTAAATCAACAATTGCGAGCGGCGGGGTTAGCGCCGATCAATTTGCAAGAACAAAAATAAAAAACCAATGAAAATAGCGCTTAAGTATGGACTGCTCATCACTGCTGTCGTTGCGCTTTGGATTTTGCTGGTGCGGCTGTGGCTGGGGATGGGCACCGGTCCGTTGGGACAGATTATTTCCGCAGTTCTCTTTAACGCTGCAGCGATTCTCGCAATCTTCCTGGGGATGCGGGAACGCAAGAGACAACTCGGGGGCGCACTTAGTTTTAAGGAAGGCATAAAGACAGGCATGGCGATTTCGCTGGTTTACGCGATCTCAGCCTGCGTTTTCTTTATGATCGAATATTTGGTTGCCGGGCCGAAACTGTTATTGAGTGAGGCCGGGCCGCAGAATAGTCCGCTCTGGCAGGTAGCAGCGATGGCCTATGCCGGGTTGTTTCTCGGTTCGCTGATATTTGGTTTGATCTATTCGACGCTGATCGCGTTTTTCCTCGCTCGCAGATCTGGTCGCGTCTCGACAGAAATGATTTAAAACGATTACGGGCGAAGTACTACCTTGCCGATATTTTTGCGCGCTTCCATGTAAGCGTGAGCAGCGCCTGCCTCATCAAACGAGAACACTTTGTCGACGTGAGGTTGAATCCAGCCTTCATTAATCCCCTGCATTATGTCCCGCACCCATTCTGCAACCTTCTCGGGCTCATGCCACATATGTCCGAGGTTCAAACCAAAGACCCCGCGGTTCTTACTCAGCAAACCGAGCGGATGGAACCGCGGCATCTGCGCCGCAGCTTTTAGCAATTTCAGTTTGCCCTTTAGACCATTCGCCGAAGCAGTTGAAACTCCAAACATGCCGAGGCGCCCGGTTGTTCTTAGCGCCTTATAACTCTTTTTCCAGTGTCCCCCGCCAATCGGATCGATAACTAGTTCGACCCCACGATCGTTTGTCATTTGTTTAAGCGCCGGCAGCCAATCCTCATTACGATAATCAATCGGGTGGTCCAACCCGCGCTGCCGCAGGAACTCGTGCTTGCCTGGACTGGCGGTGCCGTAGGTCGTTGCGCCGATGTGTTTGGCGATGTCAAGCGCGGCCAGGCCGACTCCTCCCCCGGCGTTATGAATCAAAACGGCTTCGCCTTCCCGCAACCCGCCCATTACCACCAACAGCGCCCAGGCAGTCAGGTAATTCACCGGAACAGCCGCGGCTTGTTCAAAGCTGAGCGAATCGGGTTTGGGGAAGAGTTGCCGCTCCTGCACAACGACTTTTTCCGATTGGCCGCCGAACCGCGTCAT